>NZ_JBFTSG010000058.1:0-68815 GCF_056399885.1 Cupriavidus sp. 01L45 | reverse complement strand
CCCCAGAACAGCGCGGGGTTGCTGGTCATGACCTGCGGGCCCGGCTGGATGTTGTGGATGGTCATCGCACCCACCATCAGCGCCATCACCGCGTTGGGCGGAATGCCCAGCGTCAGCAGCGGGATGAAGGAGGTTTGCGCAGCGGCGTTGTTGGCCGATTCCGGGCCTGCCACGCCTTCGATGGCACCCTTGCCGAACTCATGCGCGTACTTCGAGGTCTTCTTTTCCAGCGAGTAGGCCGCAAACGAAGCCAGCGCAGCACCGCCACCCGGCAGGATGCCCAGCGCCGAACCCAGCACCGTGCCACGCAGCACCGCGGGGATCATGCGCTTGAAGTCTTCCTTGGTCGGGAACAGGTTGGTGATGTGGTCGGTGAAGGTCTCGCGGGCATCCTTCTGTTCCAGGTTCGCGATGATTTCCGCGAAACCGAACACACCCATCGCCACCGAGACGAAGTTCAGGCCGTCGGTGAGTTCAGGCACGTCGAAGGAGAAGCGCGCCGCGCCCGAGTTCACGTCGGTACCGACCAGGCCCAGCAGCAGGCCCAGCACGATCATCGCAATGGCCTTGACCAGCGAACCGGAAGCCAGCACCACGGCGCCGATCAGGCCCAGCACCATCAGCGAGAAGTATTCGGCGGGACCGAACTTGAACGCCAGTTCCGACAGCGGCGCAGCAAATGCCGCCAGGATCAGGGTAGCCACGCAGCCGGCGAAGAACGAGCCCAGGCCGGCGGTGGCTAACGCCACCCCCGCTCGTCCTCGCCTGGCCATCTGGTAGCCATCGATGGTAGTCACCACCGACGACGATTCACCCGGCAGGTTGACCAGAATGGCGGTGGTGGAGCCACCGTACTGGGCGCCGTAGTAAATACCGGCCAGCATGATGAGCGCGGCCACCGGCGGCAGCGTGTAGGTCACCGGCAGCAGCATGGCGATGGTGGCCAGAGGCCCCAGGCCCGGCAGCACGCCGATCAGGGTACCCAGCACGCAGCCCAGGAAGGCGTATGCCAGGTTTTGCAGCGTCAGGGCGGTCGAGAAGCCGAGGCCCAGGTTGGCTAGTAGTTCCATATGGCCGTCTCCTTAACCTGCCAAGAATGCAGGCCACACCGGCATCTGCAGATTGATGCCATACACGAACGCACCCATGCTGATCAGCACCAGGATGACCGCGTTTGCGACAGCGCCTTTCCAGCTGAATTCATGGCTGGCCATCGAGGACACCAGTACCAGGACCAGCACGGACAACACCATGCCCAGCGGCTTGAGCATGAGGCCGAACAGCACCACCGAACCCAGGATCCACAACAGCGTCTTGATGTCCCAGCGCGCCAGCTGATCTTCTTCCTTCTTGGCGGACAGGGAACCCCACAGCACCAGCGCGCCCAGCAGGGCGAGCACGATGCCGAGCCAGAACGGGAAATATCCCGGGCCCATCTTGGCGGCGGTGCCCATGGAATAACCACGTGCGACCCAGGAAAAGCCGAATCCGACCAGGATGAACATCAGGCCGGAGGCAAAGTCCTTTTGGCTACGAATGCGCAAAATGATTCTCCTCGAAAAAACTGCTTGAAATCCGTGCGGCCGTCGATGTTGCAGTGCGCAAAAATGACGCTTGCATTCGTCCTGCCGCTGGCAGGGTGGAAATTAAGGGGGGGACCTTTCAGCTACCTTTCAGATGTCTGCAAAAATGGTCAATCTCCGGGTATCTCCCTAGGCGACATATGAAGGCGGGCCGGACGGCATGGCGCCGGCGCCGGATTGCGCCTCGCAACGGGGGCGCGGCAGTGCTGACATGGCGCTGCGTTATCATCGTCGGCTGCGCTGCCGTTGCCGCCGCGTACGCAGCCCGCGGCCGATGCGGCGCGGCATTGGTACTGAAAGGGAAAGCCGTCTTGGAAAGCATTGACCATGTCATCCTGATCGGCGCCATCGTGATGTCCCTGGGCATTGTGGTGGGCGCCTTCTCGGCGCGCCTGGGCGTGCCTTTCCTGCTTGTCTTCTTGGCGGTCGGCATGCTGGCTGGCGTGGATGGCCCCGGCGGCATCCGCTTTGCCAACACCTGGCTGAGCTTCCTGGTCGGCAACCTGGCGTTGGCGGTGATCCTGCTCGATGGCGGCCTGCGTACCCGGCTGGCGACTTTCCGGGTTGCGTTGCGGCCGTCCCTGTCGCTGGCCACCGTCGGGGTCCTGGTCACGACCGGGCTGGTGGGCCTGTTCGCCGCCTGGGTGCTGGAGATCGACTGGAAGCTCGGCCTGCTGCTGGGCGCCATCGTGGGCTCGACCGATGCCGCGGCGGTGTTCTCGCTGCTCAATACCAGCGGCATCCGGCTCAAGGAGCGGGTCGCCAGCGTGCTGGAGATCGAGTCCGGCATCAACGACCCGATGGCCATCTTCCTGACCCTGACGCTGATCGACTGGATCGCCGCGCCCGCCGGCCTGAGCCCCGGCGCGCTGGTGTGGCGCCTGCTGGTGCAGTTTGGGGTGGGCGGCTTGCTCGGGCTCGGGTTGGGCTACTGCCTGGCCAATGTGATGGAGCGCATGCGCGTGGCCGAAGGCTTGCAGGCCATCCTGCTGTGCTCTGGCGGTGCCATGGTGTTCGCGATCGTGCAGACCGCGGGCGGCAGCGGCTTCCTGGCGGTCTACCTGACCGGCATCCTGGTGGGCAACCGCGACCGTGCGGTCAGCGCCGACACCATGCGGGCGATGGATGGCATGGCCTGGCTGTCGCAGTCCGCGATGTTCCTGCTGCTTGGCCTGCTGGTGGCGCCCCACCGGATCTGGGAAGTGGCGCTGCCGGCGGTGGCGGTGGCGGCCTTCCTCATGCTGGTGGCGCGCCCGGCGGCAGTCTGGCTGGCGCTGCTGCCGTTCCGTTTCAGCGCGCGCGAGAAGGGCTTCGTGGCGTGGATGGGCTTGCGCGGGGCCGTGCCCATCGTGCTGGCGCTGTTCCCGATGCTGCAGGGCATGCCGGACTCCGGGCTGCTGTTTCGCATTGCGTTTGCGGTGGTGCTGGCCAGCCTGCTGCTGCAGGGCACCACCGTGCCGCTGGCGGCACGGCTGGCGCGTGTGTTGCGGCCCGCCTATCCCGAGCCGCTGGCCCGCGCGCGCCTGCACGGCACCCATGGGCCGGCGCTGGAGGTGATGCAGTTCAGGGTCGGGGTGGATTCCCCCACCGAGAACCTGCGCGGCGACCAGCTTGAGTTGCCGCCGCGCTGCCGCTTGCTGACGGTGGTGCGCGACAAGGCCCTGGTAGCACCCGAGCAGACCATGTTGGCGGCCGGCGACGTGGTTGCCATCCTGGCGCCTGCCACCAGCGTGCCGATGCTGGCGCTGCTGTTCCACCGCCCCGGGCCGGCGCCGGCCTGGGGCAAGGCAAGCCATGATTTCCTCTTGTCCGGGGAGGCCATGCTGCGGGATGTGGCGGGGCTTTACGGTACGCGGGAGCTGAGCGCCGACGAAGCCGCCCGGACGCTGGAAGCTGCCATGCAGAAGGCATTTACGTCGCCGCCGGTGGAGGGCGACGCGGTGGAGATCGCTGGATTGAAGCTGACCGTGACGCGCATGGACGGGCCACGCATCATCCAGGTGGGCTTGCTGCTGCCGCGCGCGGAGTCCGGCGCGACCAGTCCGGAGGTGTCCTGACGGCTGGCGGGGACGCCCCGAACAGGAATGAAAAACGGCCCGCGCGGGCCGTTTTTCATTCAAGGGGCGGCGTTTTGCCTGGCGGATCAGTCCACCTTGGCACCAGACACCTTGACGATCTGCGCATACTTCTTCAACTCACGCTGCACCAGCGCCCCGAACTGCTCCGGCGTGGTCGGCGCCGGCTGGGCGCCAATCCGGGCCAGCCTGGCCTTCATGTCGTCGGTCTTGAGGATGGCCACGATCTCGTGGTTGAGACGGTCGACGATCTCCTTCGGCGTATTGGCCGGCGCGAACACGCCGAACCACGTGGAGATGTCAAAGCCCTCCAGCCCCAAGCCTTTGCCAGCCTCCGCAATGGTCGGCAACTCGGGGAAGGCGGCGGCACGCGTGGCGGTGGTGACGGCAAACGCCTTGAGCTTGCCGGCCTTGATATTGGCCGAGGCCGAGGCGAGGTTGTCGAAGATCATGTCGGTCTGCCCGGACAGCACCGACAACTGCGCGGGCGACGCGCCGTTATAGGGAATGTGAACCATGCTCACCCTGGCCAGGCTCTTGAACAACTCGCCGGACAGGTGGCCGGCGCTGCCGTTGCCGCCCGAGGCATAGTCCAGTTTGCCGGGGTTCTTGCGCGCGTACTCCACCAGCTCGCGCACATTGCCGATATGCAGCTCGGCGGCCTTGCCGGGATGCATGACCAGCACGTTGGGCACGTCGGCCACCAGCGTGATCGGGCTGAAGTCCTTAACCGGGTCGTAAGGCATCCTGGCGAACAACGTCGGGTTGATGGCGTGGGTGGCTACCGCGCCCATCACGATCGTGTAGCCGTCGGCGGGCTGCTTGGCCACGTAGTCGGCACCGATATTGCCGCCGGCGCCGGGGCGGTTTTCCACCACGACGGGCTGGCCAAGGCTGTCCTTGAGTTTGTCGCCGATGGCGCGCGCCACGGTGTCGAGCGGGCCGCCGGCCGGGTAGGGCACCACGAACTTGAGGGGCTTGACCGGGTAGGCGGCCGCGGCGGCGGCTGGCGCCGCGCCGATGGCGCCAAGGATGCCAATGGCGGGCAGGGCTGCGGCGAACAGCGCCGCGGCAAGTTTTTGCTTGAACATGGGGATGCGTCGGTAGGGATTGGGAATCTGGGCGCGCGAGGCGGCCTGGGCCTGGCGGCTGGGAATCTCGTTTACAAGCTGGCGGAGCCTACTTCATGCCGATGCCGCGCGCCATCATCACCGCGCATAGCGGCAGCAGGATCAGCAGGTGGGCCTCGATCATGACCCAGCGCCGGGCGGATTTCAGCTCGGCCGGCATCGGCACGAAGTCCGGCAGGCTGCGCGCCTGACGGCGCCAGCGCTGGATGGCGAAGGTGGGCGGCAGCGAGCACAGCGCAATCACTACGAACACAGTGATCTTGGCGTGGAACCACGGGTTGTGCAGGTAGAACTGCGCGCCCTTGGCGCCGTAGAACAGCCGCAGCAGGCCGGTCGCCAGCACCGCCATGGCGGACAGGAAGTAGATCAGGTCGTAGACCGAGAGCCGCCTGAGCGTGGCCGGGGTCATGCCGGGCCGCAGCACGACGGCCTCGGCGGTCATCAGGGCGATCAGCAGGAAGATGAAAGTAAAGTGCAGGAAGGCCAGCAGGGCGTCGGTCAGCATCCAAACTCCTCTCTTGGTGGGGCACGCGCCGGACGCCGGCGCGCACAGGGTAAGGTTCTCTGCTTGTTTCGCTACGGCTACTGCAACTTTCCGCCCGCGCCGCCGGAGCGGCGCAGGCGGCCATGCCTGACTTACAGCACGCCCTTGGCGCGCAGTGCGGCAATCTGCTCCGGCGTATAGCCCAGCATGTCGCCGAGCACGGCATCCGTGTGTTCGCCCAGCAGCGGCGGGTGGCGCACGGCTTCGGGTGGCGTCGCGCTCATCTTGATCGGGCTGCCCACCAGCTTGACTTCGCCGGCGCTGGGGTGCGGCAGGTCCACGCGCAGGCCGCGCGCCTTGACCTGGGCATCGTCGAACACGTCGTCCAGGGTATTGATCGGGCCGCAGGGGACGCCGGCGGCTTCCAGGTCGAGGATCCACTGGGCGCGGGTGCGCGGTCTGACCATCTCGGCGATGATCGGCACCAGCACGTCGCGGTGCGCCACGCGCTGCGGGTTGGTGGCGAAGCGCGGATCGTCGGCCAGCTCGGGGCGCCCGCCGGCGGCGACGAACTTGCGGAACTGCCCGTCATTGCCCACCGCGACGATGATCCAGCCATCGGCGGCCTGGAAGGTCTGGTAGGGGACGATGTTGGGGTGCGCGTTGCCCCAGCGCCTGGGCGCCACGCCGCTGGCCAGGTAATTGGTATTCATGTTGGCCAGCATGGCCACCTGCACGTCGAGCAGGGCCATGTCGATGTACTGGCCTTCGCCCGTACGCTCGCGGTGGGCCAGCGCGGCCAGCACGGCGATGGTGGCGTACTGGCCGGTCATCAGGTCGGAGATGGCCACGCCGGCCTTCTGCGGGCCGCCGCCGGGCAGGTCGTCGCGCTCGCCGGTCAGGCTCATGAAGCCGCCCATGCCCTGGATGATGAAGTCGTAACCGGGGCGGGCCGCGTAGGGACCGGTCTGGCCGAAGCCCGTCACCGAGCAATAGATCAGGTCCGGCTTGATCGCCTTGAGCGAGTCGTAGTCCAGGCCGTACTTCTTCAGTTGGCCGACCTTGTAGTTCTCCAGCACCACATCGCTCTGGGCGGCCAGCGCGCGCACCAGTTCCTGGCCTTCGGGCGTGCTGATGTCGCAGGTGACCGAGCGCTTGTTGCGGTTGGCCGCCAGGTAGTAGGCGGCCTCCGCGGTATCGCGGCCCGCGCCGTCCTGCAGCCAGGGCGGGCCCCAGGTCCGGGTGTCGTCGCCGGCGCCGGGGCGCTCGATCTTGATCACGTCGGCGCCGAAGTCGGCTAGGTTCTGGGCGCACCAGGGCCCGGCGAGAACACGGGTCAGGTCGAGGACGCGGAGGTGGCTTAAAGCTCCCATGGGGTGTGATGCGGATCCGGCAAGAGTGGCAAAGGGAAGGCCGGGCGGCCCCGCCGTCTGTCTGGGCGGCGGCTTGCGGGGCAGTCGGGGCAGGCATGAAACCGGCCCGGGGGCGTCCGGCAGGGACAGCCAGCACTTTACCACCGGCACGCCGCCGGGAGCACATCGCGCCGTGCGGGGAGTGTGCCGGGGCGGGGCGCCGCGGGCCGCGCGCGACGAATCCCCGGCGGGCTGCCGCGCGGCGGGGCTTCCCCGTATAATCAATGGTTTGCAAATCCTCCATCTTGACCGACAGCGCCCTGCCACGCCGCCGGACGCCCTGCCCAGAACATGAAAGTCTCCGACATCCGCAGCAAGTTCCTGCAGTACTTCGAATCGAAGGGCCATACCGTGGTCCGCTCGTCCAGCCTGGTGCCGGGGAACGATCCGACGTTGCTGTTCACCAATTCCGGCATGGTGCAGTTCAAGGACGTGTTCCTGGGCACCGACCAGCGCCCCTACACCCGCGCGACCTCGTCGCAGCGTTCGGTGCGCGCCGGCGGCAAGCACAACGACCTGGAGAACGTGGGTTACACCGCGCGTCACCACACCTTCTTTGAAATGCTCGGCAACTTCTCGTTTGGCGACTATTTCAAGCGCGAGGCCATCCAGTACGCATGGGAGCTGCTGACCAAGGTCTACCAGCTGCCGGCCGAGAAGCTGTGGGTCACGGTGTACGCGGAAGACGACGAAGCCTACGACATCTGGGCCAAGGAAGTCGGCGTGCCGGCGGAGCGCATCGTGCGCATCGGCGACAACAAGGGCGCGCGCTATGCCTCGGACAACTTCTGGCAGATGGCGGACACCGGCCCCTGCGGCCCCTGCTCGGAAATCTTCTACGACCACGGCCCGGAAGTGTGGGGCGGCCCGCCGGGATCGCCGGAGGAAGACGGCGACCGCTACATCGAGATCTGGAACCTGGTGTTCATGCAGTTCAACCGGGACGAGCAAGGCAATATGCCGCGCCTGCCCAAGCCCTGCGTCGACACCGGCATGGGCCTGGAGCGTATCGCCGCGGTGCTGCAGCACGTGCACAGCAACTATGAGATCGACCTGTTCCAGGCGCTGATCAAGGGTGCCGCGCGCGAGACCCATACCGACAACCTCAACCAGAACTCGCTCAAGGTCATCGCCGACCACATCCGTGCCTGCGCCTTCCTGATCGTCGACGGCGTGATCCCCGGCAATGAAGGCCGCGGCTACGTGCTGCGCCGTATCATCCGCCGCGCCATCCGCCACGGCTACAAGCTGGGCCAGAAGACGCCGTTCTTCCACAAGCTGGTAGCCGACCTGGTGGCGCAGATGGGCGAAGCCTATCCGGAGCTGGCCGAGGCCGAATCGCGTGTGGTGGAAGTGCTCAAGGCCGAGGAAGAGCGCTTCTTCGAGACCATCGAGAACGGCATGTCCATCCTCGATGCCGCACTGGCCGATATCAAGCTCAAGGGCGGCAAGGTGCTCGACGGCGAACTCGCCTTCAAGCTGCACGATACCTTTGGCTTCCCGCTGGACCTGACGCAGGACGTGTGCCGCGAGCAGGAACTGACGGTGGACGAAGCCGCCTTCGACGCGGCCATGAACCGCCAGCGCGAGCAGGCCCGTGCGGCCGGCAAGTTCAAGATGGCGGCCGGCCTGGAGTACAAGGGCGACAAGACCACCTTCCACGGCTACGAGAAGCTGGGCGTGGACGGCGCGAAGATCACCGCGCTGTATGTGGATGGCGCCGCCGTGGACACCATGCAGCCCGGCCAGACCGGCGTGGTGGTGCTCGACAACACGCCGTTCTACGCCGAGTCCGGCGGCCAGGCCGGCGACCAGGGCGAACTGAAGAACGGCGATGCCGTCTTCACCGTGGCCGACACCACCAAGGTGCAGGCCGACGTGTTCGGCCACCAGGGCACCCTGGCGGGCGGCGCGCTCAAGGTGGGCGACAGCGTCACCGCGCAGGTCGATGCGCAGCGCCGCGCGCGCACCGTGCGCAACCACTCGGCCACCCACCTGATGCACAAGGCCTTGCGTGAAGTGCTGGGCAGCCACGTGCAGCAGAAGGGCTCGCTGGTCGATGCCGACAAGACCCGCTTCGACTTCTCGCACAATGCCGCGATGACCGACGAGCAGATCCGCCGCGTGGAGGAAATCGTCAACGCCGAGATCCTGCAGAACGCGGCCACCGGCGCCGAAGTCATGCCCTTCGACGACGCCGTCAAGAGCGGCGCCATGGCGCTGTTCGGCGAGAAGTACGCCGACGACGTGCGGGTGCTGTCGATCGGCAGCTCCAAGGAGCTTTGCGGCGGTACCCACGTGACCCGCACCGGCGATATCGGCGTGTTCAAGATCGTGATGGAAGGCGGCGTGGCAGCGGGTATCCGCCGCGTCGAAGCCATCACCGGCGATAACGCGCTGCACTACCTGCAGGCGCTGGACGCCAAGCTGAACGAAGCCGCCGCCGCGCTCAAGGCGCAACCGTCCGAGCTGGTGCCGCGTATCGGCCAGGTGCAGGAACAGGTGCGCGCGCTGGAGAAGGAGCTGGAACGCCTCAAGAGCAAGCTGGCCGCCTCGCAGGGCGACGAGCTGGCGGCGCAGGCCATCGACGTCAAGGGCATCAAGGTGCTGGCAGCCCAGCTTGACGGCGCCGACGTCAAGACGCTGCGCGAGACCATGGACAAGCTCAAGGACAAGCTGGGCACCGCGGCCATCGTGCTGGGCGCCGTGGCCGACGGCAAGGTCAGCCTGATCGCGGGTGTTACCGCCGATGCCACTGGCAGGGTCAAGGCCGGCGAGCTGGTCAACTTTGTCGCGCAGCAGGTCGGCGGCAAGGGCGGCGGCCGTCCGGACATGGCGCAGGCCGGCGGCACGGAGCCGGCCAATCTGCCCAAGGCGCTGGCTGGCGTCGGCGAGTGGGTGGCGGCCAAGGTCTGAGGCAACGCCGAGGCTTGAAACGAAGCCGACTGGCTGGGCCAAAACCATCTGCCATGACGACGGCTGTCTCTCCCTCTCCCCTCAGGGGGAGAGGGAGCAAACCGGCAGGAGTCTGAATCCCCGCAGCATCGAAAAGGCGCCCTCGGCGCCTTTTTTTACGTCGACTCGCGGCTCAGCTTCCCCACGAGCGTCAGGATGTCGATCGGYAGCGGAAACACGATCGTCGAACTCTTGTCCCCCGCGATCTGCGTCAGCGTCTGCAGGTAGCGCAACTGCATTGCCTGCGGCTCCTTCGCCAGCATCTGCGCCGCCTCGAGCAGCTTCACCGAAGCCTGCAATTCCCCCTCCGCATGAATCACCTTGGCGCGCCGTTCGCGCTCGGCCTCGGCCTGGCGCGCGATGGCGCGGATCATGGATTCATTGAGGTCGACGTGCTTGATCTCCACGTTGGACACCTTGATGCCCCAGCTATCGGTCTGGGCATCCAGCGCTTTCTGGATATCGATATTGAGCTGCTCGCGCTCCGCCAGCATCTCGTCGAGTTCGTGCTTGCCCAGCACCGAGCGCAGTGTCGTCTGCGCCAGCTGGCTGGTGGCTTCGAGGAAATTCGCTACCTGGATGATGGCCCGCTCCGGGTCGATCACGCGGAAGTACACCACCGCGTTCACCTTGACCGACACGTTGTCGCGCGAGATCACGTCCTGCGGCGGCACGTCCATCACCACCGTGCGCAAGTCCACGCGCACCATCTGCTGCACCGCCGGGATCAGGATCACCAGCCCCGGCCCCTTGACCCTCCAGAAGCGCCCCAGCATGAACACCACGCCGCGCTCGTACTCGCGCAGCACGCGGATGGACGAAACGATCAGCAGGGCTATCAGGAAGACCAGACCGCCTGCGCTGAATCCGAATGCCATGATCAAGCTCCTTGGGTGGATGATTGAATCGGGGCCGCGTCCGTGGCCCGTACCTCGAGCAGCAGCCCGTGGCGCCCGATGACCAGCACGTGCTGGCCGCGCGCCAGCGGCATGGCGCTGTGCACCTGCCAGCGTTCGCCGCGCACTTCGGCCCAGCCATCGTCCCAGAGGTCTTCCAGCACCACGCCGGGCGTACCGATCAAGGCATCGCCGCCGTTGATCGAAGGCATGCGGCGCGCGCGCCAGAGCAGCGTCCAGACCGCGAACAGGAACAGCGCGCTGGCCAGGGCCAGGCTGCCGATCAGCCACAGCGGAATGCCGAAGCCGGGCACGTCGGTGTCGATCAGCATCACCGCACCGAAGATGAAGGCGATGATGCCGCCCACGCCCAGTGCGCCAAAGGTCGGCAGGTACAACTCGGCCACCATGCAGCCGATGCCCAGTGCAATCAGCCCCAGCCCCGCGTAACTGACCGGCAGCATATGCAGCGCGAACAGCGCCAGCAGCAGGCAGATCGCGCCGCCTACGCCGGGCACCACCATGCCCGGGGTGGAAAACTCGAAGATCAGGCCGTAGATGCCGGCCATCATCAGGATCAGCGCCACGCTGGGATCCGTGATGACCCCCAGGAAGTTGTCGCGCCAGTCCGGTTCCAGCACCTGCACCGGCGCCTGCGCGGTGCGCAGCACGCGCTCCGCACCGGCCGCCTGGATGCGGCGCCCGTCCACGGCGCGCAGCAGGGCGGGCAGGTCGGGTGCGATCAGATCGGCAACATGCTGCGTCACGGCTTCATTCGCAGACAGGCTGACCGCCTCGCGGACCGCGCGCTCGCCCCACTCGGCATTGCGCCCGCGCAGTTGCGCCAGGCCGCGGATATAGGCCGAGGCGTCATGCATCTGCTTGCGCTCCATGACGTCTTGCGGCGGCGCGCTCGCGGGCGCCGAGGCCGGTGCGGTTTCCGGCTTTTGCGGCCCGCCGATRCCGATCTGCACCGGGCTGGCGGCGCCAAGATTGGTGCCCGGCGCCATCGCCGCGATATGGCTGGCATAGAGGATGTAGGTGCCGGCGCTGGCCGCGCGCGCGCCGCCTGGATAGACATAGCTTGCCACCGGTATCGGCGAGGCCAGGATGGCCTGGATGATCTCGCGCATCGACAGGTCCAGCCCGCCCGGCGTGTCCATCTCCAGCACGATCAACTGGGCGCCGGCCTCGCGCGCGCGCGTCATGCCGCGCAGGATGAAGCTGGCGCTGGCCGGGCCGACCGCGCCTTTCAGGGCGATCACGACGACGGGCGCCCTGGCATTGGCGATGCTGGCTGCCGTGGGGGCGGTCGTGGACGCCGGCTCAGGGGCACTTGCCTGCGCGTTGGCTGGCGTGGCGGGCGTGGCCACGGCCGCGGCAACGGCTAGCAAGAGGCCGGCGGCAAGCCATCGAAAGAGCATCTGGGCATGCTTCATGGCAGTGACGCCGGCACGAGGGGTGCAAACGCGGCGCCACTTCCAGTGTAGGCGACCGGGCACATCTTGCCGGTGTGCGCCAGCCGCGTTGCGTGGCGAATGGACTCAGGCCGCCGCGGCGAGGCCAGGCTGCGACGCGCGGAACGTGTCGGCCAGCGCACCCAGCGCGGTGCTGGCCATGGCCGGATGCCAGGCCAGCAGTGTGCAGACCTGGCCGGCCGGGCCGAGGCCGTGGATGCTGATCTTGGGCAGGTCGCGGTACAGGCCAAGTACCGAGCGCGGCACAATGGCCACGCCAATGCCAGCGGCGGCGCAGGCAATGATGGCGTGGTAGGAGCCGAGCTCCAGCACCCGGCGCGGCAGGCTGTCGCTGGCGCCAAACCAGGCTTCCAGCCGCGCGCGGTAGTTGCAGCCGGATTCGAAGGCCAGCATGGTGCGGGTTTCCAGGTCGGCGGCGCTGTGGATGGGCGCGTGGCGCTCGCGCGCGACCAGGACCAGTTCCTCCTGGTACGCGGGCAGCCACGCCAGCGTGGGGTCATCCAGGGGCTCGGCCACAAAGGCGCAGTCCACCTCGAAGCGCGCCAGCGCCTGCATGGCCTGGCGCGTGGTGCAGGTCACCAGTTCGAGCTGCACATCCGGCCAGGCCTGGTGATAGGCAGCCAGCACGGCGGGCAGGCGGCTGGCCGCCGTGCTTTCCATCGAGGCGATGCGCAGGCGGCCTTGCGGCTTGGCTGGCAGTACAGCCTGGCGCGCTTCTTCGGCCAGGTCCAGCACGCGCCGGGCGTAGTCGAACAAGGTTTTTCCGGCGGGCGTCAGCACCATGCGCTTGCCGTCGCGCAGGAACAGCTCGACGCCGAGCGAGCTTTCCAGTTGCCGGATGCGGGTGGTGACGTTGGATTGCACGCGGTGCAGGCGGGCGGCGGCGCGCGTGACGCCGCCTTCCTCGACCACGGCGCGGAAGATCTCCAGGGAGGCCAGGTCCATTGCGATCTCCATTGACAGGTAGGCGGAAGCGGGTGGTGACGGGTGGTAGCGGCTGGTTGCCGCATACGCAGCAGAATCATCTTGAATGAAGATGATTGTGTTCTCAATTATTCATTTTTTGGTTTGCCGATCCGAGCGTAGCATGCTGCCATGAACTCGACACTCTCCATCGCCCGCCACCGGGCGCGCGCGTAGATGAGCAGCGCCGACCGTCAGCTTGTCAGCGCCATTGCGCCGGTTAGTACGCAGCCCGGAGTCTGGGCCGTGGCGCTGGCGGGCCTGGCGGCGCTGGGCGTGGCAATGGGCATCGGCCGCTTCGCCTTTACGCCGCTACTGCCCATGATGCTGCACGACGGCAGCGTCACGCTGGGAGAGGGCGGCTGGCTCGCCACGCTGAACTACCTGGGATACTTCGCCGGCGCCGCGGCCTGCCTGTTCATCCGTCCCGATCCGGCGCGCATGGTCCGCTGCGGGCTGGTTGCCACTGTGCTGCTGACGCTCGGCATGGCCGCCCCCGGCGGCATGGCGGCCTGGGGGCTGTGGCGCGCCGCGGCCGGCGTGGCCAGCGCGCTGGTCATGGTCTACGGCTCGGCCTGGTGCATGCACCGGCTGGCCGAACTGGGCAGGGCACCGCTGGGCGGCGTGATCTTTTGCGGGCCGGGGATCGGTATTGTCTTTACTGGTGTCTCGGCCTTCGCCATGGTGAGTGCCGGCTGGCGAGCCAGCTGGGGCTGGCTGGCCTTCGGCGTGCTCGCGGTGCTGCTGGTTGGTGCGACCTGGCACATCTTCACGCCGGCGCCGCGCGGCGCGCACGCCGGCGGACCGGCCGCGCTGGCGCCACCGGCGCCGCGGCTGAACCGCGAGACCTGGCTGCTCACGCTGGCCTATGGCCTGGCCGGATTCGGCTACATCATTACCGCCACCTTCCTGCCTGTGATCGCGCGCCAGGCCATGCCGGGCTCGCTATGGGCCGACCTGTTCTGGCCCATCTTCGGCGTGGGCGTGATCATCGGCGCCTTCGTGGCCTCGCGCGTCAGCACGGAGCGCGACAATCGCCGGCTGCTGGCCTTTACCTATGCCATGCAGGCGATCGGCGTGGCCATCGCGGTGGTCTGGCCGACGGTGGCCGGCTTCGCGCTCAGCAGCATGCTGGCGGGGCTGCCTTTCAACGCGCTGGTGTCGTTCGCCATGCGCGAGGCACGGCGGCTGTGGGGCGCGCAGGCGCAGCGCCTGATGGGCCTGATGACCGCCAGCTATGGCCTCGGCCAGATCGTCGGGCCGCCGCTGGCCACGGCCCTGGTGGCGCGCAGCGGCGGCTTCGCGGCTTCGCTGTGCTGCGCGGTCGCGGCCCTGCTGCTGGGGGGCGCGATCTTCGCCTGGATGAGCCGGACGGAGTCCACCCCGGCCGCGGCGTGAGGGCGGGGCCGGGCCGTTGCGGGACGCCCTGACGCCGCACCTGGCTTGCGCTACAGTATCGCCTTCGCCGTCCACGGTGCCGGTTGGCAGAACCGGCGCGCGGGGCGGCGCAGGAGACCGTCCATGTCCTTTGCCTTGCAGCCCGCCCGTGCCGCGGGCGCCACCCAGCCCGCCACGCAGGCCGAACTGCGCATGCGCGCCGACCTGGCCGCGGCTTACCGCCTGTGCGCCCTGCAGGGCTGGGATGACCTGATCTACACGCATATCTCGGCCACCGTGCCTGGCGAGCCCGGTCACTTCCTGATCAATCCCTTCGGTTTTGCCTTCGATGAGATCCGCGCTAGCGACCTGGTCAAGATCAACGGGCGTGGCGAGGTGGTGGGCGAAAGCGCGCATCCCGTCAATGTCACCGGCTTCGCGCTGCACGGCGCGGTGCATGCCGCGCGCCCGGATGCGGTGTGCGTGATGCACCTGCACAACAGCGCCGGCGTGTCGGTATCGGCCCAGGCCTGCGGCCTGCTGGCGCTGTCGCAACATGCCATGCGTTTCTATGGCCGCCTGGCTTGCCACGACTACGAGGGGCTGGCTTTCACGCCCGCCGAGGGCGCGCGGCTGACCGCTTCGCTGGGCCAGCATCCCGCCATGCTGCTGCGCAACCACGGCACGCTGACGGTGGGCCGGACCGTGGCCGAGGCTTATGTGCTGATGGCGACCCTCATCAAGGCGTGCGAGATCCAGCTGGGCGCGCAGGCCGGCGGACAGCTCGTGCAGCCGCCGCACGCGCTGGCGCAACGGGCTTCCGAGCAGCTTCACGACGACGGCGCCGTCGAAGGCGCGCTGGAATGGCCATCGTTGTTGCGCAAACTGGATAGAATCGATGGTTCGTACCGCGATTGACGGACCCGGGCCCGTCGGTCGGGATGCGCGTCCACCCCGCATCCCCAGGCCCGGCAATATAACCAGACAACAGGAATCAAACCATGCCGACTTACCATGTAGAACTCTTCGAAGGCCGCACCATCGAGCAAAAGCGCAAGCTGGTCGAGGAAGTCACCCGCGTTACCTGCGAAACGCTCGGCTGCTCGGCCTCGGCCGTGGATATCATCATTACCGACATCAAGCGCGAGAACTGGGCCACCGGCGGGGAACTGTGGGCTGACAAGAAATAAGCCACGCCAGGCCACGGCAAGCCAGACCGGAGCCAGCTTCAAACCAGCCAGCCGCCAGGCCAAAGGCCACAAGCCCCAACGCCAGCGGCTCGCGCCTCGCCACCCGCCACGGATTTCCCCATGCAGCATTTCGCCTCCGACAACTACGCCGGCTTCTGTCCGGAATCGCTCAAGTATTTCCTCGAAGCCAACGGCAGCGGCCACGAACAGGCCTACGGCGACGATTCGTGGACGCAGAAAGTCTGCGACCGCATCCGCGATCTGTTCCAGACCGACTGCGAGGTGTTCTTCGTCTTCAACGGCACAGCGGCGAATTCGCTGGCGTTGTCGGCGCTGTGCCAGTCGTACCATTCAGTGATTTGCCATGAGCTGGCGCACATCGAGACCGACGAGTGCGGCGGTCCGGAGTTTTTCTCCAACGGCTCCAAGCTGCTGACCGCGCCGGGCGCCAACGGCAAGCTCACGCCTGACGCGATCGAAGCGTTGGTCACGCGCCGCTCCGATATCCACTATCCCAAGCCCAAGGTGGTGTCGCTGACGCAGTCGACCGAGGTTGGCACGGTGTACACGGTGGAGGAGATTCGCGCCATCGCCGCCATCGCCAAGCGTCGCCAGTTGCGCGTGCACATGGATGGCGCTCGCTTTGCCAACGCCGTGGCTTCGCTCGGGGTGCATCCGTCGGAGATCACCTGGCGCGCGGGTGTCGACGTGCTGTGCTTCGGCGGCACCAAGAACGGCCTGCCGGTGGGCGAGGCGGTGGTCTTCTTCGACCGCAAGCTGGCCGAGGATTTCGCCTACCGCGTCAAGCAGGCCGGGCAGCTGGCCTCCAAGATGCGCTTTATCTCGGCGCCGTGGCTGGGCTTGCTGGAGAACGACGTGTGGCTGGGCAACGCCCGCCACGCCAACGCCATGGCGCAGTTGCTGCACCAGCGTATCGCCGGCATTCCCGGCGTGCGCATCATGTTCCCGACCGAGTCCAACGCGGTCTTTGCCGAGTTGCCGATTCCCGCGATCGAGGCCCTGCGTGCCAAGGGCTGGCGCTTCTACACCTTTATCGGTGCCGGCGGCTGCCGCTTCATGTGCGCGTGGGATCTGCAGCCGGAGACCGTCGAGGCGCTGGCGGCCGATATGCGCATTGCCTGCGGCGCCTGAACGCGCCCACCATAACAAGACCACATAAAGGAAGGAGCCCCCGCATGTCCGTCTACCGATACTGTCCGCAATGCGGCTCGCCGCTGGAATTGCTGCCGCACTCCGGCCGCGAGCGCGATGCCTGCATTCAGCCAGAGTGCGGCTTTGTCCACTGGAACAATCCGCTGCCGGTGCTTGCCGCAGTGGTGGAATACGAAGGCAAGCTGCTGCTGGCGCGCAACGCCGCCTGGCCGGAGAAAATGTTTGCGCTGGTGACCGGTTTCCTGGAACGTGACGAAACGCCGGAGCAGGGCGTGGCGCGCGAGCTGAAGGAGGAAACCAACCTCGACGCGCAATCGGTATCGCTGATCGGCGTCTACGAGTTCATGCGCAAGAACGAGCTGATCATTGCCTACCATGTGCAGGCGAGCGGCGAGATCGCGCTGTCGGAGGAGCTGGCCGACTACAAGCTGGTGGCGCCCGAGGACATGCGGATCTGGTCGGCGGGCACGGGCTTCGCGGTGGCGGACTGGCTGGCCTCGCGCGGGCATCCGGTGCGTTTCTTCGATCGCCAGACCGGCGAGGACATTCCCGATCCGCGCCGGCGCGATGGCTTGGGAGTGCCGGGCATTTCGCTACAATACCGGTCATAGACATCGATAGAGGCAGGCATGGCTGCCGTGGCCACGACGGTCATGACAGGCCCTGAAAGCCCTGAACCAAGGAAGAGAGGAATGGAGTTCCAGAAAGAAGTGGATGCGCGGGGGCTGAACTGCCCGCTGCCGATCCTGCGTACCAAGAAGGCGCTGGCCGACATGGCCAGCGGCGACGTGCTCAAGGTGCTTGCCACCGACCCCGGCGCCACGCGCGATTTCCAGGCTTTTGCCAAGCAGACCGGCAACGAACTGCTGTCGCATCAGGAAGTCGACAAGGTGTTTGTGTTCTACATGCGCAGGCGCTAAATCCGGTTCAGTGCCGTCGCCATGAAAAAAGCCGCGTTTTCGCGGCTTTTTTCATGGCGACAAGGATGGCCGCGTTTCAGATGTTGTCGGTGCGCGCGCGCAGGTAGGCGCCGAACTCGTCCATGACTTCCGGGTGCTTGAGTGCAAACTCCACGGTAGCCTTCAGGTAGCCCAGCTTGCTGCCGCAATCGTAGCGAACGCCGTTGTAGCGGTAAGCCAGCACCTGCTCCTGGCTGAGCAGGGACTGGATCGCATCGGTGAGCTGGAACTCGCCACCGGCGCCCGGCTTGAGATTGCGGATATGGTCGAAGATGCGCGGCGTGAGGATGTAGCGGCCCACCACGCCCAGGTTGGACGGTGCGTTCTCGGGCGCGGGCTTCTCGACGATGTCGGATACCTTGATCACGCCTTCGTCCCATTCGCGGCCGGCGACCACGCCATAGGAGCGGCTCTGCTCCGGCGCGATCTCTTCCACGCCCAGCACCGAGCAGTTGTAGTGGCCGTACAGGTCCACCATCTGCTTCATCACCGGGGGCTCGCCATCCAGCAAGTCATCGGCCAGCATCACGGCGAACGGTGCGTCGCCCACCAGCTTTTCCGCGCACAGCACGGCGTGGCCAAGGCCGAGGGCCTCGGGCTGGCGCACGTAGAAAAACTCCACGTGCGACGGCTTGATCGAGCGCACCAGGGTGAGC
Organism: Cupriavidus sp. 01L45; assembly: GCF_056399885.1. Taxonomy (NCBI): domain Bacteria; kingdom Pseudomonadati; phylum Pseudomonadota; class Betaproteobacteria; order Burkholderiales; family Burkholderiaceae; genus Cupriavidus; species Cupriavidus sp. 01L45. The sequence goes on along the minus strand of NZ_JBFTSG010000058.1, from coordinate 50,484 downwards.
AGGGCCTGCTTGTTCTTGGCCTCCAGTTCCGCCTCGAGCTCGTAGGCCTTGTCGAAATGATCCTCAATGGCGCGCTTGGAGCGGCCGGTCACGAAGATCATCTCGGTGATGCCAGCGGCCATGGCTTCTTCCACGGCGTACTGAATCAGCGGCTTGTCGACCACGGGCAGCATTTCCTTCGGGCTCGCCTTGGTAGCCGGCAAAAAACGAGTGCCGAGACCGGCTACCGGGAAGACAGCCTTGGTGACACGGGTTTCCATATCAGGTTTCCTTATCATTTCGGTGTACATAGCCCTGCTGGTGACGCAAAGCTCATGCCGGCAATCGCTGTATTTGATCCTGCAGCTTGACCAGCGTCTGTTCGAAATCCGACAGACGCTGGGTTTCTTGCGCGACAACGGCGGGAGGTGCCTTGGCGACGAAGCTCTCATTGGAGAGCTTGCCGCGGCATTTCCCGATTTCGGCGCTGATGCGCTCTATTTCCTTGGCCAGCCGCACGCGTTCCGCGGCCGCGTCGATTTCGATCTTCAGCAGCAGGTGGTTGCCGCCGACGATAGCCACCGGAGCGCCCGCACCTTCGGCCATCAGGGCATTCTGGTCTTCGAATACCTTGACCTCGGAGAGTTTCGCCAGCGCTTGCACATAGGCCTGGGCCGACGTCAGGAAGGCGCTGTCGCCCTCGGCGTACAGCGGAATGCGCTGCGCCGGCGAGATATTCATCTCGCCGCGCAGGTTGCGGCAGGCATCGACCACGGCCTTGAGCTGCGCGGTCCATTGCTCGGCGGCTTCGTCGATCTTGGCCATGGCCGGCAGCGGGTAGGCTTGCAGCGCCAGCGTCTCGCTGCCGTCGCCCTTGGCACGGCCGGCAAGCGGCGCCACCTTCTGCCACAGCTCTTCGGTGATGAAGGGGATGATCGGGTGGGCCAGGCGCAGCACCGTTTCCAGCACGCGCAACAGCGTGCGGCGGGTGGCGCGCTGCTGCGCGGGCGTGCCGTTCTGGATCTGTACCTTGGCCAGTTCCAGGTACCAGTCGCAGTATTCGTCCCAGACGAATTTGTAGATGGCGCTGGCGATGTTGTCGAAGCGGTACTCGGCGAAGCCTTTCTCCACCTCGGCCTCGACACGCTGCAGCAGCGACACGATCCAGCGGTCCGGCTGCGAGAAGTGCAGGTAGCCGTCGGGGCCGCAGTCATGGCTGCACGGACCCATGCCGCAGTCGTGCCATTCGGTGTTCATCAGCACGAAGCGCGTGGCGTTCCACAGCTTGTTGCAGAAGTTGCGATAGCCTTCGCAGCGGCCGGTGTCGAAGTTGACATTGCGGCCCAGCGTGGCCAGCGAGGCAAAGGTGAAGCGCAGTGCATCCGCACCAAAGGCGGGAATGCCTTCGGGGAATTCCTTCTTGGTCTTCTTCTCGATCTTGGGCGCGTCCTTGGGACGGCGCAGGCCGGTGGTGCGCTTCTTGACCAGGGTGTCGAGGTCGATGCCGTCGATCAGGTCGACCGGGTCCAGGGTATTGCCCTCGGACTTGCTCATCTTCTTGCCTTCGAAATCCCGCACCAGGCCGTGCACATACACGGTGTGGAACGGCACCTTGCCGGTGAAGTGCTTGGTCATCATGACCATGCGCGCCACCCAGAAGAAGATGATGTCGTAGCCGGTAACAAGTGCCGACGAAGGCAGAAAATGCTGCAACTCCGGCGTCTCGGCAGGCCAGCCGAGCGAGGAGAAAGGCACCAGGGCCGACGAGAACCAGGTGTCGAGCACATCATCCTCGCGGCGTAGCGGGCCGGTGCTGCCGGCCGCGCGCGCCTGGGCCTGCGCGTCTTCCTCGGTGCGGGCGACGAAGCACTTGCCGGACTCGTCGTACCAGGCCGGGATCTGGTGGCCCCACCACAGCTGGCGCGAGATGCACCAGTCCTGGATGTTCTCCAGCCACTGGTTGTAGGTGCTGTTCCAGTTTTCCGGGATCAGCTTGATCTCGCCGCTCTGCACGGCATCCAGCGCGACTTCGGCAATCGAGCGGCCCGGATTGAAGGTGCCTTCCGGCGCCGGCTTGCTCATGGCAACGAACCACTGGTCGGTCAGCATCGGCTCGATGGCGCTGCCGGTGCGCTCGCTGCGCGGCGTCATCAGCTTGTGCTTCTTGACCTCGGCCAGCAGGCCTTGCGCCTCGAGGTCGGCGACGATGCGGGTGCGCGCCTCGAAGCGGTCCAGGCCAGCGTAGGCAGCGGGCGCATCGGCGACGATCTTTGCGTCCAGCGTCAGGATCGACAACTGCGGCAGCTTGTGGCGCTGGCCCACGGCATAGTCGTTGAAATCGTGGGCGGGCGTTACCTTGACCACGCCGGTGCCGAATTCGCGGTCGACGTAATCGTCGGCGATCACCGGGATATCGCGGCCGGTCAGCGGCAGGCGCACCGATTTGCCGATCAGGTGGGCGTAGCGTTCGTCTTCCGGGTGCACCATCACCGCCACGTCGCCGAGCATGGTCTCCGGACGGGTGGTGGCCACGGTCAGGTGGGTCAGGCCGTGCACGGTATCGGGCTCGGCCAGCGGATAGCGGATGTGCCACATCGAGCCTTCTTCCTCGACGTTCTCCACTTCCAGGTCGGACACCGCGGTGCCCAGCACCGGATCCCAGTTGACCAGGCGCTTGCCGCGGTAGATCAGGCCCTGCTCGTACAGGCGCACGAACACTTCCGTCACCGCCTTGGACATCTCCGGCGACATGGTGAAGTACTCGCGGCTCCAGTCGATCGAGGCGCCCATGCGGCGGACCTGGCGCGTGATGGTCGAGCCGGACTCTTCCTTCCAGGCCCATACCTTCTCGATGAATTTCTCGCGGCCAAGATCATGGCGCGACACACCCTGCGCTTCCAGCTGGCGTTCCACCACGATCTGGGTGGCGATGCCGGCGTGGTCCGTGCCGGGCACCCACAGCGTGTTGGCGCCGGTCATGCGGGCGTGGCGGGCCAGCCCGTCCATGATGGTCTGGTTGAAGGCATGGCCCATGTGCAGCGTGCCGGTCACATTCGGCGGCGGCAACTGGATGCAGAAGTCCGGGCGGTCCGGATCTAGGGTCGGCTTCGCGATGCCGCGCTTCTCCCACTCTGGGCCCCACTTGGCCTCAATGGCGGCGGGTTCGAAGCTCTTGGCAAGGGACTGGTCTTGGGCGGTCATGCTCGGATGTCGATGATTACGTCGGATTCTGCGGGCCAGGCGGGCAAGGGCAACGCGCCGGGAAAACGTCAAATTATAGGGGAGGCGGGTGGAGGGCGCGCGATTTCGGGCCGGGACCGGTGCGCCGGCGACGATTAGTGCCTTCCCTGGCGTGCCGCCCGGCCTTGCCGGGAGGGGGGAAGGTGGGATGTCAGAGGGATTGTGCTGTTTTTGCGTCATGGCGCCACGCGCGGCGAAGCGCCGGGGAGGCCGGCGGGTACCCCGGTATAATTCGGGGCACTCCACAAGGCCTCCCCGATGTCCGACCTGCTTGCCAATCTCAATGCCGAACAACTAGCCGCCGTCACATTGCCTGACGAACCGGCGCTGATCCTGGCCGGGGCGGGCAGCGGCAAGACGCGCGTGCTGACCACCCGCATCGCGTGGCTGATCCAGAACGGCCGGGTGTCCCCGGCGGGCTTGCTGGCGGTGACCTTCACCAACAAGGCCGCCAAGGAGATGATGACGCGGCTGACCTCGATGCTGCCCATCAATACGCGCGGCATGTGGATCGGCACCTTCCACGGCCTGTGCAACCGCATGCTGCGCGCCCATTACCGCGACGCCGGCCTGCCGCAGACCTTCGCCATCCTCGACAGCCAGGACCAGCTCTCCGCGCTCAAGCGCCTGCTCAAGTCGCTCAACGTCGATGACGAGAAGTACCCGGCCAAGAACCTGCAGTACTTCATCAACAACGCCAAGGAGCAAGGCCTGCGCCCGGCCGATGTGGAGGCCAACGACGACTTCAACCGCCGCTTCGTTGACCTCTACGCCGCCTATGACGTGCAGTGCCAGCGCGAAGGCGTGGTCGATTTCGCCGAACTGCTGCTGCGCTGCTACGAACTGCTGCGCTACAACGACGCCATTCGCCAGCACTACCAGCATCGCTTCCGCCACGTGCTGGTGGACGAGTTCCAGGACACCAACGTGCTGCAATACCGGTGGCTAAAGATGCTGGCGGGCTTCGGCACGCAGAGCCCGGCCGCGGTGTTCGCCGTGGGCGACGACGACCAGAGCATCTACGCCTTCCGCGGCGCCAATGTCGGCAACATGCGGGACTTCGAGGATGAATTCCGCGTGCGCCACATGATCAAGCTGGAGCAGAACTACCGCTCGCACGGCCACATCCTGGATTCGGCCAAYCACCTGATTGCCCACAACGCGCGGCGCCTGGGCAAGAACCTGCGCACCGATGCCGGTCACGGCGAGCCGGTGCGGGTGTTCCAGGCCGGCTCCGACGGCCAGGAAGCTTCCTGGCTGGTGGAAGAGATCCGCGACCTGATCGCGCAGGGCATGAGCCGTTCGGAGATTGCCATCCTCTACCGCAGCAACGCGCAGTCGCGGGTGATCGAGCACGCGCTGTTCTCGTCGGGCATCCCTTATCGCGTGTACGGCGGCCTGCGCTTCTTCGAGCGCGCCGAAGTCAAGCACGCGTTGGCCTACCTGCAACTGCTGGAGAACCCGCGCAATGACGCCGCCTTCGGCCGCGTGGTGAATTTCCCGGCGCGCGGCATCGGCGCGCGTTCGCTGGAATCGCTGCAGGATGCGGCGCGCCAGTACGACTGCTCGCTCGCGGAGGCGGTAGCCTACGTGCCCGGCAAGGCCGGCAGCACGCTGGGCGCCTTTGTGCGGCTGATCGAGCAGATGCGCGCCGAGACGCGCCGCATGACGCTGCCGGAAACGGTGGAGTACGTGACCAACACCAGCGGCCTGATCAACTACTATCGCGGCGAGAAAGAAGGCCAGGACCGCATTGAGAACTTGCAGGAACTGGTGACGGCGGCGCAGGCGTTCGTGACGGAAGAAGGCTACGGGCTGGACGCGCTGGCCAGCGCGATCCCGGTCGGGCGCGAGGGCGCGCAGTTGCCGGTGCTGGCCGACGGCGACCAGGCCCAGCAGGTGCTCGATCCCGAAGCGCTGCCGGCCGTGATGACGCCGCTGGTGGCCTTCCTCACCCATGCCTCGCTGGAAGCCGGCGACAACCAGGCCCAGGCCGGCCAGGATGCGGTGCAGATGATGACGGTGCACGCCGCCAAGGGGCTGGAGTTCAACGCGGTCTTTATCACCGGGCTGGAAGAAGGCCTGTTCCCGCACGAGAACAGCGCCAAGGAATCCGACGGGCTGGAGGAAGAGCGCCGCCTGATGTACGTGGCGATCACGCGCGCGCGCGAACGGCTCTACCTCTCGTTCGCGCAAAGCCGCGTGCTGCACGGGCAGATGCGTTACCACGTGCGGTCGCGCTTCTTCGAGGAGCTGCCCGACGCATCGCTGAAGTGGCTCATGCCGCCGGCGCAGGCCTATGGCGGCGGCACCCAGCAGCGCCGCCAGCAGAGCGAAGGCGGCTGGGGCCGCGACTGGTTCAAGCGGGCGGAGGACGTGCCCTACTCGGGCACCCAGCCCACCGGCGGCATGGACACCGGCAACGGTTATGCCGACGCCAAGCGCCAGGCCGGCGCGGGCCTGCGCATCGGCCAGAGCGTCTTCCACAACAAGTTCGGGGAGGGGGTGATCACCGGGCTGGAAGGCGAGGGCGAGGGGGCGCGCGCCAATATCAATTTCAAGCGCCACGGCGCCAAGTGGCTGGTGCTGTCGGTGGCCAAGCTGGACCCGATAGACTGAACGGCCTGGCGATCAGGGAGGCGGCTAGTCCAGCTGGATGTTGCCTTCCCTGATCACCTTGGCCCATTCGGTCGTCTGGGCCTGGATGAACTTTGCCGCCTCGGCCGGCGTGCCGGCCACGATCTCCCCGCCCAGGCTGGTCACGCGCTCGCGGTTCTCTGGCAGGTTGATGACCTTGCGGATCGCATCCGACAAGCGCTTGACGATCTCCGGCGGCGTGCCTGCCGGCAGGAACACCCCATTCCACTCGTAGACTTCATATTGCGGCACGCCTGACTCGGCCAGCGTCGGCGTGTCCGGCAGGATGGGCGTGCGCCTGGCGCCGGTCACGCCGAGCACGCGCAGCTTGCCGGCGCGCACATGTTGCAGGCCGGAGGCTGTATTGGCAAAGAACACCGGCACCTGCCCGGCAATCACATCGGCCATGGCGGGGCCGCCGCCCTTGTACGGCACATGCAGCAAGTCCAGTTTCATGCGCTGCGCGAACAGCGCGCCCGCCAGGTGCTGGGCCGAGCCGTTGCCCGATGAGGCATAGGCAATGCTGCCCGGCTTGGCGCGGGCCATCGCGACCAGCTCCTGCGTGGACTTGGCCGGGAACTTCGGATTCACCACCAGCATATTGGGATAAAGCGCCAGCACCGAGACCGGGACGAAGGACTTGACCGGGTCGTAGGGCAGCCGCTTGTAGAGCGACGGGTTGGCCGCGAACGAGGCGGCATCGAGCAACACCGTGTAGCCATCCGGCGCCGACTTGGCCACCAGGTCCGTGCCGATCTGGCCGCCCGCGCCTGGCCGGTTGTCGACCACGATGGTCTGGCCCAGTTCCTGGCCCAGGCGCGGCGAGATCATGCGGGCCATGGTGTCTGCGCCGCCGCCGGGCGCGTAGGTGACCACCAGCCGGATGGGTTTGGCGGCAGGCCAGGCCTGCGCGTGCGCAAAGCCGCTGGTGCCGGCGGCGAGCCAGCACAGGGCGCTGGCGCAAAGACGGGTTGGGAATCGCATGGGTCTCCTCGGGTCGGTATCGGTATGGGAAGCTGCGCCGGCCCGCGCTTGCGGCGGCGCGCTCTCGGGAAGTTCAGCGAACCTCGGCGCGATAGTGGAAATCGTCGGCATTGCCCAGCGTCTGGCGGAACTCCACACGCCGCCCCGCCAGGTCGAAGGCTACGCGGCTGACCGCCAGCGCCGGATGGCCCTCCGGCAAGGCCAGCTGGGCGGCCTCGCGCGCGCCAAGCCGGGTGAAGCGCAAGTCGTCGACGGCGCGGCCGACCGTGACCCCACAGCGCCCGGCATACATCGGGTAGAGCAGGGGTGCGAACTCGGCGGGCTTGAGAGCGGCCAGTTCGCTGAACAGCGCCGCTGGCAGCCAGATGGTCTCCAGCAGCCGGACCTGGCCTTCCCAGCCGCGCTGGCGCATTACGCGAAGCACTGCCGTGCCCGTTGCCAGTCCAAGCTGCGCCGCTACATCCGCCGGGGCAGCCAGCGTGCGCAGCGACACGATGCGCGACTCCGGGATCTCCGAGCCGGCATCGCCAAAGCGGAAGAACCGCGCCATGGTGGCGCCCGTCAGCGCGCCGCGCACGAAGGTGCCGCGGCCATGCACGCGTTCCAGCAGGCCTTCGTCCACAAGCGCCTGGATGGCGGCGCGCATGGTGCCCAGCGCCACGCCGTAGTGCTCCGCCAGTGCGCTCTCCGCCGCAATGGCGGTGCCGGAAGCCCATTCGCCGGCCAGGATGCGGCCCTTGAGCGCGGTTGCGATGCGGGCCCAGCGTGGCGCGGCCAGGCTGGCGGGCGAGGCGTCAAGGCCGGCTCCCGTCGGGGCGGGCAGGGTGGAGCGGTCGGGCATTCGTGTCTCCGGGGTGCGTGCCCCGGCCGATGTTCATTGCCGAGGTATCTAGTCATCTATAGGACTAGAGCATAGAATGGAGGGGCACTGGTGTCAACCATCGCGCGCCTGGCCGGCGCAAGGTGGCAGGCGCTAACATCCATGCGCGGCATGCGCCGTCCCCCGGGCCAGAACATGTTCCAGATCGATACCCATTTCCACGTGTTTTCCGCAGATGCCCCCGCCGTGGGCGGTGCGCGCTACCGGCCTGCCTACGGCGCCAGCCTGGCGCAGTGGCAAGCCATCTCCCGCGCGCACGGCGTGCGCGCGGGCGTGGTGGTGCAGCCGAGTTTCTTTGGCAGCGACAACAGCGAACTGGAGGCGGCGCTGGCGGCTTCGCGCGCGCTGCGAGGCGTTTGCGTGCTGGACCCGGCGGTGTCCGCTGGCGAGCTGGCGCGCCTGCATGGACTGGGCGTGCGCGGCCTGCGCTGGAATATGGTGGGACGGCACGCAGACGCATCATGGCGTGATGCGCGCTGGCCCGCGCTGCTGGAGGCGGCCCACGCGCTGGGCTGGCACCTGGAGTTGCACACCGATCCCGGCCGGTTGCACGAGTTGCAGGCCTGGCTGCCGGCGGTGCCGATTGCGCTGGTGCTGGATCATTTCGGCAAGCCGGCGGCCGGCGCGCAGGGCGATGCGCCGATGCTGGCCTGTGCCGCGCAGTGGCGCGGGCAGAGGGAGGTCTATGTCAAGCTGAGCGCGCCATATCGCGTGGCGGCCGACTTGGCGGGCGTGGTGGCCGGCTGGCACCACTGCCTGGGCGAGCAAGGCCTGCTATGGGGATCGGACTGGCCGTGGACCAATCACGAGGCCGAGGCCGACTATGGCGGCCTGCAGCGCAAGGTATGGGAGTGGCTGGGGCCGCTGGCGGCAGCGCCGGACCGCAATGCGGCGCGGTTGTTCGACCTGCCGGCCGCGTGACGGGGGCAGGTCACGCCTGGGCCGGCGCCAGCCGTCAGGTCTTCAGGCGGCCACGTCCGTCCTGCCCGCCGCTTGCTCCGGCACCACATTGAAGCAGCCGCGGTAGGTGGCGTAGAACGAGCAATACATGATCGCCAGCATCAGCAGCGAATACGGCGTGACCAGGAAGGACAGCACCGCTTCGGCCCCCAGCGCGCCGAACAACGCCTCGAGGAAAAAAGGCACCGCCACCAGCAATACCGCGAACACCACGCCGTAGGCCAGGAACGCGCCACGGTTGCGCCAGCACGCGGTCCAGCTGAAGAACAGCGCCTTGACTGGCGGCACGTTGTGCCATGCCGTGAGCAGGGGGGCAAACCAGAACAGCATGGCAATCGGCGTGTACAGCGCGGCGCCGATCATCAGCGCGAAGTAGAGCTGGCGCACGGCCTCGGCCGACGGCGCTTCTTCCTTGAGCAGGATGGGCACCAGCGTGCTGATATCCACCAGACTGCCCGCGATCAGGCTCAGCACGAACACCAGCCCCGCATAGATGCCGCCCAGCACCAGCAGGTTGCGGCTGGCCTGTTTGCCGTTGCCGCGGAAACCGGCCAATAGCACGGTGGGCAGCACGCGCTTGTTCAGAATCACCTCGCGGCAGGCGGTCATGATGCCGACCGACAGGCCAGGCGTGACCACCAGCAGCGCGATGATGCCGATCAGCGGCACGAACACCGCGAGCTGCGCGGCGATCAGGTAGACAAACAACAGCATCAGGAAGGCGAGCGGGTTCTTGCGGAACAGCCAGACACCCTGGCGGAACCAGACATAACCTTCCTTGGCGGAGACTTCCAGTAATTGCATGACGGTCAGGTCCAGGGCAGCGCGGCGGCTTCGATGCGCCGGCGCAGGATGCGTTCGAAATGGGTTGGGTCGTGCGGTTGCAGCATGTCGGCCTCGCGCGGCAGGTAGAAGTCCCACAGCCGGGAAATCCAGAAACGCAGCGCGCCGGCGCGCAGCATGTCGCGCCAGTGCTGCGCCTCGGTGGGCCCCAGCGGTCTCACAGCATGATAAGCCCGCAGCAAGGCCTGGACGCGGGCATCGTCGAGCGTGCCGGTGGCCAGGTCGATGCACCAGTCATTGACGGTGACCGCCAGGTCGAACAGCCACTTGTCGTTGCCGGCGAAGTAGAAGTCGAAGAAGCCGCCCAGCTTGTCCTGGCCGCCCTGGTCGTCCTCGAACAGCGCATTGTCGCGGAACAGGTCGCAATGGCAGGGGCCGCCCGGCAAGGCCGCGTAAGCGGTGCTGCCGAAGAAGGCGGTCTGGTGGGCCAGTTCCTGCCGCAGCAGCGCTTGCTGGCCGGCATCCAGGAAAGGCAGGATCTCGCCCTCCGTCTGTTGCCACCAGGGCAGGCTGCGCAGGTTCGGCTGCTGGCGCGGATAGCTCTGGCCGGCAAGGTGCATGCGGGCGAGCATGTCGCCCACTTCCGCACAATGCCCGGCCCCGGGGGCCAGCTGCGAGCCGCCCGGCAGGCGCGTGACGATGGTGGCCGGCTTGCCCTTGAGGGTACGCAGGATTTCGCCGTCGCGGTCCGGGACCGGGGCCGGCACGCGGATGCCGTGCGCCGCCAGGTGGGCCATCAGGTGCAGGTAATACGGCAACTGCTCAAACGTCAGGCGCTCGAAGATGGTCAGCACATATTCATGCGTGCAGCCATCCTGCTCCATGGTCAGRAAGAAATTGCTGTTCTCGATSCCSGAGGCAATGCCGCGCAAATTGCGCATTTCGCCCAGGTTGTAATCAAGGAGCCAACTGGCGATCTCGTCCGGCGAGACCGTGGTGAATACGGCCATACTCTTTTTTTGAATCGAAACGGATGGCGGCGGGCGCAAGCAAGCTTGGCTCTCGCGGCATGGATGCCGGAAACGCCGGCGCGGCCCCGCCGTGATCGTCTGGCGGGGTCGTGGGAAATCAGAAATCAGAAAACAAGAAGCAGAAAGCAGACAGCAGATAGCGAAAACCAGGGCCCGGGAGCCGGGGTGCTAAAACCCGGCGTGCCGGTGCTCAGAATTGCAGCACCTTGACCGATGGTACGCGGTTCGTGTCATGGTCCCGGATCTTCGGCGAGCTGTCTTCCGGCTTGCTCATCTGGTACTTGGTGCCCATGCCGGACTTGACCTCGATATCGGTGGCCTGGCCCTTGTTCTTGTATTCCCGGACCTGGGTGCCATCCCGCTCATTGAGCTGGAAGCTCGGTTCGCGCGGCTGGTTCAGTTGGGTCTTGGCCGGCGAGGTGATCGGCCGGTTGTTGATCTGGTTCAGCTCTTGCTGGGTCAGGGCGCCGCCCGCCTGCTCGGTGTTCGGCTGCGCCATCACCGCAGCGGGGGCGCAAAGCGCCAGCAGGGCTGCAAAACCCAGCGCGCGGGCGGCGGCCGGGAACGGCTCCGGCTCTTCCGCACGCGCGGTGGCCAGGAGAGTGGGGGAGGTCATTGAAGGCTCCTGTGCAGTGCTGCAGGCTCTGGGCATGCTGCACCACGAATGGCGCTGCAGTCCGGCGGCGCCGGGCTTTGGCAGTGTGTCAGGCTTCCATTCTAGCAATTCCTGCCCGCGCCGGGCCCCTTGCGGTGACCCGGCGGCCACCTTTAAGAGGCGGCCGCCCGGGCACGGGTCCGGAAATGGCGGAGGCTGTCGGTCGGCGGTGCACCATGCCGCCTCCGGGGCCTTGCGGCTCCGGAAGGGCGGGCGGCCCCGGTGCAAGCCCTGCTTACAGGTAGAACATCTCTTCCTTGGGCGGGATCGGGTTGTCGCCGCCGCGCTGCTCGTAGTACTCATAGACCGCTTCGAGCACTTCATGCGGCTCGTCCACGATTTTCATCAGGTCGAGGTCATGCTCGGCGATCAGGCCCATCGGCAGCAGCGTGAAGCGGAACCAGTCGAGCAGGCCCTTCCAGAAACGGCTGCCGAACAGCACCACCGGCACGGCACGGGACTTGCCGGTCTGTACCAGGGTCAGCACTTCGGCCAGCTCGTCGAGCGTGCCGAAGCCACCCGGCATCACGATAAAGGCGTCCGAATTCTTGACGAAGGTCACCTTGCGCGTGAAGAAGTGGCGAAAGCGCATGGCGATGTCCTGGTAGGGATTGCCTTGCTGCTCGTGCGGAAGCTCGATGTTCAGGCCGACGCTGGCCGATTTGCCTGCGTGGGCGCCCTTGTTGGCCGCTTCCATGATGCCCGGGCCGCCGCCCGAGATGACCGCGAAGCCGGCGTCGGAGAACAGCCGGGCGATCTCGATGGTGCGCTGGTAGTAGGGGGAATCCTCGCGCAGGCGCGCGCTGCCGTAGATTGAGACGGCCGGGCGGATCTCCGAAAGGTACTCGGTCGCCTCGATGAACTCTGCCATAATCGTGAACATTTGCCACGAGGCGCGCGCCTTCTTTGCGGTCGCGCGGTCTTCGTCGGCCAGCGCACGCAGGCTGGGAATCATCTTGCGCGGGTTGGCGCGGATGCCGGAGGCGGGAGCCGTATCTCCCGGGCCTTCGGCGGCAGTGCTGACCGTCACGTTCACGTCCATATCGGCCGCGGTGGTAATACTGCCTTCCGCGGCCTGCTTGAGGGCCGCCGCCGGGTTTTCGGCGCCGGCTGCGTCGGAGAGGGGGGCGGCGTTCGCACCGCCTGCGGCGGCACCAGTCAATTTTGAGTCCATGGGAATGTCGGATAGTCCAAAAACACTCTTGCTCGTCGATGGGTCGAGCTATTTGTATCGCGCGTATCACGCCCTGCCGGATCTGAGGAACGGGGAGGGGCTGCCCACAGGGGCAATCTACGGCATGATCAATATGCTGCGCAAGCTGCGCAACGATTTCCCGGCAGAGTATAGCGCTTGCGTGTTCGACGCCAAGGGTAAGACCTTCCGCGACGATCTTTATCCTGCCTACAAGGAGCATCGCCCGTCGATGCCCGAAGACCTTGCCAGGCAGATCGAGCCGATCCACGAGGCGGTGCGCGCGCTGGGCTGGCCGATCGTGGTGGTGGAGGGCGTGGAGGCCGACGACGTGATCGGCACGCTGGCCCGCCAGGCTACCGCCGAAGGCATGCGCACGGTGGTCTCCACCGGCGACAAGGACCTGGCCCAGCTGGTCGACGACCATGTCACCCTGGTCAACACCATGAGCGGCGAAGTGCTCGACCCGCCCGGCGTCGTGGCCAAGTTCGGCGTGCCGCCGGCGCGCATCGTCGACTACCTCTCGCTGATCGGCGATGCGGTGGACAACGTGCCCGGCGTGCCCAAGGTCGGCCCCAAGACGGCGGTCAAATGGCTCACCGAATACGGCACGCTCGACGACATCATGGCCGGCGCCGCCGGCATCAAGGGCGTGGTGGGCGAGAACCTGCGCAATACGCTGGAGTGGTTGCCCAAGGCGCGCGAGCTGGTGACGGTCAAGACCGACTGCGACCTGAAGAGCTCGCTGGCCAATTTCCACCAGCTCCGGGAAAGCGGCGAGGACAAGGAAAAGCTGATCGATTTCTTTGCGCGCTATGGTTTCAAGACCTGGCTGCGCGAGGCGACCGGCGAAAGCCTGCCGAACCCCCGTGCCCAGGCGCGCGCCAGCGCGGCGCAGCCCGCTGCCGGCGGTACGGCGGCGGCAGAGGCGGGCCCGGCCCAGGGCGGTCTGTTCGACGACGCTCCGGCGCCCGCGCAGATCCGCTACGAAACCGTGGCGACCGAGGCGGCGCTGGAGGCCTGGATGCGGCGTATCGAAACCGCGCCGCTGGTGTCCATCGATACCGAGACCACCTCGCTGGACCCGATGCAGGCGCAACTCGTCGGCATCTCGCTGTCGATCGAGCCGGGCGAAGCCTGCTATATCCCGGTTGCCCACCGCGGCCCCGATGTGGTCGGCCTGGAGGCCAACGGCCAACTCGGGCGCGAGGCCGTGCTGGAGCGCATGCGTGCCTGGCTGGAGGATCCGTCGCGCGCCAAGGTAGGCCAGAACCTGAAATACGACTCGCATGTTTTCGCCAACCACGGCGTGAATTTCCGTGGCATCGCGCATGACACCATGCTGCAGAGCTACGTGCTGGCGTCCCACCGCAACCACGGCATGGACAGCCTTGCCGAGCGCCTGCTCGGCCTCAAGACCATCAGCTACGAGGAAGTGTGCGGCAAGGGCGCCAGCCAGATCGGCTTCGACCAGATCGACATTGCGCGCGCCACCGAATACGCCGCCGAGGACGCCGACGTCACGCTGCGCCTGCACCGCAACATGTATCCGCAGGTGGAGGCCTTGCAGGGCGTGCGCTACGTCTACGAGCAGATCGAGATGCCGGTTTCCGTGGTGTTGCAGAAGATCGAGCGCAACGGCGTGCTGATCGATTCCGACCGCCTGGGCGCACAGAGCGCGCAGCTCGGCCAGCGCATGCTGGAGCTGGAGCAAGCCGCCTACGAGGCCGCGGGCCAGCCCTTCAACCTTGGCTCGCCCAAGCAGATCGGCGAGATCCTGTTCGGCCAGATGAAGCTGCCGGTGGTCAAGAAGACCGCCAGCGGCGCGCCTTCCACCGACGAGGAAGTGCTGCAGAAGCTGGCCGAGGATTACCCGCTGCCCAAGCTGCTGCTGGACTACCGTGGCCTGGCCAAGCTCAAGTCCACCTATACAGACAAGCTGCCCAAGATGGTCAACCCGGCCACCGGGCGCGTGCATACGAGCTATGGGCAAACCACCGCGGTGACCGGCCGGCTGGCTTCGACCGAGCCCAACCTGCAGAACATCCCGGTGCGTACCGAGGAAGGCCGCCGCATCCGCGAGGCCTTCATCGCAGCCCCCGGCAATGTGATCGTGTCGGCCGATTATTCGCAGATCGAGCTGCGCATCATGGCCCATATCTCGGGCGACGAGAACCTGATGCGCTCGTTCGCCGAAGGCGAGGACGTGCACCGCGCCACTGCGGCCGAGATCTTCGGCGTCAGCACGGATGCGGTCAGCAGCGAGCAGCGCCGCTACGCCAAGGTCATCAATTTCGGCCTGATCTACGGCATGAGCGCATTTGGCCTGGCCAGCAACCTCGGCATCGAGCGCGAGGCGGCCAAGCACTATATCGACCGTTATTTCATGCGCTACCCCGGCGTGGCGCGGTACATGGAGGAAACGCGGCAGACCGCGCGCGAGCAGGGCTTCGTCGAGACCGTGTTCGGCCGCCGCCTGTGGCTGCCGGACATCAATGGCGGCAACGGCCCGCGCCGCCAGGGCGCCGAGCGGGCTGCCATCAATGCGCCGATGCAGGGCACCGCCGCCGACCTGATCAAGCTGTCCATGATCGCCGTGCAGAACTGGCTGGAGCGCGACGGCCTGGGTACGCGCCAGGTGATGCAGGTACACGATGAACTGGTGCTGGAAGTACCGCAGGCCGAGCTGGAACTGGTCAAGGTGAAGCTGCCGGAGCTGATGTGCTCGGTGGCTGAGCTGCGCGTGCCGCTGGTGGCCGAGGTCGGTACCGGCAGCAACTGGGAGGAGGCGCACTAAACGACGGGGCGGCCCCTGGGGCCGCTCCGGGATTGCCCCCGTCCCGCTATTCCTGCATTCTGGTTCCGATTGAAGCGACCGCTGAATCGGTGATTGGCGTCTTGCCAGTCTTGCTGCTGTGCAGCAGACTGGCGGAAAGCCGGGGTCACTGGCTCGCGTCAGGCCCCGCAAAAGAATATCGACGACACTGGGTAGATCATGAGCACAGAGGGAAGGGCGCATCGAATCATCGTAGTCGGAGGAGGAGCAGGCGGTCTGGAACTGGTCACGCGGCTGGGCGACAAGCTCGGCAAGAGCGGGGCCGCGCAGGTGGTACTGGTGGACCGCTCCCCCACGCATATCTGGAAACCGCTGCTGCATGAAGTCGCCGCCGGCAGCATGGATCCCCACACCCATCAGCTGGAATACGTAGCGCAGGCGCGCTGGCACCATTTCGAGTTCCAGCAAGGCGAGCTGACCGGCATCGACCGCACCCGCAAGACCATCGCGGTGGCGGCCTGCGTCGACCTCGACGGCACGGAGCTGCTGCCCGCGCGCGAACTGCCCTACGACACCCTGGTACTGGCCATCGGCTGCGTGACGCATTTCTTCGGCGTGCCCGGCGCCGCGGGCAACGCCATCGCGCTCGACACCGTGGACCAGGCGGAACGCTTCCGCCGCAAGCTGATCTCGGCCTGCGTGCGCGCCCAGAACGGACGCGGGCGCATCGGCGACGACGGCCGCCCGCGCGTGGATGTCGCCATCATCGGGGCCGGCGCTACCGGCGTCGAACTCTCGGCCGAGTTGCGCAACACCGCGCATGTGCTCAGCGCCTACGGGCTGCATCAGCTGGATCCGCGCCGCGACGTGCGCATCCACGTGGTCGAGGCCGGCCCGCGCATCCTGCCCGCGCTTTCCGAGCGGGTTTCCGCGGAAACCACCAAACTGCTTCACAAGCTCGACATTGAGGTCCTCACCGCCGAGCGCGTCACCGAAGTCACGGAGGATGCGGTGCTGACCGCCAGCGGCAAGCACATCGATGCCGACCTGACGGTGTGGGCCGCGGGCATCACCGCGCCGCCGGTGCTCTCCACGCTTGGCCTGCCGGTGAGCCGGATGGGGCAGATCGTGGTCAAGCCCACGCTGCAAAGCGAAGCCGATCCCGATATCTTCGCCTTCGGCGATTGCGCCAGCTGCCCCTGGCCCGAGAAACAGGGCACCGTGCCGCCGCGTGCCCAGGCCGCGCACCAGCAAGCCGTGTTCCTCTACAACGCGCTGCGCGCGCGGCTGGCCGGTAAGCCGCTGCCGTCGTTCGCCTTCAAGGATCTGGGCTCGCTGGTGTCGCTGGGGCACTTCAGCGCGGTCGGCAGCCTGATGGGCGGCCTGATCGGCGGCTCGATGTTCATCGAAGGCCTCATGGCCCGGGTGATGTACACCTCCTTGTACCGCATGCATGTCATGGCGCTGCACGGTGCCGTGGGCATGGGACTGGATACCGTGACCCACTGGCTGCGCAGCAAGACCAGCCCGCGCGTCAAGCTGCACTAAGTTGAGCCGCATGAGCCGCATGAGCCGTGTTAGGGCGAGGTTCGCCCCTCTTGCCGGCCGCGTGCGCTGAACTCCATGTTTGCTTAGAATCGGACTCCCGGCGCTGCCAGTATTGACCGGCAGCGCCGCCCCATGTCTTGCCCACCCGGATTCGCCATCCAAGCCAAACAGGAGACCGCATGCTGAAGCCAGAAGTGGAAAGCCTCGTACCCGGCCAGTCCTATGACCGCCGCGCCTTCGTCAAGACAGCGCTGGGCTCGGCATTTGCCGCGGCCGCCATGCCCGTGATGGCGCAGGCCATCAAGACCGATTTCGCCGGCCTCACCGCCGGCGAGGTCACCATTGCCTCGGGCGGCTTCAATATGCCCGCCTATCGCGCCCAGCCGGAAGGCAAGACCAACCTGCCGGTGATACTGGTGGTGAGCGAGATCTTCGGCGTGCACGAACATATCGCCGATATCTGCCGGCGCTTCGCCAAGCTGGGCTACCTCGCCATCGCGCCGGAGTTGTTCGCGCGCCAGGGCGATCCCAGCAGCTTCGGCACCATCCAGGAACTGCAGTCCAAGCTGATTTCCAAGGTGCCGGATGAGCAGGTCATGGGCGATCTCGACGCAGCGGTGGCCTGGGCCAAGGCCAACGGCGGCAATGCCAGCAGACTGGCCATCACCGGTTTTTGCTGGGGCGGACGCATCACCTGGCTGTACGCTGCGCATAGTCAGCAGGTCAAGACGGGCGTGGCCTGGTATGGCCAGCTGGTGGGCGAGCCGACCCCGGTCAAGCCCAGGAATCCGATCGACCTGGCCAGCCAGCTCAAGGTGCCGGTGCTGGGCCTCTATGGCGGAAAGGACACCGGCATCACGCAGGAACAGGTCGAGAAAATGAAGGCGACGCTGGCGGCATCGAGCGATCCCTTTGCCAAGGCCTCCACCTTCGTGGTCTATCCGGAATCCGGCCATGCCTTCAATGCGGACTACCGGCCCAGCTACCGGGAAGCCGACGCCAAGGATGGCTGGCAGCGCTGCCTGGCGTGGTTCAAGCAACACGGTGTGTAGGGCGGTGCGATAGCTTGCGTTGAATCCTGGCGCCGGCGGAGCGAGCGGCAAATACGGCTTGTGCCGCAGGATTTGCAAAGTCGGCGCCAATCTACGTACAATGCGTGCTTCGTTTCTTGCAACAGTGTTGCGTCTAAGGTCGGTGCCGCTACTGTTGAGCGGATAGCCGGTCCCGGGAGCCCATCATCCATTCCACGCTTGTCTACATCCTGCTTGCCGCCACCATCTCGGGGGTGGGCAGTATCCTGGGGGCGGCGCTGCTGTCGCTGACGGTAGCCTCGCGCGTGGTCGAGCGCATGGTGAGCTTCTCGGTAGGCGTGCTGCTGGCCACGGCGCTGCTGCACTCCCTGCCGGAGGCCTTCGAATCGGGCGCCGATCCGCGTGCCTTGTTCGGCACCCTGCTGGCCGGCCTGCTCGGCTTCTTCCTGCTGGAGAAGGTCGCGCTGCTGCGCCACTCGCACCATCACGAAGGCGACGGGCACCACCACCATCACGGCCACGACCGCGAGGAAGCCGGCCGCAGCGGCATGGCCATCCTGGTGGGCGATACCTTCCACAACTTTGCCGATGGCATCGTGATCGCCGCCGCCTTCCTGGCCGATCCGCATATCGGCCTGGTCACCGCGCTGGCCATTGCCGCCCACGAGATCCCGCAGGAAGTGGGCGATTTCATCGTGTTGCTCAACGCGGGGTTCTCCAAGGCGCGCGCCTTTGCCTTCAACCTGCTGTCCAGCCTGGCTGCCATTGCCGGCGGCGTGGTGGGCTACTTCCTGCTCGACCAGATGAGCGGCTGGATTCCCTATGTGCTGGTGATCGCATCGAGCAGCTTCGTCTATATCGCCGTCAGCGACCTGATGCCGCAGATGCAGCGCAAGCCGCGCTGGCGCGAGTCGATCATCCAGGTAGTGCTGGTGGCCACCGGGATTTGCGCGATCTTCTTCATCACCAATGGCGTGCACGAGGCGCATGGCCATGCCCATGCGCACGGCGTGGCGGCTCCCGCCAGATAAGGACGCCCGCGTTCAGGCGCCGCTCGCCACCGGCCGCGCCGGGTCGGCGCACCACTCGCTCCAGGAGCCCGGATAGAGCGCGGCGCCCGGCAAGCCCGCCACCTCCAGCGCCAGCAGGTTGTGGCAGGCGGTCACGCCCGAGCCGCATTGCATGACCGCCTCGCTGGCCGGCGTTCCGGCCAGCACCTGGCCGAACTCCTGCTTCAGCGTGGCGGCCGGCTTGAAGCTGCCATTGCCTTCCAGGTTGTCCTTGAAGAAGCGGTTGACCGCGCCAGGGATATGCCCGCCGACGGGATCGAGCGTTTCGTTCTCGCCGCGGAAACGGTCCGCTGCGCGGGCATCCACCACCAGCCGCGTCGGGTTTGCCAGGTTGGCCAGCACCGCGTCGGCATCCACCGTGGGCACCAGCGAGGCCTTGCGCATCAGGTTGCCGGGCGTTTCGGGGTCCGGCGTATTGCCGGCCTCGAGCGGCAGGCCGGCTGCCACCCATGCGTTCTTGCCACCATCCAGTACCGCCACCGCGCCGTGGCCCAGCCAGCGCAGCAGCCACCAGGCGCGTGCCGCGTACATGCCGCCCTGCGCATCGTAGGCGATGACCTGGGTGTCTTCATTCACGCCGAGCGCGCGCAGGCGCGCGGCCAGCGTATTGGGATCGGGCAAGGGGTGGCGGCCGTTGCTCCCCGTCTTCTCGCCGGACAATTCGTTGTCCAGGTGCAGGTAGAAGGCGCCCGGCAGGTGGCCCACATGGTAGGCATCGCGTCCGGCGGCGGGGTTGGCCAGGTCGAAGCTGCAGTCAATCACGACGCTGTGGCGGCTGCTGTCTTCGCGCAGCGCGCGCAGGTCCTGGCTGGAGATCAGGGTGGTGAACATGGCATAACCTTGGGTTGGGAGGGCTGTACGGCATCGGCGGGTGAGCACCGTTCGCCACCTTCGATGCTACACCTCGGGGTGCACTTCCGCCTCGGGGGACTTGACCGGGGTATCGGCGGTCGGCTGCTTGTTGGAGCTTTCGCGGGCCCGGGTCAGGGTGGTGGCGATGCCGCTCGCGATGATCAGCGCCATGCCCACCCAGGACAGCCAGTTGAGCTGGTCGCGCCAGATGATCATGCCCCAGAAGCTGGAGAACACAATGCCGGCGTATTGCAGGTTGGCGGTGAGCAGCGTGTTGCCGCGCTTGTAGGCGCGCGTCATCGCGGTCTGCCCGAGCGTGGCAAGGATGCCGATGGCCAGCAGCAGGCCCGCCCCATGCCAGGTGTGGGCGCTTGGGCCGGTGAGCAGCATCCAGGCCAGGCCCACCACCATCCCGACTGCCGAGAAATAGAACACGATGCGGCCTTCGGGCTCGCCCAGCTGGCCGAGCTGGCGCACCTCGACATAGGCCAGCGCGGTGAAGATGCCGGAGATAAGGCCGATCAGGCCGCCGGTGAGCTGGTTGTGGCCGACGGACGGCTGCAGCAGGCACAGCACGCCGGCGAACGACATCAGGATGGCGCCGATCAGCTTGCGGTCTGCGCCGCCCGTGCCCGCCAGCGCGGCGCCGGCGCCCAGGATCAGCGCGATCCAGACTGGCGACATGTAGTTCAGGGTCATCGCCGTGGCCAGGGGCAGCATGGTGATCGAGGTGAACCACAGCAGCAGGGCGGTCACGCCGAACAGGCTGCGCTTGATGTGCATGGACATATGCGGCGTGCGTACCGAGGTACCCGACGAAGCCAGCACCGTCCACATGATGATCACGCCGATCAGGCTGCGGTAGAACACGATCTCGCCGGTGGCATAGAACTCGGACGCCAGCTTGACGCCCACCCCCATCAACGAAAAGGCGAAGGCGGCGAACAGCATCCAGAGCGATTGCATGGCGAGGCGAAAGGAAGAATGAACAGCGCGCGAGCCGCGCCTGGTGATGGACAAACAGGGCGGCATCGCGAAAGGCTTCGCGCGAAGCGAATGGCCGGTGCAGGGACGGCGAGGCGCCGGGCGCACACCGGAAGCGGCGATTGTAGCAGCGCGAGTGCACCGCACCAAACGCAAAACGGACCGCCCGGGCGGTCCGTTTTGTTCGCCGCGATGCCTGTGCGGCCCGCAAAGCCTTGTCCCGCCGGTCAGCCGGTAAAGGACATGGCGCGGCGATACCATTCATGAAAGTGCTGCATGCCGTCTTCCATCGGCGACTGGTAGGGTCCTGTTTCGCTGACGCCACGCTTTGCCAGTGCGCGGCGCCCGGCGTCCATGCGCTCGGCGATCTCGTCGTCCTCGATGCAGGTTTCCATATACGCTGCGCGCTCCGCCTCGACGAACTCGCGCTCGAACAGCACGATTTCCTCGGGGTAGTAGAACTCCACGACATTGCGCGTCTTGTTCGGCCCGAGCGGGTGCAGGGTCGATATCACCAGCACGTTCGGGTACCACTCCACCATGATGTTGGGGTAGTAGGTGAGCCAGATCGCGCCGTACTTGGGCAGCACGCCGTTGTTAAAGCGCAGGACAGCCTCATGCCACTTCTGGTACGTGGGGCTGCCGGGGCGCTTGAGGCCGGCGTGCAGTCCCACCGTCTGGACGCTGTGCCAGTCGCCGAACTCCCAGCTCAGGTCGTCGCAGGAGACAAAGCTGCCCAGGCCCGGGTGGAACGGTACGACGTGGTAGTCCTCCAGATAGACCTCGATGAAGGTCTTCCAGTTGTAGTTGCACTCGTGGATCTCGACGTGGTCGAGCAGGTAGCCGTCGAAGTTCAGGTCCTCGGCCACGCCCAGGCGCGCCAGGTCGGCACGCACATCGCGCTCGCCCTCGAACAGCAGGCCGTTCCAGTTTTGCAGCGGCGAGCGTTTCAGGTGGACGCACGGCTGCTCGGCGAAATGCGGTGCGCCGAGCAGTTCGCCCTTCAGGTCGTAGGTCCAGCGGTGCAAGGGGCAGACAATGTTTTTCGCATTGCCGCGGCCGTTGAGCATGATGGCCTGCCGGTGGCGGCAGACGTTGGACATGAGCTCGATCCCGTCGGCATTGCGTACCAGGATGCGGCCCTCATCCTCTGCCGCGAGCGCGTGATAATCGCCCGGCTCGGGGATCATCAGTTCATGGCCGACATAGCCAGGGCCCTTCTTGAACAGCAGTTCCAGTTCTTGTTGGTGCAGTGCCTCGTCGATGTAGACGTTGACGGGCAGTTGCGTATCAGCCGGCACCAGTTTCAGCGCGGTGCTGAGATTGGACATTATCCCCACTCCCTATGACAGGCGAAAGCAGTGAACAACCCAACCATCGAAAAGATAATCGATATGGGAAAGACAGTCAGCCGCGCGCTGGTCCGCTTCCGGGCCAGTGGATTTAGTTCGCGCTGACGAACCGCGGATTGTACCCGAGGCAAAAAGTTAAGGGACTGATTTTTTTGCCTTTTTAGCGAAAAAGTCGACCCGGGTCGTCATGAAGGTGCCGTTCAGGGCGCATTCGGAAAGACGACCCAAGCGCACAAGTCACTTTCGGGCAACGGCCTGAGGGGCATCCCTATGCAAGGGATGCGGGCATCGCCTCGCTTTGGCGTAAAATCCCTGCTTCCCCAGATTCCATGTCCGCAATGCCAAAGACAACGAGCTCCCCGGCCCAGACCGATCCGGYCGCGACCGACCAGCGGTCCGCCTCCGCGCCGCCCGCCTCCTACGAAGCCGCCATGGCCGAACTGGAGGGGCTGGTAGCCAGCATGGAAGGTGGCGCATTGCCGCTGGAAGATTCGCTGGCGGCGTACAAGCGCGGGGCTGAACTGGTCCGGTACTGCCAACAGATGCTCGAGCGCGTGGAGCAGCAGGTCAAGGTGCTGGAAGGCGACGTCCTCAAGCCCATGCCCGCCGAAGCCGGCATCCAGGGAGACGCGGAATGAGCGACTCGCGCCAGAATGTGGAAGCCGGCGATTTCGCCGCCTGGATGCGCGCCCAGGGCGCCAGGACCGAGGCTGCGCTCGATGCCGCGTTGCCCACGAATGCAACAGTGCCTTGCACGCTGCACGAAGCCATGCGGTATGCTGTGCTCGGCGGCGGCAAGCGTGTACGCCCCTTGTTGGTGCATGCGGCCGGCGAAGTGGCCGGTGCGGCGCCCGAGGCTTGCGACGCGGCCGCCAGTGCGGTGGAGATGATCCACGCGTACTCGCTGGTGCACGACGATATGCCCTGCATGGACGATGACGATTTGCGTCGCGGCCGTCCTACCGTGCACAAGGCCTACGATGAAGCGACGGCGCTGCTGGTGGGCGACGCGCTGCAAACGCAGGCATTTGTGGTGCTGGCCGAGTCGGCGTCGCTTGCCTCACTGGACGCCGCCGCGCGCTTGCGCCTGGTGGCCGAGCTGGCCCGGGCCTCGGGCTCGGTCGGCATGGCGGGCGGGCAGGCAATCGACCTGCAGCATGTCGGCCTGGCGATGTCGCTGGGCGAACTCGAGGCAATGCACCGCATGAAGACCGGTGCCTTGTTGCGGGCCAGCGTGCGCATGGGCGCCTATTGCGGGACGGTGGACGAGGCAGGCATGGCCGCGCTCGACCGCTATGCCGCGGCCGTGGGCCTGGCGTTCCAGGTGGTGGACGATATCCTCGACGTGACCGCGGATACCGCCACGCTGGGCAAGACCGCCGGCAAGGACGCGGCCCATGACAAGCCGACCTATGTGTCGTTGATGGGACTCGAACCTGCCCGCCAGCTGGCCGGGCAGCTCCGGACCACCGCGCACGAGGCGCTGGCAGGCTTCGGCGCGCGCGCCGGACGCCTGGCCGAACTGGCCGATCTCATCGTGCTGCGCTCGAATTGAGCGCGAGCTGAATTGACAAGCAGGAAAACCGACAACCGGGCACAAGAATCCGGCCGCCGAACGGACATCATGACCTACGCACTGCTCAAAACTATTGACGACCCCGCAGCCCTCCGCCGGCTGGACCGCCGCCAGCTCAAGACGTTGGCCGACGAACTCCGCGCCTACGTGCTCGAATCGGTGTCGCAAACCGGCGGCCACCTGTCGTCCAACCTTGGCACGGTCGAACTGACCATCGCGCTGCACTACGTCTTCCATACACCGGACGACCGCGTGGTATGGGACGTCGGCCACCAAAGCTATCCGCACAAGATCCTGACCGGGCGCCGCGATCGCATGCATTCGCTGCGCCAGTGGGGCGGCATCTCGGGTTTCCCGCGCCGCAGCGAAAGCGAATACGACACCTTCGGCACCGCGCATTCCTCCACGTCCATCTCGGCCGCGCTGGGCATGGCGCTGGGCGCCCGCACGCTGGGCGAGAAGCGCGTCTCCATCGCCGTGATCGGCGATGGCGCGATGACCGCCGGCATGGCCTTCGAAGCCATGAACAACGCCGGCGTCTACAAGGACCTGCCGCTGCTGGTGGTGCTCAACGACAACGACATGTCGATCTCGCCGCCAGTCGGCGCGCTCAACAACCACCTGGCTCGGCTGATGAGCGGCAAGTTCTACGCCGCCACCAAGAAGGGCATCGAACGGGTGCTGTCGGTGGCCCCGCCGGTGCTCGAGTTCGCCAAGCGCTTCGAGGAACATGCCAAGGGCATGGTTGTGCCGGCCACGCTGTTCGAGGAATTCGGCTTCAATTACATCGGCCCGATCGATGGCCACGATCTCGAGTCGCTGGTGCCGACGCTGCAGAACATCCGCCAGCGCGCCCTCGAGGGCGGCGGCCCGCAGTTCCTGCACGTGGTCACCAAGAAAGGGCAGGGCTATAAGCTGGCCGAAGCCGACCCGATCCTCTACCACGGTCCCGGCAAGTTCAACCCGGCTGAAGGCATCCGTCCGTCGCCCAAGCCGGCCCGCAAGACCTATACCCAGGTGTTCGGCGATTGGCTGTGCGACATGGCTGCCGCCGATCCCAAGCTGGTCGGCGTGACGCCGGCCATGCGCGAAGGCTCGGGCATGGTGGAGTTCGAAAAGCGTTTTCCGAATCGTTACTACGATGTGGGCATCGCCGAGCAGCACGCCGTGACGTTCGCGGGCGGCCTGGCTTGCGAAGGCCTCAAGCCGGTGCTGGCGATCTACTCCACCTTCCTGCAGCGCGGCTATGACCAGCTGATCCACGACGTGGCGCTGCAGAACCTGCCGGTGGTGTTCGCGCTCGACCGTGCGGGCCTGGTGGGCGCCGATGGCGCCACCCACGCCGGCGCATACGACATCGCCTTCCTGCGCTGCATCCCCAATATGATGGTGATGACGCCGGCCGACGAGAACGAATGCCGCCAGTTGCTGACCACGGCCTTCCAGCAGGACTGCCCGACCGCCGTGCGCTATCCGCGCGGCGCCGGCGCCGGCGTGGCGACCGAGACCGCGCTCACCGCGCTGCCGGTCGGCAAGGGCGAGATGCGCCGTACCGGCGGCGCGCGCGCCGGCCAGCGCGTGGCCTTCCTGGCGTTCGGCTCGATGCTGCACCCGGCTTTGGGCGCAGCCGAGGCGCTCGATGCTTCGGTGGCCAACATGCGCTTCGTCAAGCCGCTCGACGAAGAACTGGTGAAGAAGCTGGCGGACGAGCACGACTATCTCGTCACCGTCGAAGAAGGCTGTGTGATGGGTGGCGCGGGCAGCGCGGTGCTTGAAGCGCTGGCCGCCGCCGGCATCGCCGTGCCGGTGCTGCAGCTTGGCCTGCCCGACCGCTTCGTCGACCATGGCGATCCGGCCTTCCTGCTGTCGCAATG
Organism: Cupriavidus sp. 01L45; assembly: GCF_056399885.1. Taxonomy (NCBI): domain Bacteria; kingdom Pseudomonadati; phylum Pseudomonadota; class Betaproteobacteria; order Burkholderiales; family Burkholderiaceae; genus Cupriavidus; species Cupriavidus sp. 01L45. The sequence continues at coordinate 25,080 of NZ_JBFTSG010000058.1, read as the reverse complement.
CGGGCTCGACGCCAAGGGCATCGAGCACTCCGTGCGCGAGCGCTTCAAGCTGACTCAGGCGGCGGTCGCCACGCGCGCGGCCTGATCCATCCCGGTGCCGGCGTGCCCGCCGCAGGCGGGCGCGCCGGCAATCTTCGCGTTTCGTCATCGTACGACTGTCGTTCTGCCGCTATCACCGCATGGTTCGTGCGGGTATCGCCCGTTCATGGGCAGCACCAGGCAATTTCCCTTAGAATCGCAAGTTCTGTGTTCGCAGCTGCGGGAAGGCATCCCTTGCCCTCGCCCGCGGTTTCACACTCGTTGCGCGGCAAGGTTGACTGCGAAAAATGCCGCGACCGTAGAGGAAACCTGATCAATATGAATGACATCAATCCCGCCTTTGTGATGCCCGACGTGCAGTCGAGCCTCGATACCCGCCAGATCCCGATCCAGCGGGTGGGCGTGAAGGGCGTGCGTTATCCCCTGTCGCTGAAGACACCTGCCGGCGTGCTGGCCACGGTAGGCACCTTCAACCTCGACGTGCACCTGCCTGCCGACCAGAAAGGCACGCATATGTCGCGCTTCGTCGCCTTGCTCGAGGAAGAACGCGAGCCGCTCGAACTGGCGACCTTCCGTTCGCTGCTGGACAAGATGCTGGTCAAGCTGGAGGCCGAGGCCGGGCGCATCGAAGTCACCTTCCCCTATTTCATCAACAAGATCGCGCCGGTGTCGGGCGTGCAATCGTTGATGGACTACGAAGTCACGCTGATCGGTGAAGTGCGCGGCGGTGCCACCAAGGTCTTCCTGAAGGCCCTGGTGCCGGTCACCAGCCTGTGCCCGTGCTCGAAGAAGATTTCGCAGTACGGCGCGCACAACCAGCGCTCGCATATCACCATGAATGTCGAGCTGGCGGGCGACCTGCCCGTGGAGGCGCTGGTGCGCATGGCCGAGGAAGAAGCCTCGTGCGAGTTGTGGGGCCTGCTCAAGCGTCCGGACGAGAAGTTCGTCACCGAGCGCGCTTACGAGAATCCCAAGTTCGTCGAGGACCTGGTGCGCGACATCGCCATGCGCCTGAATGCGGACGATCGCATCGTGGCGTATGTGCTGGAGGCCGAGAATTTCGAGTCCATCCACAACCACAGCGCTTATGCCGTGATCGAGCGCGACAAGCGCACGGTGCGGTAAGCCGGCGCTTCAGCCAACAAGAAAGCCACCGCGAAGGTGGCTTTTTTGTTGGCTTAGCGGCGGAAGACTAGCGTGCCGGCAGGCGAATATCCGACAGTTCCCAGCGCGGCGTCACGCCGTAGCCGTAGCTGTGCTGCGCCAGTTCGGGCGCGGCCTGCAGCCGCATCGCGCCGGCAAAGGCGATCATGGCCCCGTTGTCGGTACAGAAGGCCAGGTCCGGGTAGTAGACCTGGATCTTCTTCTGCGCGCCCAGCTGGTCCAGGCGCTCGCGCAGCTGCCGGTTGGCGCCCACGCCGCCGGCCACCACCAGCCGGCGATGCCCGGTCTGCTTGAGCGCTGCCATGGACTTGGCCGCCAGCACGTCGACGATGGCGTCGACAAAGGAGCGCGCCAGATTGGCCCGGTCCTGCTCGCAAACGTTGCCCAGCTTGCGGGTTTGCGTCAGCACCGCCGTCTTGAGGCCGGCGAAGGAGAAATCGAGATTGCCCGAATGCAGCATCGGGCGGGGCAGGGCATACGCGCCGGGCGTGCCGAACTCGGCCAGCCGCGATACCTCGGGGCCGCCAGGGTAGCTCAGGCCCAGCAGCTTGGCGGTCTTGTCGAAGGCCTCGCCGGCGGCATCGTCCAGCGTTTCGCCCAGCAAGGCGTAGTCGCCGATGCCGCGCACTTCCATCAACTGCGTGTGCCCGCCGGAAACCAGCAGGGCCACGAAAGGGAACGGCGGCGGATCGCGCGTCAGCAGCGGCGACAGCAGGTGGCCCTCGAGATGGTGCACGCCCAGCATCGGCACGTTCAGGGCAAAGCCCAGGGCGTTGGCCACCGACGCGCCCACCAGCAATGCGCCGGCCAGGCCGGGCCCCTGCGTGAAGGCGATCGCATCGATGTCCTTACGGGTGCGGCCGGCTTCGTCGAGTATCTGCCGCAGCAGTGGCAGCACGCGGCGGATGTGGTCGCGGGAGGCGAGTTCAGGCACGACGCCGCCGTAGTCGCGATGCATGGCGATCTGCGAGTGCAGGGCGTGGGTGAGCAGCCCGGCCTCGGTGTCATAAAGGGCGAGGCCGGTTTCGTCGCAGGAAGATTCGATGCCAAGGACAAGCATGGGGGGAAGCTAAGGCCGGTACCAAAGGAAGCCGGCAAATCAAGGGGTTGGCGCGGGCGGCGGACCATCGGACCGGCAGCCTGGCGTGAGGCCAGCAGGGTAGCACAGCGGCGATTGCCCTGCTTTTCGCTACAATCGCCGCTTCTTCAGCGGGCATTCAGTAGGCAAGAAAAACATGGGCAGCAAGCAGACCGCACAGACCGGCCACGCTGGCGCGCGCGCAGGGCGCTTCGATGTGGCAGTGCTTGGCGCCGGGGCCGYCGGCATGATGTGCGCCGCCGTGGCGGGCCAGGGCGGTGCCAGCGTGGTGCTGATCGACCATGCCACGAAGCTGGCAGAGAAAATCCGCATTTCGGGCGGCGGGCGCTGCAATTTCACCAACCTGCAGGCCGGGCCCGCCAATTACCTGTCTGGTAATCCGCACTTCTGCCGTTCGGCGCTGGCGCGCTATACACCGCAGGACTTCCTCGACCTGATGCGGCGCCATGAGATCGACTGGCACGAGAAGCACCGCGGCCAGCTCTTCTGCAACGATAGCGCCGAGCAGGTGATCGAGATGCTGCGCGCCGAATGCGGCGCCGGCGGCGTGCACTGGCGCACCGGCTGCAGCGTGGACGAGGTCAGGCGCGAAGGCGACGATTTCCTGCTGATGACGGCGAATGGGCCAATCCGCGCCGGCGCGCTGGTGGTGGCCACCGGAGGACTTTCCATTCCCAAGATCGGCGCCACCGACCTGGGCTACCGCGTCGCCCGCCAGTTCGGCCTGGGCGTGGTCGAGACGCGCCCGGCGCTGGTGCCGCTCACCTTCGACGGACAGGGCTGGGCGCCATTCGCGCCGCTGGCCGGCGTATCGATGGAAGTCGATATCGCTACGGGCGGCGGCAAGACGGCCGGCGCTTTCCGTGAGGACTTGCTGTGGACCCATCGCGGTTTGTCCGGTCCCGCCGTGCTGCAGATTTCCAGCTTCTGGCGGCCGGGCACGCCCATCGCCATCGACCTGTTCGACGGCAACGACGCAAGTGAGTGGCTGCTTGCGCAAAAGGGCAGCAGCCGCAAGCACCTGGCCAACCTGCTGGCCGAACGCCTGCCGGCCCGCCTGGCCGATGCCTGGTGCGCCGCTGCCGGCCTGAACGGCGCGCAGCCCCTGCATGATATGCCGGACAAGGCACTGCGCCGGCTCGGGGCCGCGCTGAATAGCTGGGAGTTGATCCCGGCGGGGACCGAGGGCTATCGCAAGGCCGAGGTCACGCTCGGCGGGGTGGATACCCGGGCCCTGTCATCGGCCACCATGATGGCCCGGACGGTRCCCAACCTGTACTTCATCGGCGAGGTGGTCGATGTGACCGGCTGGCTGGGTGGCTACAACTTCCAGTGGGCCTGGGCATCGGGCGTGGCTGCCGGCCAGGCCGTTGCGGAAAACGCACGCGCCGCGACGGCGGGAGTGGCCTAGGCGGCACGGCGGAAAATTTGCGCCACGCGGGCTTGACAGTGTGTGTGCTACACTTGTAGCTTTCGTAAAACCGCCAACAGCTGCTACATATTTCAGCAAGATGACCACGATCCACCTCAAAGAAAACGAGCCGTTTGAAGTCGCCATGCGTCGTTTCAAGCGCACCATCGAAAAGAACGGCTTGATTACTGAATTGCGGGCACGTGAGTTTTACGAAAAGCCGACGGCCGAGCGCAAGCGCAAGAAGGCCGCCGCCGAGAAGCGCCACTACAAGCGCATCCGCAGCCAGATGCTGCCGAAGAAGCTGTACTGAACGCACCCTTCGCTTCTGCATCAAAACCCGCTGTGGGCAAGGCTCCGGCGGGTTTTTGCATTGGCGGTCCGACGGCCGGCGCGTTTCGCCCGGCCGGCAATGTCCCGCCCACACTTTCCTGGAAAAATTGCCATGTCCCTCAAAGCCCGTATCACTGATGACATGAAGGCCGCCATGCGGGCCCGCGAAACCGATCGCCTCGGCACCATCCGGCTGCTGCTGGCGGCCATCAAGCAAAAGGAAGTGGACGAGCGCATCGAACTCGACGACACCGCCGTGCTGGCCGTGATCGAAAAGCTGGTCAAGCAGCGCAAGGACTCCCTCTCGCAGTTCACGCAAGCCGGCCGCATCGACCTGGCGGACAAGGAAAGCGCTGAAATCGATGTGCTCAAGGTCTATATGCCCGCCGCGCTGTCGGAGGCCGAAATTGCCGCGGAAGTACAGGCCGCAGTCGCGGAGAGCGGCGCCGCCGGTCCGCAGGACATGGGCAAGGTCATGGCGGTGCTCAAGGCCAAGCTGGCCGGCCGCGCCGACATGACTGCCGTGTCGGGGCTGGTCAAGGCCGCCCTGACGGCGCGCTGAGCTAGCTCTGGCAGCCGCTGGATCGGGGCCAGTCGCCGCCGATCCGGCTTTTTGCTGGAAGTGCGTCTTAAAGCGCTTTTGATCCGACACCCCTCGCCGGCCCTGGCTGCAATCCGTTGCGTCTGCACTACAATGTAGTGTTGTAGAGCCGGAAAGCGCAGTGCCGGTCACGCATTCACAATATTGCCGCCCGCTGCAACGGGCGGTTTGGCCAGAGGACGACAAGCCGGGTGATTCCGCAATCCTTCATTCAGGACCTGCTCAACCGTGTCGACATAGTCGATGTGGTGGGCAAGTACGTGCAGTTGAAGAAGGGCGGCGCCAACTTCATGGGCCTTTGCCCCTTCCACAACGAGAAGTCGCCGTCCTTTACCGTCTCGCCGACCAAGCAGTTCTACCACTGCTTCGGGTGCGGCGCGCATGGCTCGGCCATCGGCTTCCTGATGGAGTACTCCGGGCAGTCCTACCCCGACGCGGTGCGCGAACTGGCGCAATCGGTCGGCCTGTCCGTGCCCGAGGACCGCGACCGGCTGCCGCCGGCACAGCGCGCCGAACAGCAGGCGCGCTCGCTCGCGCTCACCGACGCCATGACGCGCGCCACCGAGTTCTACCGGCGGCAACTGCGCAGCGCGCCCCAGGCGATCCAGTACCTCAAGGGCCGCGGCCTGACCGGCGAGATCGCGGCGCAATTCGGGCTGGGCTATGCGCCTGACGACTGGCAGGGGCTGGAATCGGTGTTCGGCAGCTATCGCGACGACGCCATCGCCGGCCCGCTGGTGGAAGCCGGCCTGATGATCGAAAGCGCCGAGAAGCGCGACGCCGACGGCAAGCCGCGCCGCTACGACCGCTTCCGCGACCGCATCATGTTTCCCATCCGCAATGCCAAGGGCCAGGTGATTGGCTTCGGCGGCCGGGTGATGGGGCAGGGTGAACCGAAGTACCTGAACTCGCCGGAAACCCCGCTGTTCAGCAAGGGTACCGAGCTATATGGCTTATTCGAGGCACGCCATGCGATCCGGGAAACCGGCTACGTTCTGGTGGTCGAAGGCTATATGGACGTCGTGGCACTGGCTCAGCTGGGCTTTGCCAACGCCGTGGCCACGCTGGGCACGGCCTGCACCCCCGTGCACGTGCAAAAGCTGTTGCGGCAGACCGACGCCGTGGTGTTCTCGTTCGACGGCGACGCCGCCGGGCGGCGCGCGGCGCGCCGGGCGCTGGAGGCATGCCTGCCCTATGTGGCGGATAACAAAACCATCCGCTTCCTGTTCCTGCCGACCGAGCACGATCCGGACAGCTATGTGCGTGAGCAGGGTACCGATGCCTTCGCCGCCCAGGTGCGCGACGCCATGCCACTCTCGCGCTTCCTGTTGCAGGTGGTGACGGAAGGCCAGGAGCTGCGCCAGCCAGAGGGCCGCGCCCGCGCTCAATACGAGGCCAAGCCATTGCTGCAGGCCATGCCCAGCGGCGGCCTGCGCCTGCAGATCGTGCGCGAACTGGCCGACGCTACCGGCACCACGCCTGCCGAGATCGAGGCGGTCTGCGGGCTGGCCAGCGACCCGGCGCGGGTCGGCCGCTTTGCCCAGCCGCGGCCGCGCACCAAGCGTCAGGCGCCCACGGGGCTGGAGCAGCGTGTGCTGCAATTGCTGATGTGCTATCCGCAGCTCTCCGGACGGCTCGACGCCGATAGCCGCGCGCTACTGCTGGAGGATGAACAAGCCGATGCCGAGGTGCTGTCGCACCTGGTGTCCGCGTGCGACGAGTTACAGGGTGAAGTGAATTTCGCGGCCTTTAGCGAGCATCTGGCGCAGTCGCCGTATGCCGAGGTCTACGCCAATGTGCGTGCGGCGGTACTGCGCGAAGAGATCGACGAGGAACCGGCGGAGCAGGAATTCGACGCGGCCATCGCCAAGCTGCTGGCGGGGCCGCTGCAGCGGGAACTCGCCAGCCTGCAGCAGTCGGTGGTAATGGGTACGGCGGACGAGGCTGGCAAGAGCCGGATGCGATGGCTGGTCAGCGAGATCAACCGCCGGCGCCAGTTAGGTTGACCGTCCGGTAGGTCGGTCAAGGCTTGTGGTGACAAATAGGTGAAGGTTTAGCTTGACCTTGTTGAGCTTAAGCCTTGATTTATCAGGTGAAATCCTCACCTGTTGGGAAGCCGGCTAATTGCGACGTGCTACAATAGCCGGTTTGGATAGCGAAATCTTTCTCTCCCGTTCTGGTGAAAGTGAGCGTGCCAATGGCAAAGGCCAAAGCAACCGAAAAGGTTCCCACTAATGCTCCCCAATCAGGGAGCGGCAAGGCGTCCGCGAAGACATCGGCGGCTGCGAAGACAGCCGCGTCAGTCAAGACGCCAGCCCAGCCTGTGCCAGCTAAGACTGCTCGAAGCGCCAAGGCGCCCGCAGCGTCCACCACCACCGGGACTCGCATATCCGAGAACTTGAGGCCCTCGACTTCGGCACGCGAGAGCGGCGATAGCGCCAATACAAGCGGCAAGAACGCCGCGTCTGTACCTGTGAAAGGCAAGAGTATTACCGTGGCGAAACAGCAGAATACCGAAGTCGAGAGCAAGCGAACGGCAGCGGCCAGCGCCAAGACGGGAGACGCCAAGTCAGGCGCGCCCGCGTCCGAGGACACGCCGGTTGCCACAACTTCCGCCCCCGTTGCATCCGAGCGTCCCGCCGCTCCGGCAGTCAAGCCGGAGCCGAAGAAGCGTGGCCGCAAGCCCAAGGCCGGATCGCAGCACGACGACAGCACTACAGACGACGTGACTGAAGAGCTTTACGAAGACGAGATCCCCGCCGCAGCGCCCGCGGCCGCCCCCAAGTCCGAAAAGCAGAAGGCTCGCGACCGCAAGGCCAAGGAAAAGGCTCTGCTCAAGGAGTTCGCCTCGACCCAGCAGGGCACCGAGGAAGAACTGGAGGTGCGCCGCCAGAAGCTCAAGGCGCTGATCAAGCTGGGCAAGTCACGCGGTTACCTGACGTACGCGGAGATCAACGATCACCTGCCGGACGACATGGTCGATTCGGAAACGATCGACACCCTGGTCGCCACGCTGAACGACATCGGCATCGCCGTCTACGAGCAGGCGCCGGACGCGGAAACGCTGCTGCTCAACGACAATGCCCCGTCCGCCACCAGCGAGGAAGAAGCCGAGGAAGAAGCTGAGGCCGCGCTTTCCACGGTGGACTCCGAGTTCGGCCGCACCACCGATCCCGTGCGCATGTACATGCGCGAGATGGGCACGGTGGAGCTGCTCACGCGCGAAGGCGAAATCGAAATCGCCAAGCGCATCGAAGCCGGCCTGAAAGACATGGTGATGGCGATCTCGGCGTGCCCGGTCACGATCTCCGAGATCCTGGCCCTGGCCGAACGCGTTGCCAGCGACGAGATCAAGATCGACGAGTTCGTCGATGGCCTGATCGACCCCAACGCCGAGGATGTTCCCGTGGCGCCGCCGGCGCCTGTTGCCGCGCCAGTGGCCGAGGAAGACGACGAGGAGTCGGACGATGAAGAGTCCGACGAAGACGAGGACGACGATGCCGGTGGCCTGGCTGCCTCCGCGCGCCAGCTTGAAGAACTGAAGCAGGGCGCTCTGGAAAAATTCCGCGTCATCGCCGAGCAGTTCGACAAGATGCGCCGCTCGTTCGAGAAGGAGGGCTACAAGTCCAAGGCCTACGTCAAGGCCCAGGAAGCCATCCAGAACGAACTGATGACCATCCGCTTCACCGCGCGCAACGTCGAACGCCTGTGCGACACGCTGCGTGGCCAGGTGGACGAAGTGCGCAAGCTTGAGCGCTCCATCCTGAAGATCGTGGTGGACAAGTGCGGCATGCCGCGCGCCGACTTCGTCGCCCGCTTCCCGGGTAACGAAACCAACCTCGAGTGGATCGACACGATCATCGCCGACAGCAAGCCGTACAGCGTCACCGTCGAGCGCAATGTGCCGGCCGTGCGTGAACTGCAGCAAAAGCTGATCGACCTGCAGTTGCGCGTGGTGCTGCCGCTGAAGGAGCTCAAGGACGTCAACCGCAAGATGAGCGAGGGCGAGAAGCGCGCCCGCGAAGCCAAGCGCGAGATGACCGAGGCCAACCTGCGCCTGGTGATCTCGATCGCCAAGAAATACACCAATCGCGGCCTGCAGTTCCTCGATCTGATCCAGGAAGGCAACATCGGGCTGATGAAGGCGGTGGACAAGTTCGAATACCGCCGCGGCTACAAGTTCTCGACCTACGCCACGTGGTGGATCCGCCAGGCCATCACCCGTTCGATCGCCGATCAGGCGCGTACCATCCGTATCCCGGTGCACATGATCGAAACGATCAACAAGATGAACCGCATCTCGCGCCAGATCCTGCAGGAAACCGGCAACGAACCGGATCCGGCAACGCTGGCCGAGAAGATGGAGATGCCGGAAGACAAGATCCGCAAGATCATGAAGATCGCGAAGGAGCCGATCTCCATGGAAACGCCGATCGGCGACGACGACGACTCCCATCTGGGCGACTTCATCGAAGACACCAACACGCTGGCCCCGGCCGAAGCAGCGCTGCACGGCTCCATGCGCGACGTCGTCAAGGACGTGCTGGACTCGCTCACGCCGCGCGAAGCCAAGGTGCTGCGCATGCGTTTCGGCATCGAAATGAGCACCGATCACACGCTGGAAGAAGTCGGCAAGCAGTTCGACGTCACCCGCGAACGGATCCGCCAGATAGAAGCCAAGGCACTGCGAAAGCTGCGCCATCCGAGCCGCTCTGATAAGCTTAAGAGTTTCCTCGAAGGTAGTTGATCGGTATCATGCCGGTCTGACTTTCCTGGGCCTCTAGCTCATGCCTGGTTAGAGCAGCGGACTCATAATCCGTTGGTGCCGTGTTCGACTCACGGGAGGCCCACCATTATTGAGAAAAGCCCCGCAGGTTTCTGCGGGGCTTTTTCTTTTCTGCGATGGCCTCGGCGCGTGCTCCGCCGATCCTTGCCATGCGAGCATTCAAAGCTTCTGCACGGCAGCCAGGTCGAATATCTTCGCCCAGCGCAACGCCTCCTTCCGATTCGCCATCGGTATATTCCAGCCGCCTTGCGCATTGTGTTCCAGACGCAATGCAAGCTTCCATTCGCCGCCGTTCTCCAGCGCGCTGGCGCCCGCGATATCCGCAAAAATAAACTTCGTCTGCTGGCCGTCGACGTCCAGTGCGCCACGTTTGCGCTCAGGGTCCACACGGACCTTTCCCCACGATCCCTCCAGCGACAGGATGCGTTCCCCTTTGACCGTCACGCCGTGGATCGCGCGATAGCGGCGCACCAGGCTTGCGACGAATGCAGCAAGCAGTGCCGCGCAGAACACGACGGCAGCGGTACCGGCGAGCCAGCCAAAGGCGGCGGCTACCGTTGCGTAGAGACGGACCGCGCCGTAGATGAGGGCACCGATCAATGCCAGGCCGGCGATGATGAATGGCACGTCTTTTCCTTTAAAAAAATGGAAATGAATTAACCGGCCCGCCTATGGCGCCGGATTGGATGGCCGCTGCGGCGTGACCAATGTACCGAAGGTGTTGCCCATGCGGTGGCTTGTCGCCGAATAGTTGAACAGCCCCAGTGCATTGGAGGGGCGTTCCACGATGGCTTCGGATGCCAGCTTCCGGTCAGAGGGCGGCTCGCCCGGGCCGGGCTTGGGAATCAGCTTTTGCGTCAGGCAGGTAAACGACGGGGCCCGCACGCCATCGACTTCGACCTCGACACAACTCGCCGCGGCATCCCCCATCGGTGGGGGCGCCTCCGAAGCGAGCAGGGAGCCGGCCGTCCCAAGGCTACCCACGGTCATTGCCGCAACTGCCAGCCACTTGCCCATTTCGTGCTCCGTCATCGTTGCTCGCCAAAAACGGCATTGGCGATATGCCTGAAGTGTAGCGCCGCCTTTCAGACCGCGCGGCACGTAATTTCCTATCCGCGAACACCTGCCTTTAAAGCGCATCGCCAACGCCCGCCTGCGCGCATGAAGCTTTCGTGACAAACGACAGTCGCCGCGCGGGCCGTTCGTCTAACCATTCGTACGCGGCGCTGAAATGATGACCGCTCATCATGGCCTCGCGGATGCGATCGCATGCGACTTGCCTCTGGTGGGGGCGCCGGCGCAAGGGAACGACGGCAATTGTTTCGCAAGGAATTGAGTAAACACATGCAAGGCAAGAACAAGAAAGAAGCGTCCGGGCGCTGGAGGGCGGTGTGTCTCGCGATACTGGGACTAGGGGCGCAGGGAACAGCCATGGCGCAGGCTACGGCCGATGCAGCGGCGGAGGCGCCGGCACCTGCCGTACAGCCCGAAGCGGAACGCCGCGTCGACATCAATGAGTACATCGTGCGTGGGAACACGGTGCTGGACGCACGCTCGATCGAGCGCGCGGTGACGCCTTACCTCGGCCCCAAACGCACCATGAAGGATATCGAGGGCGCGCGCGATGCCTTGCTCGCGGCTTACCAGGCCAAGGGTTTCCAGTCGGTGTACGTGGACCTGCCCGAGCAGCAGGCTGTCGGCGGCGTGATCTTCCTGCAGGTGAGCGAGACCAAGGTGGGGCGCGTGCGCGTGGTTGGCGCGCAATACAACTCGCCGGTGGAGGTGCGTGAGCAGGTGCCCGCGCTGGCGGAGGGCGCGGTGCCGGATTTCAACCAGGCGCAGACGGAGCTGACCGCGCTGAACCGCGGCGGGAACCGGCAGGTGATGCCGCTGGTCCGGCAGGGCACGCTGCCCGGCACGATGGACGTGGATCTCAAGGTCGACGACAGCAGCCCGTGGCGGGCGAGCGTCGGCCTGAACAACGACTACAGCGCGGACACGAAACAGCTGCGGGCCACGGCTTCGCTTGGCCACGACAATCTCTGGCAACTTGGCCACAGCGCATCGGTCAGCTTCTTTGGCGCGCCGCAGGACCTGAACCAGACGCAGGTGTGGTCGGGCTCTTATGTGGCGCCGCTGCGTGGGACCAACTGGGGCGTCGAGGCTTCTGGCTACAAGTCGGACAGCAACGTCGCGACGGTGGGCGGCACGAACGTACTGGGCAAGGGCTATGCGGTCGGCGTGAAGGCGACCTACACCGTGCCGAACACCGGCGCGTGGTGGCACGCGTTCAGCGCGGGCGTGGACTTCAAGGACAACGAGGAGGTCACGCGCCTGGGCAGCAGCGGCGACACCGTGCCGCTCAAATACGCGCCGATCACCCTGGGCTATTCGGGCTTCGGGCAGACGGAACGCGGCAGCTTTGGCCTGAACCTGTCGCTGGTCGCGGGCACGCGCAGTTTCCTCGGCTATGGCAGCACGGCGCAGCAATTCGACTACAAGCGCTACAAGGCTTCGCCGAGCTTCATGGTGCTCAAGGGCGATACCAATGGCACGTACACCTTTGCGGGGAACGCGCAACTGGGATGGCGCCTGGCTGCCCAGATCACGGATTCCCCGCTGGTGTCGAACGAGCAGATCGCCGCCGGCGGCATGAATTCCGTGCGCGGCTACCTGTCGGCCGAAACCACGGGTGACTACGGCGTGGTCGGTTCCGTCGAGATGCGCACGCCGCCGCTCACGTTCTTTACCTCCGTGGTCGAGAACTGGCGCGCCTATTTGTTCGCCGATGCCGGCCAGGTGCGCCTGCGCGATCCGTTGCCCGAGCAGCAGAGCAATTTCTCGCTCGCCTCGGTGGGCATGGGCACCACCTTCCGCCTCGGCCAGAAAGTCACCGGGCGCCTGGACCTGGGCTATCCGCTGAAGGCCGGGCCACGCACGGAGCGCGGCGACCCGCGGGTGAATTTCAGCGTCACCGCGAGCTACTGACCTTCGCTCCAGCCTCTTTTACATCCATTCCTTACGAGCTAACCGAGAACCACTGTCATGCGACGCATCCTTTTGCTCGTGCTCACGCTGCTGAGCACACTACTGCCTGACCTGGCCCATGCCTGGTGGCAGCCCGACTGGGCTTACCGCAAGCCGGTCACGATCGATGCCGGCCCCAAGGGCGGGGCGATCGGCGGCGACGCGGGCCGTACTCCGGTGCTGCTGCGCCTGCATACCGGCAACTTCAGTTTCGAAGGCGTGAGCGAGACCGGCGCCGACCTGCGCTTCGTCGCGGCGGACGACAAGACGGTGCTCAACCACCAGATCGAACAGTTCGATCCGCTGCTGGGCATCGCGCTGGTCTGGGTCGATGTGCCGGCGGTATCGGCGGGCGGCCCGCAGCAGTTGTGGATGTACTACGGCAATGCCAAGGCGCCGGCATCGGGCAATGGCCAGCGGACCTTCGACCCGGACTACACCCTCGTCTATCACTTTGCCGAGGGCAGCGTGCCGGCGCGCGATACCACGGCTTATGGCAACCATAGCCAGACCGCCGTGGTGAGCATCGATGGCACGGTCATCGGCAAGGGCGCGCAGCTCGGCGCCGCGCCGCTGGTGCTGCCGTCGTCTCCTTCGCTGGCGCTGGCCGCCGGCGCGCAGTTCGGCTTTTCCGCATGGGTACGCCCCGAGAAGCTTGGGCCGCTGCAAGTCATCTACGCCCGCCGCGATGGCGCGGGCGAACTCGTCATCGGCATCGACCAGGGCGTGCCCTTTGTGCAGGTCAACGGCCAACGCAGCAATCCCGGCCAGCCCGTGCAGGCCGGACAGTGGTCGCACCTGGCGGTCAAGTCCGATGGCAAGAGCGTGGCCCTCTATGTCGGCGGACGCCCCGCCGCGTCGCTGGCGGCCAGCCTGCCGGCCTTGAACACGCCGGCCTCGCTGGGTGCCGACACGGCTGCCGGCTCCACACTGGCCCCTTTCACCGGCGCCATCGATGAAGTGCGCCTGTCCAAGATCGCACGCCCGGATGCGCTGATCCTGGCGGACGCCGTATCGCAGGGCGCCGAGTCGCGGCTTGCCGTATTCGGTGCCGACGAGCAGCAGGCCGGCAAGAGCCACTTCGGCTTCATCCTGGCGGCCATGCCGCTCGACGCGTGGATCGTGGTGGGCCTGCTCGGCATCATGATGGCGCTGTCGTGGGCCATCATGATCAGCAAGGGCCGCAGCTTCGGTGCGAACTCGCGCGCCAATGCCGCGTTCATGGTGCACTTCCGCCAGGCGTCCGGCGCGCCGCTGGACCAACTGGCCAAGAGCAACCGGATCCCCGAGGACGTCAAGGCGGATTCGTCGCTGTGGCGCCTGTATGAAATGGCGGTCGAGGAAATGCACCGCCGCCATCAGATGGGCTACGACCTCAATGCGGTTTCCGATGCCACCATCAGCGCGATCCGCGCGGCGATGGATGGCGTGATGGTGCGCGAGAGCGAACGCATGGCGGCCCGCATGAACTGGCTGTCGACCACCATCGAGGGCGCGCCGTACGTCGGCCTGTTCGGCACGGTGATCGGGATCATGCTGGTATTCGTCGTGGCGGCCATGGCCGGCGCGGTGGATATCAACTCGGTGGCGCCGGGCATGGCCGCGGCCTTGCTGTGTACCGCCGCCGGCCTGGGCGTCGCGATTCCCGCGCTGTTCGGCTACAACTGGCTGGCCTCTCGTTCGGATTCGATCGGCGCCGACATGGCGGTGTTCGTGGATGAGTTCGCCACGCGCCTGGCCGAAGAGCAGGGCGAGGGACGTCGCGTCCCCGCTGCCCTGCACCGGGCTTAAGGGGAGCGCGCGGCCATGGCATACGCAGCCAAGTTCGGCACCAAGAAGCGCTCGAGCGGCATCAACATCACTCCCTTCGTCGATGTGCTGCTGGTGGTGCTGGTGATTTTTATCCTGACCAGCAATGCCAGCATCCCGGGCATCAAGGTGGACCTGCCCAAGGCTAGTTCGTCGGTCGCGCTGGAGAAGCCCAAGACCAAGGCCATCACGATCGACAACGCGGGCCAGGTGTTCCTCGATGCCTATCCGGTGACGCTGCCGGAACTGGAGGAGCGCCTGCGCACGGAGAAGGCCCTGACACCGGATTTCCCCGTGATCGTGCGTGGCGATGCCGCCGTGCAGTACGCGAAGGTCGTGGAGGTGCTGGACCTGCTCAGGCGCATCGACCTGAACCAGATCGGCCTCGTCACCGGCAAGCCGGCGTGAGGAGAGTCGGGTGAAACATCGCGATCCAACTCCTCGCCCCCGGCAGCGCGCGGCCGTCCTGTGGCGCCGCTGGGGCGGGCTGCTCATCGGCGCGCTGGTGATCGTCGGGCTGGCTGTGCTGGTCTGGCGCCTGCTGTCCGATACGGCCAGCACCAGGCGCGAGGTGGCCGCCACGCCGATGCTGGTGCTGCCACCGCCGCCGCCTCCGCCGCCCGAACCCGAGAAGCTGCCCGAACCGGAGCCGGAGAAGATCAAGCCGGAAGTGGTCGAGCCCAAACCGGCGGACCCTCAGGAAGCGCCGAAGGACGACGCGCCGCCAAGCCCGTCGAAGGACCTCGGCGACCCGGTCACGATCGACGGCGCGGCGCAAGCCGGCACGGACGCTTTCGGCATCCAGGCCGGGAGCGGCGGCGGCATGACCGGCGGCGGTGGCGGACTCGGCAGCCGGTCCTATGCGAGCTATGTCTCGAATGCCTTGCAGCAGGCGTTCGCGCGCGACCAGCGTACCCGGCAACTGGCGTTCGAGGATATCCGCATCGATCTGTGGCTGGACGCCGACGGCAAGGCGACGCGCGCGCAACTGGTGCGCGGCACCGGCAACGCGCAGACCGACGAAGCCGTGCTGGCCATGGTGCGCGATTTCCGGGCCGACGAGCGGCCGCCGGCTTCGCTGCGCTTTCCGATGCGTATGTCGATCAAGGGGCGCCGGCCGTGACGATGCCCGAGGCACGTCGCCGCCTGTCCCACCTATCCCATCCCATTCTCTTGAACGAACCGATGAACCATCCAGCAATCCCCCAGCGACATCTGGGCCGTGGTGCAGCGTGGCAGACGCACGAAACAAAGGGCCGCTCCTCACACCAGGCGGCGCCCATACGCAAGACGCAGGTCCTGGCCGCGGCCATGGCGATCGCATTGCTGACGGCGAGCGGCGCGGGCCACGCGCAAGCCGCGGCGCCCGGCGACACCTCCATGGTCAGGCTGATCCGCAGCCTGATCCAGAGCGGCGCGCTGAACAAGGACGCCGGCGAGGCGCTGCTGGCCCAGGCCCAGACCGAGGCGATCGCTGCCCAGCAGGCGCAGCGCGTGGCGTCGGTGGCGCCGGCCGCTACCGCCGGCGGCATGCGCGTGGAGCCGGGCGATGTGCGTGTGCCCTATATCTCGGACACGGTCCGCGACCAGATCCGCGACGAGGTCAAGGGGCAGGTCATGGCCCAGGCGCAGGCCGAGGGCTGGGCGGCTCCGAACGAGACGCCGGAGTGGACCAAGCGCATCCGCATCGAAGGCGATGTGCGCGTGCGCGACGAATCGCGCTTCTACTCCAGCAACAACACCGATAGTGCCATCGACTGGTCGGCGATCAACCAGGGCCCGGGCTTCGACGTCAACCCGAACACCAACCTGTCGCTGCCGCCGCTGCTCAACACGCGCCAGAACCGCGTGAGCCTGCTGCGCGCCCGTGCGAGGTTCGGCGTCTACGCCGATATTTCCGAGAGCACCCATGCGGGCATCCGCATCGCGACCGGCAATGACGACAGCCCCGTTTCCACCAACCAGACCCTTGGCGGCGGCCTTGCCAAGAAGAACGTGTGGCTCGACCAGGGCTGGCTGTCATACCGGCCGGCGGAGTGGGTCAACCTGACCGCTGGCCGCTTCGGCAACCCGTTCGTGTCGTCCGACCTGCTGTTCTCGAACGACCTGAATTTCGACGGCCTGGCGGCGCAGTTCGACAAGGCGCTGCCCAACAGGGACGTGGCGTTGTTCGGCACCCTCGGCCTGGTTCCGCTCGAATACTCCTCGGACAACTTCCCGAGCCGCAGCCAGAACAAGGCGAGCAGCGAGAAGAAGTGGCTGCTGGGCGCGCAGATCGGCGCCAGTTGGAAGGTCAACAACGACAACCGCCTGCGCGGAGCGCTGGCGTATTACGACTTCCGCAATGTCAGCGGCGAAGTGTCCCAGCCTTGCGCCTTGTACGCTGGCGCCGACAGCTGCAGCACGGACTGGGCGCGGCCGGCCTTCATGCAGAAGGGCAACACGCTGATGCTGTTGCGCAATATCGCGCTCAACCCGCTGGATCCGGCCGGCACGCCGCAGCCCCAGTACGTGGGCCTGGCTTCCAAGTTCCAGTTGCTCGACCTGAACTTCCGCTGGGAAACCAAGGTGGCCGGCAGCCTCGGCCTGCGCATGGATGCGAACTACGTCCGCAACCTGGCGTACGACGAGAACGGCATGTTCACGCGCGCCAACGGCGGCATCGTCAACAACTTCGGCGGCAGCGGCGGCACCAATCGCGCCGACTTCAAGAGCGGCGGCAACGCCTACATGTTCCAGGCCACGCTGGGCAAGCCCGTTACCGTTGCCAGGGGCGACTGGAACCTGCTGCTTGGCTACAAGCGCATCGAGCCGGATTCGATGCCGGACGGCTACAACGATTCGACTTTCCACCTGGGCGGCACCAACGCGCGCGGCTATTACGTGGGCGGCTCGTACGCTGTCGACAAGAACACCTGGTTCACCGGCCGCTGGACGTCGACCAAGGAAGTCTATGGCCCGCCGCTGGCAATCGATATCTTGCAGGTCGAGATCAACACGCGCTTCTAGGAGGGATACCGTGTCATCCACATCATGCCTCCGAGGCGCCTGGCGTCCGCTGGCGCTATGCGCCAGCCTCCTGATGGCGGGGGCAACCGCCCACGCCCAGCAGGCCCAGACCATGGAAGAGCGCTTGCGTGCGCAGCTGCGCATCACGACCACGCAATTGCAGCAGGCGCAGAACGAACTGGCTGCGCTCAAGGCCGGCGCGCCGCAGGGCGGCGGCGCCGCTGCGCCCGCCACGGATTCCGAGGCACTCCGGAAAGACCTGGAACGCACCCGCGCACAGCTCGCGGCCGAGCGCCAGGAGCGCGAAAGGCTGAGCGACAGGAACCAGCAAGGAAAGCAGCAGGCGCAAGCCATCGCGGAGAAGGCGAGCGCGCAGGTCGCCCAGTACCGCAACGCCTACGACGAGCTGCTGAAGCTGGCGCGCGCGGCGGAGGCCGAGCGCCAGCGGCTGACCGTCGAGGCCACGTCGCGGAACACGGCGATAGCCCGATGCGAGGCCAAGAACGCGCAGTTGTACGCCGTCGGGCAAGAGATCCTGCATGCGTATGAGACGGTCGATATCGGCGCGGTGATGATCGCTCGCCAGCCCTTTGCCGCGCAGAGCCGGGTCAAGTTCGAGCAGATCGCGCAGGAGTATGGCGACAAGCTCTACGAAGGGCGCTTCTCGGCCGCCGGCGCGGCTCAGGCCGCGCCGGCGGCGAGCGCCTCGACCGATGCCAGGGCGGCGACAGGCGCGCCGGAGGCTGCGCGCCCGTGACCCGCGAATCCAGCAGCAGCCCGTGCATCGCGGTGGCGCCGAGCCTGCTGTTGCTGGGGCGCGAGTGCTTTGTCATGTTGCTGCGCTGTAATGAGGAACGCACGGCTGTGCGTGGGCCGGGCGGCGCCGCCGGTTCCCGCGTCTGCGCGCCCGCGCGTCCGGAGAAAAGGGTACCTACGCAGATGAATCGATTGAAATTGCATGTCCAGGCCGTGCTGCCTCCGGTGCGTACGGCCATCGGCATCTTGCTGGCTTCCTGGCTGAGCGCGGCACCCGTGCAGGCGGCGGAACCCGCCGCCGCCCCTGTCGTGGCACGCCTCGGTACGATCACGGTAGGCCAGGACGATGTGGCTCGCTTGCTGCAGGGCTTGCCCGACGCGGACCGGGCCGCCGCCAGGAGCAACCGCGCGGGCATCGAGAACTGGCTGCGCCAGCGCCTGGCCAGCGAAGCGCTGCTGCGCGAGGCGCAAGCCAAGGAATGGGCGGACCAGCCGGAGGTGAAGGCGCGCGTGGACGCCGCCGTGCGCGAGATTTCCGCGCGGATCGTATCCACCACCTACCTGGAGTCGGTCACGCAGGTGCCGGCCGGCTATCCGTCCGAGGCCGAGGTCAAGGCGGCTTACGAAGAGGGCAAGGTGAACTTCCAGGTGCCAGCGACGTATCGCGTCGCGCAGATTTTCCTGGCAACCAAAGCCGGCGATGCGGCTGCCACCGCCAGGGTTCGCGATGAAGCGCGCAAGCTGGCCGGGCAGGCACGCCAGGGCGATTTCGCCGCCCTGGCCAAGCGCCATTCGCAGGATGCCCGCGGCGCGGAGCGCGGCGGCGAAGTCGGCACGCTGCCGCTGGCCCAGATGCTGCCGGAAGTGCGCGATGTTGTCGCCAGGCTCAAGGCCGGACAGGTCAGCGATCCGGTGCAATCGGACGCGGGCTTTCATGTGGTGAAGCTGCTGGATTCGCAGCCCGCCCGTACCGCGGCGCTGGACGAGATCAAGTCCCAGCTGGTGGCGGCGATGCGCCAGCAGCGCCAGCAGCAGCTTGTGCAGGCCTATCTTGCCAAACTCACGCAAGCGGGCACGTTGAGCATCGATACCGCCGCGCTGGACGCGGTGCTGCAGAAAGTGAACTGAAGCCGCGGGTCGGGGCGCATGTTGCCCCGGCCAGCCACCTATCCTCCTTCCCATTCAAGTTTCAGGAAATACCATGAACGCAAATGCCAACCAGGTTGAAGTCGCAGAAGACACCAAGCCCGCCCTGCTAATGGCGGCCACTTCCGACCAGGTCGCTGACGCCATCAAGGCCGCCGGATGCGCCGTGGCGGCCATCGAGCAGGACGGCGTGCCGCGCCTGCACAGTGCCAGCCACGGGGTCGGCTTCCAGGTCCTGTGGGGCAATTCGGTAACGCCGGGCGAGTACCTGGACTTCACGCTGAGCTGCCCGCTGCGGGTGCAAGGTGGTGCCCTGCCCGAGGGCGTGCTTGGCGACTGGCATCGCGCAAAGCGCTTCGCACGCGTCGCGCAGCATGGCGAATTCCTGGTCCTGGAAATGGACGTGGTGATCTCCGGCGGCGTGGGCCCCGACTATCTCACCGTGGCGATGCAGCTGTGGATGCAGATGATGGGGCAGTTCTTCCTCCATCTGCGCAACTTCCAGCCCGCCGTGTCCGACGCGCCTGCAGACGGGCAAGCGCTGGACACCGGCGCCGCCGTGCTGGCGGAAGAGGAAACTGCCTCCCCGTGACGTTGCGCGCGATGGTGATCTGACGTACGGCCTGCCGTCAGCCGGGGCGGGCCGGTGCATCTCCAATGTTTCACCCAGCAGGCTTTTTGTATCGAGGTCGTCACGTCCTGGTGCCACGATGGCGATTTCAACATGGTGCCGGTGACTTGCCGACGCTTCGAGGTCCGGCACCTGGCGGACAAGGTCTGCGTGACATGTATCGAGGGGGCGCTGAGGGTGGAGCATCCGGCCGGCAACCGGGTGCTGCAGGCACGCCAGCAGACGGTCTATGACGATGTTGCCGCCGGCGGCGTTGCGCGGATCGAACCGGCTGGCGTTTCGGCATGGCGGAACGGTGAACTGGTGTTTAGCCAGGCGCGGCTGATCGATGTGCTTGACGAGATCAATCGCTACCGGCGCGGGCTCAACCGCGACCGCAAGGGCCTCAACAGCAACGACATCTGGATCGACTGCCGCGCGCTGGCGCAAGTGCGGGTACGGGCGCTGATGCGCATGGCATATGAAGTTTCTGTGACAAACGACATCTCCGGCCAGTGAGTTCCGTCTCAGTATGACGGCGTGCGGACCCTCGCAGCCGAGCGTATGCCATGACGACAGACAGGAACTCCGATGTATTCCCCCATTGATCCAAGCCGGCAGTCCAGCCCCGTCGCCCGCAAGCGGGACGCGCCGCGGCAGTTCTGGCGGCGCCTGCGCCGTACCCTGGGGCTGGTGGGCCTGGGCGCGGTGTCCTCCGCCTCCGGGCAGGCGCCCGCGCAGCCGTTTCCGCAGCACTGGATGCGCTATGCGCAACTGGCCAGCACGCAGTTGCAGGCGCGGCTGGACGACCATGCCGACGCGGCGGCGCTGCGCTTGCAAGGCTGGATGCAGGATCGCTTGCTGCCGCGGCAGGCCGCACCGCACCCGGCCGCGTCGTTGGTGATGCGCGTATGGCTGGCGCCCAGCGGCCGGGTCGAGCGCGTGGAGTTCGACTCGCTGGGCAATGCGCAGGCCGATGCGGACCTGCGCGCCGTGCTGATGACGCAGGCCTTGTCCGAGCCGCCGCCGCCGGATATGCGCCAGCCGATGGTGATGGAGCTTGCGCTGGATTTCCCAACGGCCAGTTGACGTGGCGGACGCTTTCGAACCAGGCCGCAGCCGCGCCATGCGTTGCGCGCTGGCGGCTGCCTCGGCGGCGCTCCTGTTTGTGCTGGCGACCGGCACCGCCGGATGCGCGCCGCTGCAGGCGGCACCCGATTTCTCGCGGCTGGTTCGGGAGAATGGCCCGGCCGTGGTCAACATCGGCGTCGCGCGCGAGGCGTCGCCCGCGCGTCTTTACGCCGATCCGCCGCGCGGGCGTTCCGCCGGCGTCGTGCCGCGCCAGGACAACGTCGACGAGACCAGCCTGGGCTCCGGCTTTATCCTCAGCGGCGACGGCTACATCCTCACCAACGCGCACGTGGTCGCGCGCGGCACGCAGGTCAGCGTGAAGCTGACCGACCGGCGCGAGTTCAAGGCGCGGCTGGTCGGGCTGGATACCGTGGCCGATGTGGCCTTGCTCAAGATCGACGCGACCGGCCTGCCGACGGTGAAGATCGGCGATCCCGCCAGTGTCGAGGTCGGCAACTGGGCACTGGCCATCGGCTCGCCCTATGGCTTTTCCAACTCGGTCACGGCCGGCATCGTCAGCGCCAAGGGCAGGGTGCTGCCGGGCGCCGAGTACATGCCCTTCCTGCAGACCGACGTACCGGTCAATCCCGGCAACTCCGGCGGGCCGCTGTTCAACCTGAAGGGTGAAGTGATCGGCATCAACTCCCGCATCTACAGCCGCAGCGGCGGCTACCAGGGCTTGTCGTTCGCCATCCCGATCGATGTGGCCATGCGCATCAAGGACCAGTTGCAGAGCAAGGGCGCGGTCACGCGGGGCCGCATTGGGGTGGCGGTGCAGGAGGTCACGCAGGCCCTGGCCGATTCGTTCCGCCTGCCGCGCCCGGCGGGGGCGCTGGTGAGCTATGTGCAGCCGGGCGGCGCCGCCAACCGGGCCGGTGTGAAACCGGGCGACGTGATCCTGCAGGTGGGCCCGCGCGACGTCGCGCAGTCCGCCGATGCGCTGATCTTTATCGCGGACCTGCCGCCTGGCGCGGCAACGCCGTTCAGGATCTGGCGGGAACGTGCATCGCTGGTGCTGCATGTGACGCCCGATCGCTTCGACGCGCCCAGGGTCGCACAGGTTGCCGCGCCGGGCCATGCGCCGCTGGGCATGATGGTCAGGCCGCTGTGGCCGCAGGAGCGGCAGGTGCTGCGCATCGATGGCGGCCTGCTGGTGCAGCGCGTGAACGCGGCAGCATTGCGCGCGGGCGTGAACACCGGCGACGTGATCCTCGCGCTCAACGGCCAGCCGGTCGACAGCGTGGAGGCGCTGGCCGAAGAAGTGAGCGCGACGGAAGGCGCGGTGGCGCTGCTGGTCCAGCGTGGCAGCGCGCGGCTCTTTATCGCCATCGAGACGCAGCAGCCGTCCGGCGCCGGGCAAGAGGAGTGAGCCATGTCACGGCAATCCTTGCCATGGAGTCACGGCGGCGTCACATTGGATCCCTACGATGCGGACCGGTATGTGGTCGGGCGGTGCGTCCGGCCCCGCATGGATTCCTCAACGGACAGGGCATTGGATCGTGATGGCAAGCTTGGTCGCATCCCCCGGTGCGCGTGCACTGGTCTGCTATATGGCGGTCCTGGCTCTGAGCCTCGCCGGCCAGCAGGTCCACGCCGGGCAGCCCGCCACGGAGATGGCATTCGACCTGCCGGCCCAGCCATTGAAGCAGGCGCTGGCGCAATACGATGCGCAGACCAGCCTATCCGTTTTCTTTTCCTCCGAGCTTGCTGCGGGGCGAACCTCGAATGCCGTTCACGGGAGCTACAGCCCGGAGGCGGCGCTGCGCAAATTGCTGGAGGGCACGGGACTGAACGTGCAGGCAACGGCGGCCGATGCCTTCGTGCTGGTGCCCGGCGCGCCCAACCCGGACATGGCCGTGGCCCAGCCAGCGGCCAGTGCCCAGCGGCAATACGAAGGCACGGTGCAGTCGCAGATCTACCAGGCGCTGTGCGCGCGTACCGCCCTTGCGCTCGGGGATTACCGGCTGGCGCTCTATGTGCAGATCAACGCGTCCGGCCATGTGCAGCGCGTGCGTCTGCTGGACACCACGGGAGACAAGGCACGCGATGCGGCCATTGTCGAAACCGTTGAGCGCGTCGACCTGGGCCAGCCGCCGGCGGACCCGGCAAAAGCCTTCGTGCTGCTGGTCAAGCCCGTCCGCTGCGATACGGCGGCGGCGCAGTCCGGACCGTGCAGGCTCCCCTGCGGCCGGCAGGCGAGCCGATAGATGAGCCGATAGATGAGCGACTCCAGCCGTTCGACCTTGCGCGACCTTCTGGCCCAGCGCTACGAGGACCTCAAACGCCGCCTGACGTGGCGGCTGGGTTCGGCCGAACTCGCCAGCGACGCGTTGCACGACACCTGGGTACACCTGGAAGAACGCAATGAACAGGGCGAGCCGGTCAAGAGCCCCGCCGCCTACCTGATGCGCATGGCCACCAACCTGGCGCTGGATCGGCTGCAGCGTGACCGCCGCTACATGAGCGCGGAAGAAGTGGAGACGCTGATGGCCGAGATCGCCGACCCGGCCCCGGGCCCGGCGCAGACCGTGGCCGCACGCGACGAGGTGGAAGCGGTGGCCCGTCTCATCGAGAGCATGCCGCCGCGGCGGCGGGCCATCTTCCTCGCGGTGCGCGTCGATGAACTGTCGAACCAGGAGGCCGCGGTGCGCTTCGGCGTGTCGCCGCGCCTGATCGGGCTGGAGCTGAAACGGGCGCATGAATACTGCATGGCGCACCTGCCCAAGCATGGATGAAAAAAAGCATGCCGATCTGTTGCTTCCCAACCGTCTTGTCTATGTGTGCAGGCAAACCACGGTGGCGGCTCGCTTGATGCCATGATACGAACGATGAATCTTCCGGGACAACAGGACAGGGCGCTGGATGCGGTCGAGCGGCAGGCGCTGGCCTGGGTGCGCCGCGCGGCGGCGGGCGAGATGACGCCGGCCGACGGCGCGGCGCTCAGGCGCTGGTGCATGGCGGACCCCGCGCACAGGGCTGCGTTTGCCGTGGCACGGCAGCGATGGGAGCAACTGGGCGAGGCCAGCCATCTGGTGGTGGCGCGCAACCCGGCCAGCCGGCGCATTGCCGGGACGCGGCGCGCGCCGGACTGGCAGCGGCGCGCATTCCTCGGCGGCGCCATGAGCGCGGCGGCAGCGGCGGCGACGGTGGCCGTCGTCCAGCCGCCGCTGGGCCTGTGGCCTTCCGTGGAGGAGATGCGGGCGGACTACCGCACCGCGACCGGCGAGCAACGCCGGCTGGCTCTGGCCGAGGACGTCACCGTCGAGCTGAATACGCGCACCAGTATTGCCGTGCGCTCCGGAGCGGGGCGCGTGCAGGGCATCGACCTGATCTCTGGCGAAGCCGCTGTCGATACCCTGAATGCGCCGCGGCCGTTCGCGGTCGTCGCCGGGACGGGGCGCGCGTTTGCGCAGGGCGCCAGGTT
This sequence comes from Cupriavidus sp. 01L45, assembly GCF_056399885.1. Taxonomy (NCBI): domain Bacteria; kingdom Pseudomonadati; phylum Pseudomonadota; class Betaproteobacteria; order Burkholderiales; family Burkholderiaceae; genus Cupriavidus; species Cupriavidus sp. 01L45. Next base: position 735 of record NZ_JBFTSG010000058.1, on the reverse strand, counting down.
CGAAGTGCGGGTCACGCCTGCCGGTGTGTGCGTGACGTGCGTCGAGGGGACGGTGCAGGTGGCGCATGCCGCGGGTGTCGCGACGCTGAGCGGCAAGCAGCAACTCACCTACGATAGTGCTGCGCTCGGACGGATTGTGCGTGTCGATCCGACGTGGATGCCGGCTTGGCGGGATGGCTACCTGCGGTTTGCCGATGCGCCGTTGCGTGAGGTGGTTGAGGAGATTAATCGGTATCGGCCGGGGAGGGTGGTGTTGCTTGATAAGCAGGTGGCGGCCAGGCATGTGACGGGGCGTTTTCAGATCCGGTCGCTTGATAAGGCTATTGCGCAGATGCAGCGGTCGTTGGGGTTGGAGGTGAGGTCGTTGCCTGGGGGGATTGTGTTGCTTAGTTAGGTGTTTTGTTTGGGGTTTTTGGTTGCTGCTGGTGTGGGTGGGCGGGGTTTTATTGCTTGTAGCTGCTGTCGCGGCTGTACGTAGTTGGCCGTTTTCGCACACGGAGGTGTCACTTTTCTTTACTCGTAAAGAAAAGTAACCAAAAGAAAGCGATCCTTGCAGGAGGCTGGCGTGTCGGGGTTGCGTAGCCCGATGGTTTCGTCGTCAGGCCCCGGGTTCTAACAGACTCGTGCCGTTACCGATTCAGAGCACCACGACCCGGCCAATGCCCAGGGATTCGTGGTGGTGCCCCCGGTAGCGGAATTCCAGCCCATTCGCCCATCTGCCGTTACCGGCGCGAA
>NZ_JBFTSG010000057.1:0-92491 GCF_056399885.1 Cupriavidus sp. 01L45 | reverse complement strand
GTGGTGGACTACATCCGCAACGAAGGCTACGAAGTGGTGGACTGGCGCGCGCTGGAAATTCCCGACAACCTCGAGGTGGGCCGTCATGATCCCGCCAGGCTGCCCGGCATCGTCGCGCAGATGAACACCAAAGACGTCGACGCCATCGTACTGTCGGCCTGCGTGCAGATGCCTTCGTTGCCGGCCGTGGCCAAGGTGGAAGCGATGACCGGCAAGCCCGTGATCACCGCGGCCATCGCCACCACCTACGCCATCCTCAAGCAGCTCGACCTGGAGCCGGTCGTGCCCGGCGCCGGCGCTTTGCTGTCCGGCGCTTACTGAGTGCCCCGGCCAAGGAGCGATGACATGAGTACCTTTGTTTGCGGCGGCAACGTCCACGCCAACGGCATCCGGCAGCACTACCTGCGCTATGGCGGCAACGCCGGTGCGCGTGCCACGCGCGATCCGGTGATCCTGGTGCCGGGCATCACCAGCCCCGCCATCACCTGGGGCTTCGTCGGCGAGCGCCTGGGCGAGCAGTTCGACACCTATGTGCTGGACGTGCGCGGGCGCGGCCTGTCCTGCGTGTCGGATACGCTGGACTACAGCCTGGATGCGCAGGCCGCCGACGTGCTGGCCTTCGCGCAGGCCCTGGGCCTGCAACGCTACAGCGTGGTCGGCCATTCGATGGGCGCGCGCATCGGCATCCGTGCCGCGCGCAGCCAGCCGCCGGGGCTGGCGCGGCTGGTCATGGTCGATCCGCCGGTCTCCGGCCCCGGCCGCCGCGCCTATCCCGCGCAACTCGCCTGGTATGTGGATTCCATGGCGGTGGCGCGGCACGGCGTGGATATCGAGACCATGCGGCGCTTCTGTCCCACCTGGACCGACGAGCAACTGGCCCTGCGCGCCGAATGGCTGCATACCTGCGACGAACGCGCCGTGCTGGCCAGCTTCCAGGGCTTCCATACCGACGACGTGCATGCCGACCTGCCGCATGTCGCGGTACCGGCCCTGCTGATGGTGGCTGGCCGCGGGGATGTGGTGCGTCCCGAGGATATCGACGAGATCCGTGGTCTGTTGCCGCAGACCGAAGTCAGCCACGTGCCGGACGCAGGCCACATGATCCCCTGGGATGACGAGGCGGGCTTCTATCGCGCGCTGGGCGGCTTCCTCGGCGCTGAAGTTGTCCCACGTCCACGACAACAGGCCGCGGCCTGAGCCGCCGATCACCAGGAGAGAACATGCCAGTCAGCGATCACGCCCTGATCCAGGCCTGGAAACAGGTCCTTACGCTGTCCCGCCTCGCGCCCGGGCAGACCGTCACCATCCTCACCAGCGCCGCCACCCATCCGCAGACCCTGTCGTGCGCGCTGGTCGCCACGCAGGCGATGGGAGCCATCGTCAACCGCCTGGACCTGCCGCCCGTCAATGGCGACAAGGCGCTGAGCCGCGACCCGCTGGCTTACCTCGGCACCACGGCGCTCACCGGCAACCGCGCCGCCATCGCCGCGCTCAAGGAGAGCGACCTGGTGCTGGACCTGATGACCTTGCTGTTCTCGCCCGAACAGCACGACATCCTGAAAACCGGCACCAGGATCCTGCTGGCGGTGGAACCGCCGGAAGTACTGGTGCGCATGGTGCCGACCGAGGCCGACCGCGAGCGCGTGACAAGCGCCAACGCGCGGCTGTCGCGCGCCAAGGAAATGCATGTGACATCCGATGCGGGCACCGACCTGCGTTGCCCGCTCGGCGAGTTTCCCGCCATCAGCGAGTACGGTTTCGTCGACGAGCCGGGACGCTGGGATCACTGGCCCAGCGGCTTCGTCCTGACGTGGCCGGACGAAGGCGGCGCCAGCGGGCGCATCGTGCTGGACCGCGGCGATATCCTGCTGCCGCAGAAGGGCTACGTGGCGGACCGCGTCGAGCTGACGGTGGAAGGCGGCTATGCCACGCGCATCGAAGGCGGGCTGGATGCCGAGCTGCTGAACGACTACATGGCCTCCTTCAACGACCCGGAAGCCTATGCCATCTCGCATATCGGCTGGGGCTTGCAGCCGCGCGCGCGCTGGTCGACGCTGGGCCTGTACGACCGCGAAGCCTCCATCGGCATGGACGCGCGCGCCTACGAGGGCAATTTCCTGTTCTCGCTCGGCCCCAACAACGAAGCGGGTGGCAGCCGCACCACCGCCTGCCATATCGATATCCCGCTGCGTAACTGCACGGTGCGCCTGGATGGCGAGGACGTGGTCAGGCAAGGCAAGGTACTGGACGGCTGGAACAGCAAATGACGAGACATAGCGAACTCCCCACCTACGAGCGCCAGGGCTTCGGCACGCCGCTGCCGCTGCAAGCCCCCGTGGGCCTGCTGATCGTCGACTTCGTCAACGGTTTCGCCGATCCGGCGATGTTCGGCGGCGGCAATATCGCACAGGCCATTGCCAACACCGTGCCGCTGCTGGCAGCAGCCCGCGAGCAAGGCTGGGCCGTGGCGCACAGCCGCATCGTGTTTGCCGACGACGACGGCGACCACAACATTTTCACGCTGAAGGTGCCCGGCATGCTGACGCTGAAGGAGCAGGGGCCGGCCAGCGCGATCGTGCCGCAGCTCGCGCCGCGCGAGGGCGAGCTGGTGGTGCGCAAGACCGTGCCGTCCGCCTTTTTCGGTACGTCGCTGGCGGCCTGGCTGACGCAGCGCGGCGTGCGCACGCTGGTGGTGGCCGGCGCGGTCACCAGCGGCTGCGTGCGCGCCAGCGTGGTCGATGCCATGTCGCACGGCTTCCGCCCGCTGGTGGTGTCGGACTGCGTGGGCGACCGCGCAATCCAGCCGCACGAGGCCAACCTGTTCGACATGGAGCAGAAATACGCCGCCGTGATGCCCCGCGAGCAGGCACTCGCGGCATTGAGGCGCCTCTGAGCGCGCTTGCGTGCCGCACCACGCACTGTATTGGCTAAAGCCCCAATTGACCGTTGCCGTCCGTTTCGCCAATCTGGCGATAAGATCAGTGCACTGAGTATGTGCGGTGCGCAAGTGCGCGCGATCCACGAACCCCCAAAGCAGTCTCGGATGGCGGCTAACCCGGGCTGGAGAAATGTATGGACAAAGACCACATAGAGAAGGAAGGCGGGCAGGGTGTAGGCGCCCGCGTGGCGCGCAAGGAAGACGCGCGCCACCTGCATGGCAAGGGCCGCTTCGTGGCCGACATCGCCATGCCGGGCCTGCAGGAAGTTGCCTTCCTGCGCAGCCCCATGGCGCATGCGCGGCTGCTGGCGCTGCACAAACCTGAAGGGCTGGAGCACGCGGTGATCGGGCGCGGCGACATGCCCGGCGCGCTCGACATCGTGGCGGACTCGGCCTTTCCCTCTTACCAGCCCTCGGCGCAGCCGCCGCTGGCCAGCGGCAAGGTCCGCTTTGTCGGCGAGCCGATTGCCATGGCCTTCGCACCGACCCGCGCGGAAGCCGAGGACATTGCCGAGCGCGTCGTCGCGGACCTGGACGAACTGCCCGCGCTCACCGACGTGGACGGCGCCAGGCAGGCCAGCGGCACCACGCGTGTCCATGAGCACTGGAAGGATAACCACTTCCTCACGCTTACCGCCGACAAGAATTTCGACACGCTCAGCAAGACCGCCGCGGTGGTGGTCACCCGCAAGATCGACCTGGCTCGCCAGTGCATGGTGCCGATGGAGGGCAAGGCCGTGCTGGCCTACTGGGATCGCCAGTTCGACCAGCTGATCGTCTACAGCGCCACCCAGGTGCCGCACATGATCCGCACGGTGCTGAGCCACTGCCTGGGCCTGGAGCAGGAGAAGGTCCGCGTGATCTCGCCCGACGTGGGCGGTGCCTTTGGCTACAAGTGCGTGCTGCAGCAGGAGGAGCTGTGCATCGCGTGGCTGGCCATGACGTATCGCAAGCCGTTCCGCTTTATCGAGGACCGCCGCGAGCACCTGACCGCGGGTGCCAACTCGCGCGAGCACCATTACGAGGTCACGGCCTATGCCGACGCGCGCGGCCGGCTGCTGGCGCTCGACGCAAAGATCGCCATCGATGGCGGTGCCTATTCCGTGTGGCCCTTCACCATCGGCCTCGAGCCGGGCCAGGCTATCGGCAACCTGCCCGGGCCGTATGCCTTCGACGGCTACCGCTGCATCACGGAATGCGTCGCCACCAACAAGCCCGGCTTCGTGCCGTACCGTGGCGTGGCGCGCACCGGCGTGTGCTTCGCGATGGAACTGCTGATCGACGCGCTGGCGCGCGCTGTCAGGCGCGAGCCGTGGGAGATCCGCTGCGAGAACCTGGTGCAGCCGGAGGCCATGCCCTACGTCAACGTCACCAACAAGCATTTCGACGGCGGCGATTATCCCGCCAGCGTGCGCAAGGCAGCGGAGATGATCGGGCTGGCGCGCATCCGCGCGCGCCAGCGTGAACGGCACAGCGATGCCTCGGCGGGATCGCGCTACCTTGGCGTGGGCTTCGGCACTTACACGGAGCAATCGGCGCATGGCACTTCGGTGTTCGCCGCCTGGGGCACGCCGGTGATTCCCGGCTTCGATTCCGCCACCGTGCGCATCACGCCGGACGGCGGGCTTGAGGTGCGCGTGGGTGTGCACTCGCATGGCCAGGGCATGGAAACCACCTTTGCGCAAATCGCGCACGAGATCCTCGGCATCGACGTGGCGCGGGTCAAGGTGGTGCATGGCGACACCGGCGTGACGCCGTTCTCCACCGGCACCTACGCCTCGCGCTCGCTGGTGATGTCCGGCGGCGCGGTGTCGCGCGCCTGCAAGGCGCTGGTGCCGCGCCTGCTGAAGATCGGCGCGCATATGCTGCTGCGCCCGGAGGGCGAGGCCGCGCTGGATGGCGGCGCGGTGAAGGCGGGCGACGCCGCCGTGCCCATCGCCGACATCGCCAACGCCTGGTATATCAATCCACAGAAGCTGCCCGCCGATGTGGATCCCGCCGGGCTGGAAACCACGATGGGCTACAAGCCCAATGTGGATACCGGCAGCTTCACGTACTCCACCCACGCGGCGCTGGTGGAAGTGGACACCGATTCCGGCCACGTAGAGATCCTCGATTACGTGGTGGTGGAAGACTGCGGCACCATGGTCAATCCCATGGTGGTGGAGGGGCAGACCTACGGCGGCGTTGCGCAGGGCATCGGCACCGCCATGTTCGAAGAAATGCGCTACGACGGCAACGGCCAGCCGCTGGCCTCCACGCTGGCCGACTACATGCTGCCCGGGCCCACCGAGATTCCCGCGATCCGCATCCACCATTTCGAGACGCCGTCCCCGCACACCGAGTTCGGCGCCAAGGGCATGGGCGAGGGTGGTGCCATCGCGCCCCCGGCCGCCATCTTCAACGCCGTCAACGATGCGCTGGGGCAGTTCGGCGTGGAGTTGCTGGAGACTCCCCTCACGCCGCGCAAGGTGCTCGAAGCACTGGCCCGCGCCGAACAAGCGCGAGACGAGCCGCAGACCACGCAAACCAGAGAGGCGGCCTGAACCATCATGAAAGCAGCTGCATTCATCTATCGCGCGGCGCCCACGCTGGCCGCGACCTGCGCCGCGCTGGCGGACCGCACCGACAACGCCAAGGTCATGGGCGGCGGCCAGTCGCTGGGCCCCATGCTCAACCTGCGCCTGACGCGGCCCGATACCGTCTACGATTTGTCGAAGCTGGCCGAGCTGCGCACGGTCAGCGTGGAGCAGGACCGCGTGCGCATCGGCGCCGCCGTCACCCACGCGCAGATCGAGGATGGCGAATTCCCGGCGTTGCGCGGCACCATGCTGCAGTCCGTGGCACACGGCATCGCCTACCGCGCCATCCGCAACCGCGGCACCATCGGCGGCAGCCTGGCGCATGCCGATCCCGCGGCGGACTGGGTGGTGGCGCTGACCGCCATGGGCGCCGAGCTTGAACTTGCGTCGAAGGCCGGCACGCGCCGGGTACCCATGACGCAATTCATGCTGGGCGCGTACACCACTGCGCTGACGGAGGGCGAAGTGATCGCGGCCGTCCATGTGCCGCGTCACAACGACGACGTGCGCTGGGGCTACCACAAGCTCTGCCGCAAGACCGGAGAATTCGCCGAGGCAAGCTGCGCCGCCTACTTCGATCCGTCCGCGCGCTTCGCCCGCATCGTGCTGGGCGCGCTCGACGGCGCGCCGGCGGTGCTGCACGGCCTGGCCAACGGCATTGCGGCGCGCGGCCCCGCCGCGCTCACCCCGCAGGCCGTCCTGGCAGCCGTGACGCAAGCCACGCCCGGCAAGGATGCGATCGACCGCAAGCTTTATTGCACCGCTGCGACGCGCTGCATCGAACAACTTTTTAACTGAGGGCCGCAGTGGAAACCATCGCACTGACGATCAATGGCCGCGCCGCTGCCGGTGCCTGCGCGCACCGCACGCACCTGGGAGACTTCCTGCGCGACGGGCAGGGCCTGACCGGCACCCACCTGGGTTGCGAACACGGGGTTTGCGGCGCCTGCACCGTGCTGGTCGACGACAAGCCCGTACGCTCCTGCATCACGTTCGCCAGCGCCTGCGCCGGCAGCAAGGTGGTGACCATCGAAGGCTATGACGACGATGCCGTGATGCGCGAGTTGCGCGCCGCGTTCAACAAGCACCACGCGCTGCAATGCGGCTATTGCACGCCCGGCATGCTCGCCACCGCGCGCGACATCGTGCTGCGGCTGCCGGATGCCGACGAAGCCACCATCCGCCACGAGCTTTCCGGCAACCTCTGCCGCTGCACCGGCTATATGGGCATCGTGGCCGCGATCCGCTCGGTGCTGGAGCAACGGCGGCCGCAAGGCGGCGGCATCGCGCAGGCCAGCACGCCGGCGCCGCGTGCGTTCGTCTGCTTCACGCCCGCCGCCGATAGCGCCGGCGAGGCGCAAGCCGTTGCCGCGGCCACGGAGGAGACCGAGCGCAGCGCCGACAAGAAAGGCTGGTCGCGCATCGATGGCGGCTTCAAGGTGCCGTTCCCGGTCGATGACGTCTGGCGCTTCATGGCCGACCTGCCCGCGGTGGCCAGTTGCCTGCCGGGTGCCGCGCTGACCGAGCAGGACGGCGACCGCGTCAAGGGCCACGTCGCGATCAAGTTCGGGCCGATGGCGGCGCGCTTCAACGGCGCGGCGCGGCTGGAACGGGACGACCAGAACCGGCGCGGCGTGTTAAAGGGCGCGGGCCAGGACTCGCTGAGCAACTCCAAGGCCGCGGGCGATATCACCTACGTGCTTCAGGCGGTATCGGCGGGCGAGACCGAAGTGCTGATCGACTTGCAGTATTCGCTGCAAGGCCCGCTGGCGCAGTTCTCCCGCTCGGGGCTGGTGCGCGATTTTGTCCGTCGCATGATGGCCGATTTCGGCAAGAACGTGACTCGCAAGATGGACCCGTCGCTGTCGGATAGTGAACGCAGCAAGGTCACGCAGATGAATCCGGTGTCGATGATGCTGGGAGTGCTCTGGGAGAGGGTGAAGCGGCTGTTTGGGGGTGGGCGGGATTAAGGCCCCGAGGCAGGGATGGAGGGTGGCGGCTGCATCCGCAGGCTTACAGCCGCGACGTCGCCAGGCGCGCGGCGAGTCCCAGGAACACCACCCCCGCAAACCGGTTCAGCGCACGTTGCGCGCGAGCCGAGCGCAGCAGCAGGGTGCCGAACATGGCCGAGAAGTAGGCGATCACAGAAAAAACAAGCAGGGTGGCGATGATAAAGACCACGCCCAGCACCATGATCTGCAGCGCGATATGCCCACGGTCGGCAGCGACGAACTGGGGCAGGAACGCGAGAAAGAAGATCACGACCTTGGGGTTGGTCAGGTTCATCACCACGCCGCGCCGGTACATGTGCCCGGTGCCAACGTTGCCGCCGCCGCCTTCGGCCATCTTGCCCACCGGTGCGCGGAACGCCTGCCACGCAAGGTAGGCCAGGTACAGCGCGCCGGCGATCTTGAGCGCCGCAAATGCAACCTGGGATGTGGCAAACAGCGCGGCCAGGCCGAAGGCCACCGCGGCCGTATGCACCAGCAGGCCCGTGCAAAGGCCGAGCACCACGACCATGCCGGCGCGAGGCCCCCGCATGGCGGATTGCAGCAACACAAAGATATTGTCCGGGCCGGGTGTCAGGCCAAGTACCACGGCAATGCCGAAGAATGGCAATAGTGTCTCGAGCGGGGGCATGCGCTTCACTCCTTTGCTGCTGCGGATAGTGCGTTGTCGGGTGAGATCCGGCATTGGGCAAAAACCCGTCGCCGGACCATCAGGAACGCCATCCGAATACTGCCAGCCAGACAACGTTTGTGCCAGCGTGACGCATTGGCACGTCAAGGATGCCATGTTGCCGGACTGCCCGACGCTGCCTCGGGCGCAGGCCGGTGGCTTCCCGCCATCGCATACGAAAGCTGGTTGGCCGCGTCCACCACCGTCTGTGCCAGGGCAATCAAGCGCTCTTCACTGAGCCGCGAAGTCGGCCCCGAGATGCACGCGGACCCGAGCAGCCGCCAATGYAGCCCGAACACAGGCGCTGAAACGCTGGAGACTTCCGGCTCGCGCTCGCCCATCGACAGGTGATATCCCCGCCGCCGGATCGATTCATAGGGCTCGCCCGGCTGCCCTGAGAACGCCAGGATGACCCGCCCGGGCGCGCCGCTGTCCAGCGGCAGCGCCGAGCCGATGCGTACATGGTGCCGGATGGCCTGCGGGCCCTCCACGCGCACCAGGCACATGCGCTGCTGGCCCTCGCGCACGTAGAACGACGCGCTTTCCCCAGTCTTGATCGTCAGCTCCCGCAGCACCGGTTCCACCACTTCATACACATTGAAGGTGGCCTGGTAGCACGCGCCCAGCCAGCCTGCAGCACGCCCGAGCCGCCAACTGCCGTCTTCCTTCTGCACCAGGTAGTTGTCGGATGCCAGCGTGCGCGCCAGGCGCAGCACCGTGGTCTTGTGGAAGCCCGTGCGCCGGCTGAGTTCCGCTAGTGTGAGCTGTGCATCACTTACGCCGAAAGCTTCCAGGACGCGCAGCGCCCGCCGTACTGCGATCACGCCGCCGCCTGCGTCGTCGGCCGCCTCAATGGCAATGGGGGAATTGGAGGGGACCATGGTGTGGAATGGGGTGCGTACAGTGAAACGGTATTGTACTGCGTGCAACGACCATCCAGAATCCGTTCCAACAAATAACGAGATGGAGACAAGCAATGCACCTGCTGCGCCGCGGCCTGACCACCGCTCTCTTTTGTGCCCTGGCCATCCCGGCCCTGGCACAGACCCAAACCTATCCTGCCAAGCCCATCCGCGTGATCGTGCCGTTTCCAGCCGGCGGCGGCACGGACATCATTGCCCGCGAGGTCACCAACAAGGTGGCGATGGCCATGGGCTGGCGCTTCGTGGTGGACAACAAGCCGGGCTCGGGCGGCAACCTCGGCGTGGACGCCGCGGCCAAGGCCAGTGGCGACGGCTATACCATCGTGCTGGGCCAGACCAGCAACCTTGCCATCAACCCCGCGCTCTACCGCAAGCTGCCGTACGACGTGGCGAAGGACCTTACGCCGGTGGGCCTGGTCGCCAGCGCACCGCTGGTGCTGGTGACCAACGTGGATTCGCCCTACAAGACGCTGGCCGAAGTGATTGCTGCCAGCAAGGCGCATCCGGGCACTATCAACATGGCCTCGCCGGGTAACGGCACCGTGGCGCACCTGACCAGCGAGCTGTTCCAGAAGACGGCCGGCATCAAGCTCACACACGTGCCGTACAAGGGCGCGGCCCAGGCCGTCAATGACCTGATTGGCGGGCAGGTGCAGCTGTACCTGTCGTCGGTGCCGACGCTGATCGGCCATATCCGCAACGGCAAGATGCGCGCGCTGGCCGTCACCTCGGGCAAGCGCATGGACGACCTGCCCAACGTGCCCACCATTGCCGAGTCCGGCTACAGCGGGTTCGAGGCCGTGACGTGGTTCGGTTTCGTGGCGCCCGCCGCCACGCCCAGGGGCATCGTGGCGCGCCTGAATGCCGAGTTCAACAAGGCGCTGCAGGTGCCCGACCTGAGGAAGAAGCTGAGCGACCAGGGCGCTGATGTTCTGGGCGGCACCCCGGAGGAGTTCGGCGCGCTGCTGAAGAAGGACACCGTTCGCTGGTCAGCCGCCGTCAAGGCATCCGGCGCGCAGGTTGACTGATCTCCGGCATTCACAGCTACCCCGTCGCCATCCCCGAATCCCCGAATCACCGAATCCAAGGAGCCATGCCATGAGCCTGCCCAACATCATCAAATCCTTCGACCGCGTACCCGCCGACATCGTCGCCCGGGCCGCGAAATTCCAGCCCGCGATCCTGGCCGACGTGGCCGGCCGCCGCGGCGCGCTGCACGGCCGCATCCGGGCGTTGCGCCCGCATATGAAGCTGGCCGGCACCGCCTTCACGGTGGAAGTGCGCCCCGGCGACAACCTGATGATCCACGCCGCGCTGGCGCTGGCGCAGCCGGGTGATGTGCTGGTGATCGACGGCAAGGGCGACCAGAGCAGCGCGCTGATGGGTACCATCATGATGAATGCATGCCGCCAGCGCGGCATTGCCGGCGTGGTGATCGACGGCGCGGTGCGCGACAGCCTGGATATCGACGACATGGATTACCCGGTGTTCTCGGTGGGCACCAACCCCAACGGCCCGACCAAGGAAGTGGGCGGGCGCATCGGCCACCCGGTCTCGGTCGGCGGCGTCACGGTCCACCCCGGGGACTTCATCTGCGGCGATGCCGATGGCCTGGTCGTGGTGGAGCGTGAAAAGATCGCCTCGCTGCTGCCGCTCGCCGAGCACAAGGAAGCCGCCGAAGCGCGCCGCATCGCCCAGATCAAGGAAGGCAAGACCAACGCGCCGTGGCTGGTTGCCTCGTTGATCACCGCTGGCGTGCTGAAAGAGGGAGAGACGCTGTGAGCACCAAGCCCGCTATCCTCGTCACCGCGGCTGACCTGGCGCCACAAGCCGAGGCATTGCTCGGCGATTACGAAATCGTCTATGCCGGCAAGACCCCCCAGCCCGCCGATCTGGTGGCGCTGGCGCAGCGCCACAACCCGGTCGGCATCATCGTGCGCTACGGCGCCGTGACGCCGGAAATCATGGATGCCGCCCCCGCGCTGAAGGTCATCTCCAAGCACGGCAGCGGCACCGACACCATCGACAAGCCCGCCGCCGCAGCGCGCGGCATCGAGGTAACGGCAGCGGTTGGCGCCAATGCCGCAGCCGTTGCGGAGCAGGCCCTGGCGTTGCTGCTGGGCTGCGCCAAATCCGTCGTGACGCTCAACGAACGCATGCATGCCGGCCACTGGGACAAGGCCACGCACAAGAGCTTCGAGCTGGCGGGCCGCACCATTGGCCTGATCGGCCTGGGTGCCATCGGCCGGCGCTTCGCCAGGATGTGCGATGCCATGGGCATGCGCGTGATCGGCTTCGATCCATATGCCCGTGACCTGCCGGACTATATCGAGCCCGTGGACCTGGAAACGATCTGGAAGGAGTCGGACGCTATCTCGCTGCACTGCCCGCTGACCGCCGACAACAAGGCGATGATCAACGCGCAAACGCTGGCACGCTGCAAGCCCGGCGTGATGCTGGTCAACACCGCGCGCGGCGGGCTGATCGACGAACCCGCACTGCTGGCCGCGGTGCAGTCCGGACAGGTAGCCATTGCCGGGCTGGACAGCTTCGCGGTCGAGCCGATGACGGTGCCGCATATCTTCCACGGCCAGCCTGGTTTTCTGCTCAGCCCCCACATCGGCGGCGTGACCAGCACCGCCTATGTGAACATGGGCGTGGCGGCCGCGCAGAACACGCTAGGCGTGCTGTCTCGCGCGCAAGCCCCGGTTCTGGCCAAGGCCTGAAGGCCGAAGCCGGCCCCCGCCCGGGCCAGGAAAAATACAAGGCAGGAGACACAATGAAAACCAAACCGAACCGCGTATCGGCACTGCGCCGTTGCGCGCTGGGCGCGATCGCCTTCATCGCCCTATCCGCCCACGCACAAACCTGGCCCGACAAGCCCGTCAGGATCGTGGTCCCATACCCCCCAGGCGGTGCTGTCGACGCAGTCACCCGAAAAATGGCCCAACGCCTCACCGAACAAACCGGCCAGAGCTTCGTCGTCGAAAACAAGGCAGGCGCCACCGGCACCATCGGCACTGTGCAAGTGGCGCGCGCCCCGGCCGACGGCTACACGCTGCTCGCCAACGACACCACGTATTCCCTGCTGCCGCACATTTTCAAGAAACTGCCGTTCAATTACGCGAATGACCTGCAGCCGGTAGCCGCTTTCGTGTTCGCGCCGATGGCCGTGGCGGTCAAGGCCGACAGCAGGTTCAAGACCATGAACGACCTGATCGCTGCGGCCCGCGCGGGCGACGCCAAAGTGAGCTACGGCTCAGGCGGCGCCGGCACCACGCCGCATTTCGCTAGCGAAGCCCTGGGCGTGGCCACCAGCGCGCACTTCATGCACGTGCCGTTCAAGGGCGCGGGCGAGGCCACGCTGGCGCTGCTCGGCGGCACGGTGGACTACCAGATCGCATCCACGCCCGGCGTCATCGGGCAAGTCAAGGGCGGCAGCCTGCGCCTGCTGGCAGTGAGCGGCGACAAACGCCTTGCTGCGCTGCCCAATGTGCCGACGTTTGCCGAGGCAGGGCTCAAGGGCTATGGTGTAGTCAACTTTACCGGCCTGTGGGCGCCCAGGGGCACGCCGCCGAAGGTGCTGGAGCGCCTTCAGAAAGAAGTGGCTGCGGCCATGGCCTCCCAGGACATGAAGACCTTTGCCGAAGGCATTGGCGCGAATCCGGGCTACTGGGATGCGTCGACATTTTCCAGGCAGCTTGCCGAGCGCGCGGCGTTCTGGGGCAAGGTGGCGGCCAATACCGCATTTGAAAGGCAATAATCCATGTTCCTGCTGAATGCCCCGGAAGTCCGTGAGCTGGACCTTTTTACCCGTATGCCGGCGAAATACCGCCAGCCCAGGCGCACGATCTGGGCCGATGCCAACCAGGGCGGGCGAGAGATCGATGCCTTCCTGGAAGGCCCGGTGTTCGACAGCGCCGGCAATCTCTATGTCACCGATATCCCCTACGGCCGCGTCTTTCGCATCGATCCAAAGGGCGGGTGGGAGCTGGTGGCCGAGTGGGACGGCGAGCCCAACGGCATGAAGTTTCTAAGCGCGGCCGAACTGCTGGTGACGGACTACCGCAATGGCCTGATGCTGCTCGACACGCGCAGCGGAACCGTGGCGCCTTACCTTGGCCGCCGCAATACCGAGAGCTTCAAAGGGGTCAACGACCTCACCATCGATTCGCAAGGGAACATCTATTTCACGGACCAGGGGCAGACCGGGCTGCACGATCCTACCGGCCGCGTCTATCGCCTGAGCGCCGCGGGCAGGCTGGAGCTGCTGCTGTCCAATGTGCCCAGCCCCAACGGCATCGTGCTGTCCCCGGATGAGAAGTTCCTGTTCGTGGCGGTGACCCGGGGCAACTGCGTCTGGCGCATGCCGATCCTTGCCGATGGCAGCGTATCCAAGACCGGCCAGTTCTTTACGTCATATGGCCCGAGCGGCCCGGACGGGCTGGCCATGGATGCCTCCGGCCGGTTGCTGGTGGCGAACCCGGGGCTGGGCTACGTCTGGGTGCTGAACCACCGCGCCGAGCCGGTGCAGGTGCTGCGTGGCCCCGCCGGGCATTCCCTGACCAATCTCGCCTTTGGCGGCACGGCCGGCAAGACGCTGTTCGTGACGGACTCCACGGCGGGAGGCATCCTGTGCATCGAAATGGATGTGGCCGGGCTGCCGATCGTCCCACGCAAGCATTCAACGGGAGATCCGGCATGACGCAACGCTGGAAGCACAGCCCGCAGGGCAGCCACTAGGGCGAGTTCGGAGACGACGACCAGCGCGGCCGGATGAACCTGGTGGACAGGTCCAAGGTACTGCAAGGCTCCCGTCCTTGATGACCCGCGCCAATTTCACTGTTTCGCCATCGCATCAAGCCTGAATTGGCGCCGGAAAGTGTAGGGCGCGGCCCGACAGTCTCCCGGACCCATTTGCCTTACCCTCGGCAGGCCCCGGCGCCACCTGCGCCGTGCAAATGCAAAAAGCCCGTGCGGCGAGAACCGTACGGGCTTTGGAATCTGGTTGCGGGGGCAGGACTTGAACCTGCGACCTTCGGGTTATGAGCCCGACGAGCTGCCAACTGCTCCACCCCGCGGGCCGAAATATACGCGGGTTGGCGGGCAATGGATAGTCCTGATTGGAATTATTTGCCAGCATCGCCTATCGATCACGTTAATGCGGAGCGGGCCAGGTGCGCATTGACGGCGCGCGAACGGGGCAGCCGGCGCGAGATTGCGCGAGCTTGTATGTGATTTATGCGGCACTGTTATCGAATTTGAGTGGCAGGGGCAGCCGCCAGCTTCATGCCACGATCGCCGAAGCCGGCCACGTGGCAGCCAGTACCGCCAGAGCCCGAAACGCCTGCTTTCAGCCCACGCTGCCTTCCTTCGGCTCCGGCACGAGACTGAACTGCGCGGACAGGTCGTTCTCGTCACCCAGCGGGCCATCGGTCCGCACAAGCCCCTTGGTGGTGAGCTTGGTCAGTGTCCGCACGGCCTGGATCGGGCTGACGCCCGTGGCCTTTGCGACCTGATATGCATCCATCGGGGTGCCCGTTTTCTTCAGGGCGTCGATTACTGCCTGGCGAGTGTCGTGGTTGTTGTTCATTTCCGGGCGTAGGTTGAGTCTGCTCAGACTAGACGAGGTGGCCGGCCTGCGCAACCCCGCATTCTCGCGGATAGATCAGTCCAAAAAGTTGCGCCATCGCCATCGCGCGTCAGAATAGAGGGTCTGACGGCAAGCATCGCAAGAATAATGAAGCAGACACTACTTCTGATTGATGGCCTGAACATCCTGCGCCGGGTTTACGAAGCCAACCCATCGGAAGACATTCCGGCCAAGGTCGAAGGGGCTGTGCTCTCGGCCCTGGCCTCGTTCCGCCGCGCCTTGGCCGAATGCCGGCCCACGCACGCGCTGGCGGCATTCGATGCCGGCGGCAAGACGTGGCGGCACGCGCTGTATCCGCAATATCGCCAGCACCGCAAGCCCATGGACCCGGAGCTGGCCGACGTCATTCCCGATTTCCGCCTGACGCTGACGGAGGTGCTCGGGCTCCAGACTGCCTCGGCCGACGGTTACGAGGCGGACGACATCATCGCCACCGTCTTCTACCGCTGGACCGCGAGCAAGGAGGGGCAGGCGATTCCGGTGAGCACGGACAAGGACGTGCTCCAGCTGATTGCAGACGGCGCGATCGTACGCAACCATTTCGCGACAGCGAAGAACGGCGAGCCGTCCTGGTTCGACGAAAGCTACGTCATGGACAAGTTCGGCGTCGGCAGCCACCAACTGGCGGATTACCTCGCCATGCTGGGAGATAGCACGGACGGCATTCCCGGCGTCGAAAAGATCGGGGCGAAGACCGCCGTGAAGCTCCTGCAGCGCTATGGCGACCTGGAGACCGTGCTGGCCAACGCGTCCGGGGAGAAAGGCGTGATCGGCAAGAACCTGGCGGAACAGGCGCATCTGGCACGGCTTTCCCGCCAGTTGCTGTCCCTCAAGACCGATGTCCAGCTTGGGCTGACATGGAACATGCTTCGCATCGGCGACGCGGCTGGGGACCCACCCTGATGCCCGGTTGTCGCCGGCGCGTGACTTTGTAAAGTGGCTGATGGAAAACTTTTAATATCCAGCCGGCGCTCCCGTGGTGCAGACTAGCGCATTCCGCGGGAGACCAAGCTTTGCTGCAACTCAACACGTATGAAACCCTGGTGGCCGCGTCGCTGGTCCTGCTTGCCGGCCGCAAGCTGATCGCCGTCACACCCGTCCTGAAAACCTACAGCATCCCCGAGCCGGTGGTGGGCGGCCTGGTGGTGGCGCTCGCGCTCTATGCCGCACGCGCGTTCGCCGGGGCCGAAGTCGGCTTCGATCTCACCATGCAGACGCCGCTGATGCTGGCGTTCTTTGCCACGCTCGGGCTCAGCGCCGATCTCGCCAGTCTTCGCCGGGGCGGCAAGAGCATTGCCATCTTCCTGTTTGTGGTCGTCGGCCTGCTCGTGCTGCAGAATGCCATCGGTATCGGCATGGCGTCCGTCCTGGGGCTGAAGCCGGTCGTCGGGCTGCTGGCGGGGTCGATCACCTTGTCGGGCGGCCATGGCACCGGCGTGGCCTGGGGCCACACGTTCGCCAGCCAGTACGGCCTGACTGCCGCCACGGAGCTGGCCATTGCCTGCGCCACGTTCGGGCTGGTCCTGGGCGGCTTGCTGGGCGGGCCTGTCGCGCGCGTACTGCTGCGCAAGATCCAGACACCGGGCAGCGCCGCGCCCGAGCCCGATCCGCTCAATTTCGAAGAGCCGGCCGCGGTGCGGCTGATCACCGCGTCGGCGCTGATCGAGACGCTTGCCCTGATACTGGTCTGCCTGACCGCCGGGCAGGCGCTGGCAAGCGTCCTTGCGCAGAGCTGGTTCTCCCTGCCTACCTTCGTCTGGGTGCTGTTCATCGGCGTGATCCTGCGCAATGGCCTGGCGGCGCTGGGCTGGTACAGCGTGTTCGACCGTGCGGTCTCCGTGCTGGGCAACGTCAGCCTGTCGATGTTCCTGGCGATGGCGCTGATGAGCCTGCGGCTGTGGGAGTTGTCCGCGCTGGCGCTGCCGCTGCTGGCGATTCTCGCTGCGCAGGCGGCCGCCATGGCTGCCTACGCGATGTTCGTCACCTTCCGCGTGATGGGGCGCAACTACGACGCCGTGGTGCTGGCCGCCGGGCATTGCGGCTTTGGCCTGGGGGCGACGCCTACCGCCATTGCCAATATGCAGGCGATCACCGATCGCTTCGGGCCGTCGCACCTGGCCTTCCTGGTCGTGCCGATGGTTGGCGCTTTTTTCATCGACCTTGCCAACGCGATCGTGATCAAGGCCTACTTGCTGCTGCTCCCAGTGTCCTAGGGTCTGCCGGTCCGGTGCCATCGGGTTTGCAGTCGAACAGCAACACCTTCAGCGCCGTGCATAGCGTAGCCAGCACGGCAAACAGCCAGCCGCTCCACACCGCGCCCGTCATGCCCACGGCGGTAATGAACCCGCCCGCCACCGCCGCGCCGGACACCACGCCCAGGTTGGCGGCCGAAATATAGAGGCTGGTGGCGAACTCTGGCGCTTCCGGCGCCGCGGAGGCGAGCCACATCTGGCTGACGATCAGGCCACTGGTATGCGCCGCGCCCCACAGAAGGCAGACCGCGATCATCGGCAAGAAGCTGGCGCTGCCACAGGCGTAGAGCACGAGGTAGGCGCCGCCAAGCGCCACCGGGTGCAGCAGTGCGGTCCCCGCCAGGCTCTTGCCCAGCAGCCTGCCGGCGAGCAGATTGCCCGCTACGCCGCCGATGCCGAAGACCACCAGCAGCACGCTGATTGTTTCGCCGCCCATGCCGGCCTCGCGCGCGAGATACTCGGCCGCGTAGCTGTAGACCGAGAACATGGTGGCGAAGATGAGCACGGTGGCCAGCAGGTTGAGCCAGACGGGCAGCTTGCGCAGGATCGCCGACGGCCGGATGGCGGGCACACCCTGCGCCGGGGCTGGCCGCTTTGGCTCATCCGGCAGCACGGCCAGCAGGCCGATGCCTGCCGCGGCATTCACGGCGGCGCAAAACAGGAAGGACGCCTCGTAGGAAAAACGCGCCGCGATCCACGCCGTGATGGGCACGCCCAGCACCAGGCCCATGCTGGTGCCGACGAAGGCCATGGCCGTGGCATGCGTAGCCCGCTCCCGCGGGTACAGTGACACGGCTGCCGCGAACGCCAGCGAAAAAAACACCGGATGCAGCAGCGCGGGGACAATGCGCAGCGCCATCAGCGTGGCGAAGTCCGGTGCCCAGGCCGACAGCACGCTGCACGCGGCGAACACGAACAGCGCGCCCGCCAGCACCCTGCGCCGCGCATGGCGCGACAGCCACAGCACCATGAACGGCCCGCACACGGCCACCACCAGCGCGAACAAGCCGACCAGCCAGCCTGCCCGGGCCACCGTGATGCCATAGCGTTCGACAACCGCCGGCAGGATGCCAACCACGCCAAACTCGATGGCGTAGAGGCCGAACAGGCCTAGCGCGATAAAGAACAGGGAGCGGCCGGCGTTCATGGCTGTATTTCCATCCCGGCCGCATAGACGGCATTGCGCAGGTCGGTCACGAAGCGGCCGGACATGCCTTCGTACAAGGTGTTGGTGAACGCAACCACGCTCAAGGCCCTGACGCGGTCAACGAACCAGGAATGGCCGTAGGCACCGCCCCAACGCCAGGTTCCCGCGGATTCTGGCGAACCCGCCAGAGCCGGATCGCGCAGCACCGAAAATCCCAGGCCGAAGCCGGTGCCAGGCGCATCGGGCGGACCCCATTCGCCGGTCTGGTTGCGCCCCATTTCCTCCACCCACGCGGCGGGGAACAGGGGGCCGCCGCCCTGGCGCAGCGCTTCCAGTAACAGGAGCAGGTCGCCCGCGCTGCCCACCATGCCGGCGCCGCCGGAGGGAAACGCGCCGGCGTCCAGGGCGCGCGCGGGCGCGAAGCGGATGCCTGCCGTGCCTTCAAGGACGGGGACCACATCCCGCTCGCGCATTCGGCGCGGCACCGGCGTGTGGTTGACGTAGGCGGTGGCCAGGCGGTCCGCATCGACGGCAGCAAAGGCGGTGTCGCGCATACCCAGCGGCCCCGTGACCAACGCCCGCACAGCGTCGCCCAGCGGCGCTTCGCAAACACGCTCGATCACGGCGCCGAGCACGTCCGTTGCCAGCGAATAGCCCCAGGCGGTGCCGGGCTTGTAGAGCAACGGCACGCTGGCAATGCGGCGCAGGTTCTCCGCCAGCGAGATACCCGGCTGGTCCATGCCATCCGATACGCCGGCGCGGGCATAGGGCCCGTTGCCGTCGGCCTCGAAAAAGCGGTAGCCCAGCCCGGCGGTGTGGCTCATCAACTGCCGTACCGTGATGGATGCGGGGCTGCCGTCGGCAAGGCGCGGCGTGAACGCCGGCAGCCAGCGGGCCACTGCGTCGTCGAGCCCGAGCGGGCCTTGCGCCACCAGCACCATGGCGGCGGCCGAGATGATGGGCTTGGACACCGAAGCCAGGCGGAACAACGCATCGGCGCGCATCGGCAGGGCCGCCTCGCGGTCGGCCAGGCCGGCGGCGCGGCTGTGGATCAGTTCGCCGTCACGGGCGACTAGCACCACGGCGCCGACCAGCCGGTGCTCGGCCAGGGCCTGGTCGATCGCCGCGTCGACGCGCGTGCGCAGGTGGGCAGGCGGTACGCCGTCGGACAGGGTGGAGGTGCGGGAGGTCATGCGCGTTTTCCTTCGTTGCGGATTGCAAGGATTGCAAGGGATTGCAAGTACAAGCGAACGATAAGAAACATTCGACTCAGGAAAAAGTAGGCTAGAGTTCCTGGTTATCCGGACAACGTTGTCCGTAATAAGCATGCCGGGAAAAATCCATGGACAGCCTGAGTGGCTTCACAGTGTTTGTGCAGGTGGCCGAGACGCGCAGCTTCGTGGCGRCCGGCCGCCTGATGGGCGTATCGGCATCGGCCGTGGGCAAGAGCGTGGCGCGGCTGGAGGAAAAGCTTGGCGCGCGGCTGTTTCACCGCAGCACGCGCAGCATCACCCTGACGGCCGAGGGCGCGCTGTTCCTGGAGCGCAGCCGGCGCATCCTCGCGGAAATCGAGGCGGCCGAACAAGAGCTGTCCCGCGCGGCCGAGGCGCCGCGCGGGCGCCTGCGCGTCAGCCTGCCGCTGGTCAGTTCGCTGGTGCTGCCGGTGCTGGGCGACTTTATGCGGCGGTACCCGGAGATCGAACTGGACCTGGACTTTACCGACCGGATGGTGGACGTGATCGAGGAAGGCTTCGATGCGGTCGTGCGCACTGGCGAGCCGGCCGACTCACGGTTGTCGGCGCGGCGCCTCGGCGATTTCCGGATCCTGCTGGTAGCCGCCCCGGCCTACCTCGCACAGCGCGGCTTGCCCCGGCATCCCGCCGACCTGGCCGGGCATGCCTGCCTGCATTACCGCTTTCCCAACAGCGGCAAGCTGGAAACCTGGCCGCTGCGCCGCGACGAGTCGGACCCGGAGCCGCACCTGCCCACCTCCATGATCTGCAACAACATCGAGACGCGCATGAGCTTTGCCCTGCAAGGCCTGGGGATCGCTTGCCTGCCGGACTTCGCGATCCGCGACGCGCTGGCCGATGGAAGGCTGCTCCCCGTACTCGGCGACTACGTGGAGCGCAGCGGCACCTTTCGCGTGCTGTGGCCGGCCAGCCGGCACCTGTCGCCCAAGCTGCGGGTGTTGATCGACTTCCTGGGCGAGCGGGTATTTCCGGGTGGCGGTACTGGATGCTGATGGGTGGTTTGGCGACGATTCCGCGTATCCAGATTTAGTGTTTACTCCTTCAAGATGAAAGCGAAGATCCTAATCTTGATTGCCGCGATGCCGGCACTGATGTCGATACTGTATGTTCTGTATCGAGTTTTCTACGTTCGAGTGAATCATGTGGGCATTACGCCCCACTATCTGGACCTAATGTCGATGGCATCAGTGCTACTAGCGCTTCTTTTTGGCGCAAACCGGAAGGGGCTCTGGTTCATCGCATGGCTGGCAACCCTCAACGTGCTGATGGTCGTCTGGGCAATCGACACCTATGTCCTGGTCGAATATGAGGAGTGGATTCGCAAAGGGCTGCCCGGCAAATCGGTAGGCTACGGGGCGCCATGACGGCGACTCCCCGCTTAAGGCCGAGGCGGGCCGCGCTGGCAATGAGGGCCCGGGATGGTTGGAGCCGCCAACCACGGCGCGGTCATTGAAACGTACCAAACAGACGCATAGCCCAGCCAGCGCCGTAGAGCCCAAGGCCGAACATCCCGTGCGTGACGAGGCTATGAAGGCGCGCGGCGGCGGGACGCGGCGTGCGGCTGGCGGCGATGCCGGCGCCCATGCCCGGCTGCATCACAAGGAAGGGCGCCGCCACGCTGCCGATGCCGACGATCAGCGCGGGGCCCAGCGTCGGATGACGGGCCCAGTCGAGGCCCCAGAGCGCGAGCAGCGTGGCCGCGAACGCGATGCCGGTCAGATAATGGGCGATCCAGCCGATCAGGCGCTCGCCCCGGACGGGCGGCGAAGCGGCGATGGGATCGTGGCGAAAGCGCCCGCGTGTCAGGTGGGCAAGCCAGCGGCCCACCAGGCCGTAGTCCAGCGGAGGAATGCCGAGCATCCGTTTGCGGGCGACTGCCCAGATGTCCATCACCGCCGTCGCGCCGGCCCCGATCAGAACAGCACCCACCAGATAATCCGTGGCCTCAGACATTGGCTGCCTCCTTAGGTGCGCCTGACGCGGACGGCGCTCTGGCGCTGACCATCCAGCAGGCAGCGGTGTAGCGAACTTCGTCGCCGCGCACATAGGGATCAAAGGCGGCGCGGACGGTGTCGATGACTTGCGCGCGCGTGCGCTCGTCCGCATCTTCCAGGATCAGGCCCACGGGGCCGAGCCGGGTGAGGTAGCCGGTCAGCGCCTTCTCCGGCAGGGTGCACTCGACATCGATCGGCTGGATGTCGATCGCGGCCCAGCCGCTCTCTTCCAGGATGGAAGCGACCCGATGCCGGTCTGCGAAGGCGAACTGTCCCGGCGCGCCAGGCTGGCGGGCGGGTAGGTCCGGCAGCAGCGGCGCCGCGGCGCGCTCGGCCGTCGTCATGAACGGGTTTTCCGCTGCACTGCGCCAGGCGAGGCACCGGAGTCCGGCGTCGTCGCTCGCGGCGCGCCGCAAGTTCGCGAAGGCCAGGACCGGATTGTCGAAGAACATGACGCCGAGGCGCGAAATGATCATGTCGAAGCTGGCGGGCGCGAAGGCGTGGGTCTGCGCGTCGGCGCGGATGAAGTTTGCCGTCGTGTCTTCCTGTCTGGCGCGTGCCCGGGCGGCGGCGATCATCGGCTCGGAAATGTCGATGCCGGTGCAATAGCCCTCGGCGCCGAGCTGCCGCGCAACGGCGAGCGTCGTGCCGCCCGTGCCGCAGCCGACGTCAAGCACCCGGCGCCAGGATCCGGCGCGCGCCACTTCGGCCAGCAGGTCTTCGAACGGCTTGAGCATCTGGTCGAGCAACACTTGCGACTCGACCCAGGCGCGTCCGGCGCGGYCGTTCCAGAGCGCCGTCTGCTCGTTTCCGGTCTGGTGCGTGATATCCATGATCGTCTTCCTTTGCTTGCCCTCAAGGAGCGGAAGCTAAACTATGCTAGTTCAAGTCGACTTGAGGTCAAGAGGGGTGAGACAACTAGACATAGCCGAGGTGGCGCAGCAATCCGGCGTTCCCGCATCGACGCTGCGGTTCTATGAGGAAAAGGGGCTGATCGCGTCCACCGGCAGGCGAGGGCTGCGCCGCCTGTTCGATGCCGGCGTGCTGGAACGGCTGGCGCTGATCGCGCTGGGGCGTGCCGCCGGTTTCTCGCTCGATGAAATTGCGCTGATGTTCGCGCCGGAGGGGCGGCCGCGCATCGACCGGCGGATGCTCGCCGCCAAGGCGGAGGAGCTGGACAAGACGATCCGCAGACTGAGCGCGATGCGCGATGGCCTGCGGCATGCCGCTGCCTGCCCCGCACCGAGCCACATGGAATGCCCCAAGTTCCGCCGCATCCTGCGGGCCGCCGCATCTGGCGCTGTGGGATCGCCAGGGAAGAAGGCTCCGCCGCCGCCGCGGAACTAGCTCCAGGGTGGCGGCTAGCGACGACATCCCACCAAGCCGCCGCGCATCGCCGCCTTGTATTCCAGTTGCCGCCCGAATTCGACGAAGCCCATGTCCGCAACGGAGCGGGACAGGCGGCGATTCTTCAGCATGCCGCGCACGTTCAGGTCTTCAATGCCGATGGTATGGAAACGACGCGTCAGGCCAGTCGTAAGCTGGTGCGGCGCGTCTGAGCGAATCGCCGCGATGCGGGCGTGCAGCCTCGCCAGCGCGGCAATTCATGCCCGAGCCAAGATCGGCGATGACCTCGACCGTCCAGCCCTGCCGGGCGCAGTAGCGTTCAAGCACCTGCTTCTGGCGTTCCAGATCGGATCATCTGGGTTTCGATGGCCGCCTTGCCATGCTCGATCAATTCGCGGGTATCGAGGCGGGAGTAGGTGTTCCCAGCCGAAGTCGTCCATTACCCCAGCCGCGCCAGCTCCTTTAGCCGTTTACGGTGAGCCGCAACCTTGGAGCGGTTACCGCAGATCGCCATGCTGCACCATCTGCGGCCGTGGCCCCGCGTGTGATCGGTAAACATCAGCGTGCACTGAGGACCCTCGCACGCTTTCACATGCGAAAAGTCTTCTTCACAAACGAGTTTCGCGATTGCCTCGGCTATCGGCATCAGCAACAACTCCGGCGAGCGCCAACGTCGAGTCGCACGTAGTCCGAAGGCCATTGACGCCCCTGGCGCGTTGGCAACGATCTCGCCATACCCTTCGTCCCGCTCCAGCAGGCGGTTTAGCGGTTCGAGTTCACGCAAGTCCTCGCCGACCAGCGGTCGTCCCTTCGTACGCTGGACAAATCCCCTGAACCATTCCCGCAGACTTCGCGCCTGTGCAGCGACGCCATCGAGTTCACCTGGCATCGCCTCCGACCTTAGCACCTCGAGGGTGCTGCGCGGCACCAGGCCTGCCTGTTCCAGCCAGGCCAGAAGACCTTCCCCATCACCGATCCAGTCGACTTGCTCACCCGTCGGTGTGGCAACCGAGTTCAGAAAATCAAGGCCCGGCGCATCGGCCACGAATATTGCGGGAACACGTTGGAAGTCCATCTCAAGTGACCTGGTGCGCAGTGTTGATGGTGTTCATGGTAACCGCTCAAAAGTGTCTTGACAAGTTACAGCCCAATAAAATAACCTTGTTATCAATGTTAGAGAGGTTACATGGTTCGGTTGTGTCGCGTGTGCCTTCCAAGCAACTGGACGATTTAATGGAGCGTCAATGCAATCTCTGCACGGTTGTCGCTGGCGTCGCGCGCTGAAGACTTTGCCGCACTGGATGGAGCGCTGGAACGAATCGGACAGCCAGTTCTGCTTGTCGGTGATGCGTATGCTGGAAAGCGGAGGCCGCTTTGGATGGTGGCAGCCGCTTCCAACTTGTTTTAGCTATTGGAAACGTTACAACTCACGAGAGAGAGCGTCATGCCCCCTATGTCCTATCGCCACGCCGACGTCGACGGCTTCAAGGTGTTCTATCGAGAAGCCGGTCGTGCTGATGCCCGGAAAGTGCTGCTTCTCCACGGCTTCCCAAGCGCGAGCCACATGTTTCGGGACTTGATCCCGCAACTGTCGGAGCGCTTCCATATTGTTGCGCCGGATCTACCCGGGTTCGGCCGGTCGGATATGCCGGCCCATGACACGTTTGCCTACACGTTCGACAACATTGCCAACGTGATTGGCAGGTTTACCGAAGTGATCGGGTTTGATCGCTTTGCCGTCTACGTATTCGACTACGGTGCGCCGACGGGTTTTCGGCTTGCGCTGAAACATCCTGAGCGGATCACCGCGATCATTTCCCAGAACGGCAATGCTTACGAGGAAGGACTGAGCGAAGGCTGGAACCCTATCCGGGCCTATTGGCGAGATCCTTCGCAGGGCAACCGTGAGGCACTTCGCGCCCTGTTGACTCCGGAAACGACAGTCTGGCAGTACACGCACGGGGTATCTGACACGGCCTCCGTATCGCCGGACGGCTACTCGCTCGATACTTTTTACCTGGGCCGTCCCGGTGCGCACGAGGTTCAACTTGACCTGTTTGGCGACTACAAAAGCAATGTCGCGTTGTATCCCGCGTTTCAGCAGTATTTCAGAACGCACAAGCCGCCGTTTCTGGCTGTTTGGGGTCAGAACGATCCGTTCTTCCTGCCAGCTGGAGCCAGGGCATTCAAACGTGACATCCCTGGCGCGGTGGTGCGCTTCTTCGATACGGGCCACTTCGCCCTTGAGACACATACGCCAGAAATCGCTGCGGCGATACGTGACTTTCTTGTTAGTTGAAGTGTGGCTGTTTGGTCGATATGGAACGGCCAAAACACACCAATCAAATTGACACCGGCGGCGAGTTCCCTGTTGGGGCGAAGGTCGCTGCATTGATGGGAGGTCTCGGTCGAACCACCAACGGGAGCTATGCGGAATACACGCGCGCACCGGTGTCCAGCGTGGCATTGATTGCATCCAGCCTGCTTGGTCCGAACTGGCGGCCATCCCCGAAGCCTATGCAACGGCATGGACCTGCCTGTTTCGCAATCTCGACATCTCGGAGGGACAGACGTTGGTCATCCGGGGTGCGACATCATCGTTTGGACGGGCGGCGGTGAAACTGGCGGCCAATGCCGGTGCGCGGGTCATCGCAACAACACGCACTCGCGAGCGTTTCGAGATGCCGGAGGGTCTGGGCGTGACACGTGTCGAGCTTGAGGGATCGGACCTTTCGAAGCGAATTGCCGAGGCAAAGCAAGTTGACGCGGTACTCGACCTCGTCGGCAACAGCGCCATTCTCGATGCGCTGGCGCGCTGGCTGCATCGGTGGTGGATGCCGTCGTAGGGCCTTCGGCCTTTGCGGGCAGAGGGCGCCGCCCCGGTCAGGCGGCGCGCCTCCCGTTCAGCCGAGCGGGTCCGCGCTCACCCCCATGGCCGGGTCGCTCACCGTGTGCTTGCCCGTTTCCACCCGTCCGGCAAAACGCCGGTAGAACGCGGGGTCGCTGTCGCAGGTCACCGAGAAGTCGTACCACTGGCCGCTGTCCGCCAGGGACCAGTGCCTGGAGTCGGCGCCCTTGCCGGCGACCTTGACCGGCCACGGACCGTCCTTGCGGTAAGCCTGCGGCGTGATGGTGAAATTGCAGGCCTTGTCGCCGGCGTTCATCAGCTCTGCATAGACGTCGCCATTGGCGATGTCATAGCACACGCGGATCTCCGGCGCGGCGCCGGTGTCGGCGATCCGGCCGGTATCGCCCTTGAAGTGCCGGTGGTAGCCATTCGGGCCGACGACCCAGAGGTCGTACATTCCGAGGTTGTCCCGGCGCGCGTTCCAGGTGTCGCTCAACAATTTCCCGGCTTCCACGACGTAGCGCCGCGGCAGCCGATCGAGCTTGTAGCGGTCGTAGACGTGGAACACCGCGGCCTGCGAGCCCGTGTTGGAGAACACCAGTTCCACCACGCCCGCGGCGTTGCAGCGGGCGCTGGTGTGCAGCTCGTAAGGCAGCGCGCGCGAGGGACGCGTGCCGCTGGCCTGGATCGGCAATTGCATGTCCAGCGGCAACGGCACGGCGGGCAGCGCTTGCTGCGCGTTGCGCAACTGGTCCGCCGCGGCGCGCGTGCTGCGGCCGTCAAGCGTGGGCAGGGCTTCGTCGTTCGGTGTCTTGAAATTGAACGCGCTGGTCAGGTCGCCGCAGACGGCGCGGCGGAACGGGCTAATGTTGGGCTCCGCGACGCCAAAGCGCGCCTCCAGGAAACGCAGCACCGACGTGTGATCGAACACTTGCGAGTTGACCCAGCCACCGCGGCTCCACGGCGAAATCGCGAACAGCGGCACGCGCGGACCCGGACCGTAGACGCGGCCATCCGCTGCCGGCTGGCTGCTGCTGCCTGCCGGCGCGGGATGGCTGAAGTACTCGGCGCTCATGTCGGCATCGCCGAGCGTTGACTTCCCGGCCAGCGACAGGTCGGCGTTGCGTGACGGCGCCGACGGCGAGGGCATATGGTCGAAGTAGCCGTCGTTCTCATCGAAGTTGACCAGCAGCACGGTCTTGCTCCATACCTCGGGCACGGCAGTGAGCGCATCCAGGACTTCCTGCAGGAACCACGCCCCCTGCACCGGGCTGGACGGCCCGGGGTGCTCGCAATAGAGCGAAGGCGCGTTCATCCAGCTCACCTGGGGCAGCTTGCCCTCGCGGATGTCCCGCTTGAACGCATCCAGGTAGCTCTCGGGGCCGATCCCCGGCAGCGTATTGGCGATGCCCTTGTAAAGCGGGTTGGCGGCATTGTCCGTGGCAGCGTCGTAGGCGTGGTACGGCAGGGCCTGGCCGGTATTGGCATAGGGTACGCCGGGTGCGCCGCCGCTGGATACGGGGAAGCCGGACGCAATGTTGGCGAGGCGGAACGGCCGGAACGCGCCCAGCATGTTGTCGCCCCATTCGTCCGGCATGTTCTGGTACGAGATCCAGTTGATGCCTGCTTCTTCCAGGCGTTCCGCATAGGTTTTCCAGGTGTAGCCCCTGTTGGCCGTGGCAGGCAGGCCGTCGATCCAGTCCCACTCGTTATTGACAAAGGCAACGCCGGCGGCGGCGCCGTTTGTGCCGGTCAGGTGGAAGGAGCGGTTGGCATCCGTGCCGGTATGCATCGAGCAGTGGTACGCATCGCACAGCGTGAACGCGTTGGCCAGCGCGAACTGGAACGGGATCTCCTTTTCCTTGAAGTACCCCATCGAGGTGTCTGTCTTATGGGTAGGCCAGCTTGCCATGCGCCCGTTGTCCCAGGCTTTCTGGCTGTCCACCCAAGCGTGCGGCGTTCCAGCGGCGCGCTGCGCGTTGTTGGCGCTGCCGTCCAGGTGATAGGGGGTGAGTACGGCGCCGTTGGTACGCTGCTGCTGCCATACCTTGCGGCCGTTGGGCAGCGGGATGGTGAACCTGTCGCCGAAGCCGCGAACGCCCTTGAGCGTGCCGAAGTAGTGGTCGAACGAGCGGTTCTCCTGCATCAGGATGACCACATGCTCGACGTCCTTGATGGTGCCGGTGGCGTTATTGGCCGGGATCGCCAGCGCCTTGCGGATGCTGGGAGGAAAGGCCGCCAGTGCTGCCGCGCGGCGTGAACGGATAGGCCTGCGGATCTGCCTGAATCCTGCCGGAGAACTTCGCGAAGCGGCTCGCGACGCGCAGACGAAAAAAAGCCCGCGGCTAGGCGGGCTTCGTGGGAGCAGGGCGGTGCGGAAGGCTTACCGTGGCGCGCCGGCGGTCGGCATGGCGCCGAGACCGCCTGGAAACCAGGGTCAATCCAGCTTCGGCAGCATCTTGGCGGGATTAAGCAGGTTCTTGGGATCCAGCGCCCGCTTGACCTGCCACATCAGTTCCAGTTCCACCGGCGACTTGTAGCGCTTCAGGTCGTCGCGCTTGGCCACGCCGATGCCGTGCTCGGCGGAGATCGAGCCGTTTTCCGCGTGGGCCAGCGTATCCACGGCCTCGGAGATCGGCGCGTACCACTGCCCGAGGAACTCCGCCGCGCTCCGGTCCTTGGGACGCAGCGGGTTGAAGTGCACGTTGCCGTCGCCCATATGGCCGTAGATCACCATGCGCGCGGCGGGCTCCAGCGCCAGCACCTTGGCCGATGCGTCGCCGATAAACGCGGCGATGCGCGACAGCGGCACCGAGACATCGCACTTGATGCTGCCGCCGGTGCGGGTCTGCGCGTCCGAGATTTCCTCGCGGATTCGCCAGAAGCGCTGGGCGTCGGCCATGCTGGCGGCCACCGCTGCGTCCAGCACCAGCTCCTGCTCCAGTCCGGCCTCAAGGATTTCCATCAGCGTGGCGTTGAGGCTTTCGTTGCTGCCGCCGGAGGTGAGTTCGATCAGCACCATCCAGTCGTGCCGGGCGGGCAGGGGCGAAGCCACGTCGCCAAGGTATTCGAGCACCAGTTCCAGCGCGGGCGCGGAGATCAGCTCGAACGCCGTGACGGCCTGGCCGCCGATCTGCTTGGCCACGCCCAGCAGGCGCACGGCCGCTTCCGGGCTTTGCACGGCCACGAAGGCGACGGCGCTGGCGCGCGGCTGCGGCATCAGCTTGAGCACGGCGGCGGTGATGATGCCGAGCGTGCCTTCGGAGCCGACGAACAACTGCTTCAGGTCGTAGCCGGTATTGTCCTTGCGCAGGCCGCGCAGGGACGAATAGATCCGGCCATCCGGCAGCACCGCCTCGATGCCCAGCACCAGGTCGCGCATATTGCCGTAACGCAGCACGGCGGTGCCTCCCGCGTTGGTGGCGAGGTTGCCGCCGATCTGGCAGGTGCCTTCTGAGCCGATGCGCAGGGGGAACAGCCGCTGCTCCTGTTCGGCCGCGGTGCGGGCCGCGTTGAGCGTGACGCCGGCCTGCACGGTCAGGGTGTCGTTGATGGTGTCCACCGCCAGCACGCGGTTCATGCGGCCCAGGCTCAGCAGCACAGCGGTGCCGCTATCGTCGGGCACCGAGCCGCCCATCAGGGAGGTGTTGCCGCCTTGCGGCACCACCGGCACGCCATGGGCATGGCACCAGGCCATGACCTGGCTGACCTGCCCGGTGGTCGATGGCATGACCACCACCCGGGCCTTGCCGCGATAGATGCGGCGGTAGTCCGTGACATAGGACTCGGTATCGGCATCGCCGCTGAGGCAGGCGCCGGCGCCGACGATGGCTTGCATGGCCGCCAGCGTGGTGTCGGGGGAGGTGTGGGAGTCGGTCGGCATGTGGGCGTGCTTGGTTGTTGAAGGGGCGGCGCGGGATTCAGTAGGCGGCGGACGGGCCGGCCGCGGGCGTGGCGCAGGTGCCGATGAAGTCCGCCGCCAGCCGGCGCGCGGCGCCAGCATATACCAGTACGTCCACGCCGGTCGCCACGAAGGTGCAGCCCAGCTCCAGGTAGCGCCGTGCCAGCTTGGGGTCGGAGGTCAGCGTGCCGGCGGCCTTGCCGCTGGCGACGATGGTGCGCATGGCGCCCTCGATGGCGGCCTGCACCTCGGGGTGGCCGGGGTTGCCGCGATGGCCCATCGAGGCGGCGAGGTCGGCCGGGCCGATAAAGACGCCGTCGACGCCGTCCACGGCGCAGATGGCTTCCAGGTTGCCCAGGGCCGTCACGGTTTCGGCCTGCACCAGCAGGCAGATTTCATCGTCGGCCACGGCGAGATAGTCGGTGCGCGCGCTCCATTGCGAAGCCCGGCCCACGGCGCTGCCCACGCCGCGAATGCCCAGCGGCGGATAGCGCGTGGCGCTGACCAGCGCGGCGGCCTGCACGGCGGTATCCACCATCGGCACCAGCAGGTTCTTCGCGCCGATATCCAGCAACTGCTTGATCAGCGCCACTTCGCCCGCCACGCAGCGCACCACGGGCTGCGAGCGGTAGGGCGCGATGGCCTGCAGGGCGTGCAGCGTGGCGTGGAGGTCGTTGGGGGCGTGCTCGCCGTCGATCAGCAGCCAGTCGAAGCCGGCCGTGGCCGAGACTTCGGCCAGGTAGGGCGATGCCATCGAGAGCCACAGGCCGACCTGGGGCTGGCTGGCCGCCAGCGCGGCCTTGAATGCGTTGTGTGCGGGCATGTTGGTTCCTGTATGTCGTGGGCCGGGTGCCGCAGCGCTCAGCCGAGCTGGCCCTGGCAGAGATATTTGGTGTGCATGTAGTCGTCCAGCCCGTGGCGCGATCCCTCGCGTCCGTAGCCGGATTCCTTGACGCCGCCGAACGGCGCGGCCTCGGATGCGATGGCGCCTTCGTTGATGCCGACGATGCCGGTTTCCAGCGCCTGCGCCACGCGCCAGATGCGGCGCACGTCGTTGGAGTAGAAATAGGCGGCCAGGCCGAACGGTGTGTCGTTGGCGTCGCGGATCACTTCGTCTTCGCTGGCGAAGCGGAAGATGGCCGCTACCGGGCCGAAGGTTTCCTCGCAGGAAAGCGCCATTTCCGGGGTGGCATGGGTCAGCACGGTGGGAGCGTAGTAATGCGGGCCGTCGGCGAGGCGCACCCGTTCGCCGCCGGTGATCACGCGCGCGCCCTTGGCGACCGCGTCTTCCACGTGGCGGGCGATCTTGTCCACGGCGCGGGCGTTGATCATGGGGCCGATCTGCGAGGCTTCCTCGGTGGCGGGGCCGACGTGCAGCGCGGCCACGCGCCGGGCCAGCCGCGCCACGAAATCATCGTGCACGCCGGCCTGCACATAGACGCGGTTGGGGCAGACGCAGGTCTGGCCGCCGTTGCGGAACTTGGAGGCCATCAGGCCGTCGACGGCGGCATCGAGGTCGGCGTCGTCGAACACGATGAAGGGTGCGTTCCCGCCCAGTTCGAGGGATAGCTTTTTCAGCGTGCCGGCGGATTCGCGGGCCAGGTGCTTGCCTACCGGCGTGGAGCCGGTAAAGGTGATCTTGCGTACGCGGCTGTCTGCCAGCCAGGTGTCGACCACGGCCGGGGTGTTGGCGCGCGAGGCGGTGACGATGTTCAGGACGCCCGGGGGCAGGCCCGCTTTTTCGGCAAGGTAGACCAGGGCGAGCGCGGTCAGCGGCGTGTCTTCGGCCGGCTTGGCGACGACCGTGCAGCCGGCAGCCAGCGCCGGGGCGATCTTGCGGGCGATCATGGCGAGCGGGAAGTTCCATGGCGTGATGGCTGCCACTACGCCTACCGGTTCCCTGAGTACCAGCATCTTGCGGCCAGGGACGGATTCGGCCACGATTTCGCCGCTGATGCGGGTGGCTTCCTCGGCGAACCATTCCACATAGGAGGCGCCGTACTGGACTTCTCCGCGGCTCTCCTTGATGGGCTTGCCTTGTTCGGTGGAGATGATCCGGGCGAGGTCTTCCTGGTGTTCGAGGATCAGGGCGTGCCAGCGTTTGATCAGTTGCGCCCGTTCGCGGGCTGTGCGGCGGCTCCAGGTTGGGAAGGCGGCTGCGGCTGCGTCGGCGGCGTGGGCTGCGTCCTTGGCGGTGCTGTCGGGGACGGAGGCGAAGGTGGCGCCGGTGGCGGGGTTGGTGACTTCCAGGTGCTGGCCGGTTTGGCTGGCGGTCCATTCCTGGGCGATCAGGTTTTGGGTGCGGAGGAGGGCGGGGTGGTTGAGGGTGAGCATGGCGGCGTCTTTGGCGTCTGTTGGGCTTGATTGGTGGCGGTTGACTTCAAAGGCAACGTCAATGGCTTAAAGTCAAAGGCTTAAAGGCTTAAAGGTCAAAGGCAGTTTCACCTCCCCTGCGGGGAGGCGACCTACTTTCTTGTCTTGCCAAGAAAGTAGGCAAAGAAGGCGCGCCGGATGGGGCGACACCCCCTCGGGATCCGGCGAAAAGAGCGGCCGGGACCCAAACTCGCATCGCCTTAWGGCGATACTCAAACATGGGTCCCTCTTTTCCGCTCTTTTCGCCGGATCCCGAGGCGCCCCATACGGCCTGGTACACCTTGACGGCTCGCTTCGCATCGCGYTGGGGTGTGGCCCGCCCTTGGGGGCGCTCCACACGGCTACACCGAAATTTGGTCTGGCGATATCGCCTTTTTTGGGCGGCGAGGCAGAGGGCGGGCGCTCGCCAGGCCACGGTGCGGTCCAAAGCCAATTGGCTTCACTTCCTAGCTGACGATTCCCAGGTGCCAGGGCACGAACTCGTTGTCTCCCAGCCCCAGTGCTTCGCTCTTGGTCGGATGGCCCGAAGCGGCCTCCAGGATGTGTTCGAAGATCCGCTGCCCCATTTGCTCCACGCTGAGTTCGCCGTCCAGCACCAGCCCGCAGTTGATGTCCATATCGCTTTCCAGCCGGGTGTACATCGGCGTATTGCTTGCCAGCTTGATGGTGGGCGCGGGCTTGGAGCCGAACATGGAGCCGCGGCCGGTGGTGAAGCAGATCAGGTTGGCGCCGCTGGCAATCTGGCCGGTGGCGGCTACCGGATCGTAGCCGGGGGAGTCCATGAAGACGAAGCCTGCCTGCTCGATCGGCTCGGCGTATTCGTAGACGGCCTGCAGCGGCGTGGTGCCGCCTTTCATGGCGGAGCCCAGCGATTTCTCGAAGATATTGGCCAGGCCACCTTGCTGGTTGCCGTGGCCGACCACGCCGTTGAACTGGGCGTTCTGGCCGGCGGTGTAGCGTTCCCACCAGGCCAGGCGGTCCAGCAGTTTCTGGCCGACTTCGGGTGTCACGGCGCGGCGCGTGAGCATGTATTCGACGCCGTGGATCTCCGGGGTTTCCGACAGGATGGCGGTGCCGCCGTGGCGTACCAGGATATCCATCGCCGCGCCCAGCGCCGGGTTGGCGCTGATGCCGGAGAAGCCGTCCGAGCCGCCGCATTCCAGGCCGATCTTCAGGTGGCTGGCGCTTACCGGCTGGCGTACCGCGGCGTTGGCGCCCGGCAGCATGTCTTCGATGGCGCGGATGCCGGCCTGGATGGTGGCCGCCGTGCCACCGGTGTCCTGCATGACCATGGTGCGTACGTGGCTGCCGGGCACCAGGCCTTGCGATTCCACCAGCCCCGCTACCTGGTTGCGCTCGCAGCCCAGGCCGACGATCAGTACGCCGGCCAGGTTGGGATGGCGGGCGTAGCCGGCCAGCGTGCGGCGCAACACGTCGAAGTGCTCGCTGGGCGAGGACATGCCGCAGCCGCTGGTCTGGGCGAAGGCGGCCACGCCATCCACATTGGGATAGGCCGCCATGCGCTCGGGCGTGAAGTGGTCGGCGATATGCCGGATCACCGTGGCCGAGCAGTTCACCGACGAGAGGATGCCGATGAAGTTGCGCGTGCCGACACGGCCATCGGGCCGCACGAAGCCCATGAAGGTGGCGCGCTCGGCCTCGGGCACATAGTCCACCGGCCGTACGTCCTCGCAAAAGCCGGGGTCGCGGTAGAAATCCACCAGCGCGAGATTGTGCGAGTGGACGTGGTCGCCGGCCTCGATATCGCGCTCGGCCACGCCGATCACGGTGTCGAACTTGCGTACCTGCGTGCCCCTGGCAATGGCGCAGGCGGCGATCTTGTGCCCGGCGGGCACTTGCGCGCGCACGCGCAGGCCCAGTTCGGGGAGGTTCTGGCCGAGGCTGAGGGCGTCCCGTGCGATCAGGACGTTGTCGTTGGCGTGCAGGCGGATGAGGGCGGCGGCGTTCACGGGGCGGTCAACCTTGTTGCAGCAGCTCTTTGAGCTTGAGGCGCTGGATCAGTTGGGTTTCCTGGTCGTACACGGTGCTGATGTAGCGCTTGTATTCCGGACCGTCCAGGTACATGACAGGCGCGTCGATGCGGGCCGCGACCTGCTGGAACTCCTTGCTGGCCACGGCTAGCCGGAAGGCGTCGCGCAGCTTCTTTTCCACGGCGGGGTCCAGGCCGACCGGCGCGCCGATGCCGTTGGGGGCTTCCACCACCACCTTGTAGCCGAGTTCCTTGAGCGTGGGCGTGTCCTTGAAGCGCGGCGTGCGCTGGTCGCCCCAGGTCGCCAGCAGGCGCAGCTTGCCGGCTTCCACGTGGGGCGCCCACGAGCTGGAATCGGCCAGCAGGTCGACCTGTCCGGCCAGCACGTCCTGCAGCGCCTGCGCGCCGCCCTTGTAGGCGATGGCATTGAAGCGGATGCCGGCGGCCTGCGCGAATTCCTCCATGCCCACGTGGGTGGCGCCGCCGATGCCGGCATGCGCGTAGGTAAGCTTGCCGGGGTGCGCCTTGGCTTCCGCCACCACTTCCTTGAGCGACTTGAAGCGCGAGTTCGCCGGCACCGCGATGCCGAAGGTCTGGCCGGAAGTGCGGGCGAGGTAGGTGAGTTCGGTGCGCGGATCGAGTTGCAGCATGCCGAGTTGCGAGAAGCGCGTCACCGAGATCGGGATCTGGCCGATGGTGTAGCCGTCCGGCTTGGCGCGGGCCAGCGCCTTGGTGCCGATCATGCCCGAGGCGCCGGCGCGGTTTTCCACCACGATCGATTGCTTGAGTACGCCCGACGCCACCTGGCACAGCGCGCGCATCGACTGGTCGGCGGTGCCGCCGACAGGCCACGGGCAGATAAAGGTGATGGGACGTTCCGGATACTCGCCAGCCCGTGCGAAGCCCGGCAGCAGCAGGCCTGCGGTACCGGTCGCGGCGGCCGCGGCCCCGCCGATGAGCAGGCGGCGTCGCCCGGGATTGATGCCGTGGGGTGCGGTCATGTGTCGTCCTCGCAGGATGTCATTATTGGAGTCATGGGCCGGTGGCGGTGTTCACCGGTCAGGCTGGATTGTGGCAAAGCGCTTCATAACAATCCAATCAATGATCGGAATGGCTTCATAACCTTAAAGTTAAGTAGAAGTTGGGTAGAATCCCGCCATGCCCCAGATCGACCGCGCGCTGCGCTCCAATATCAAGCTACGCCACCTGCAACTGGTGGTGGCGCTGGACGAGTTCCGCCATCTCGGCCATACCGCCGACTTCCTCTCCGTGAGCCAGCCGGCCGTCTCCAAGATGCTCACCGAGGTGGAGAAGACGCTCGGCCTGACGCTCTTCACACGCTCCACGCGCGGCACGGAGCCGACGCCGGCGGGCGCCTCGCTGGTGCGCTTTGCCCGCTCGGTGCTGGCGCAATACGAGCGCACCCGCGATGAGATCGCCGCGGAGGCCAGCGGCGCGGCGGGGCGCACGCGGGTGGGGTCGATGGGCGCGGCCTTGCCGGTGTTGCTGGCGCAGGCTGTCAGCCTGCTCAAGCAGCGTTCCGCGCAAGCTACCGTGCTGGTCGAGGAGGGGGATTTGCCGCACCTGCTGCCCAAGCTGCGGATCAGCGAGCTGGACCTGATCATCGGTCGGCTGGAGCCTGGCTATGCCGCGCCGGACCTGGTCACCGAGCCGCTGTACAACGAGCCGATGGTGGCGGTGGTGCGCAGCGGCCACCCGCTGGCGCACAAGCGCGCGCCAGCCTGGGCAGACCTGGCCGGCATGCCTTGCGTGATGCCGCCGCCGTGGGCGTCGCTGCGGGTCAAGCTGGAACAAGAGTTCTACCGCCACGGGCTGCAGCCGCCCACGGACCTGATCGAATCCTCCTCCTATCTGGCGATCTCGACCTTCGTCACCCAGCGCGACGCGGTGGGCTTCCTGGCCCGGTCGGTAGGGCAGCAGTTCGAGCGGGAGGGGCGTTTCCACATCCTGCCCATGGACGTGCCGCTGGAACTGCCGCCCGTTGGCCTGATCACGCTGCGCGAAGGGCGGCTCACGCCCAGCAGCCTGCAACTGGTGGAGTGCCTGCGCGCGGCTGCCGGGCAACTGGCCGGACAGCAGAAGCCGGCGGCCAAGAGGGCGCGCGCGCCACGGCGGGCGGGCTAGGCCGTCCGCGTCGGGACAAGTCAGCGAGGGCTGGCCAGCAGGTGTTTCGCCAGTGCGTGAAAGGCCGGAATCGTGGTCGGGTCGTTGGCGGCATTGCCGGCCACGGGGTTCGAGGCGTAGCGCACGATCACCATCTCGGCCTTCGGGTCGATATAGATGCGCTGGCCGTGGACGCCCCGCGCCATGTAGGCGCCGTGCTCGTTATGGGTGACCCACCACATGTCGCGATAGCTGCCGCCCTTGAGCAGGGGATAGTCCGCCCTGGCAAAGGCGGCCTTGTCGCCGCCGCGGCGGATGTCGTCGACCACGGCCCTGGGCAGGATCTGCTGCCCGTTGAACCTGCCGTCGTTGCGCAGCATCTCGCCAAAGCGCGCCAGGTCGCGCAGGCCGGTGTTCAGGCCGCCGCCGGCAAAGGGCGTGCCGATCGAATCCACCGTGAAATACCCGTCCTGCTCCGCGCCCAGCCGGCGCCAGATGCGTTCCGATAGCAACCCGGCCACCGAGCGCCCGGTCACGCGCGCGATCACCCAGCCCAGTGCGTCGGTGTTGACGGTCTTGTAGCCGAAGGCCGCGCCATGCTCGCCCTGCGGCTGGATCGCCTGGATGGACTCGTAGTAGTTACGCGGGCCGGTGTAGTCCCTGGGCTTGGGCAGCGGGCTGCCCGCCTGCGCGTGCAGCCAGACCTCGGCGTCCGGGTCGGCATAATCCTCGCTGTACTTGAGGCCCGTGGTCATGTCCAGCACCTGGCGCACGGTGGCATTGCCAAAGGCGGACGAGGCGAGTTCGGGCACATAGTCCACCATGCGTTTGTCCGCATCGAGGCGGCCTTCGGCGACCAGCATGGCGCCGAGCGTGCCGATGACCGACTTGGTGACCGACATCGCGGCGTGCTGGCCGTCGTCCTTCAGCGCGCCGAAATAGCGCTCGTACACGATGCGCCCGCGATGCAGCACCACGATGCCATCGGTGTAGTTGGCCGCGAGCGAGGCTTCCCAGGTCATGGGCTGGGTGGCGCCGATCGGCATGAACCGCAGCGCGTCGATATCGGTGCGCAATGCGCGCGGCAGCGGCACCGGCGCGCCCAGTCCGCGCGAGACATTGACGGTGGGCATCAGCTCCCGGAAATGCGACACGCTCCAGCGCAGGGCGGGAAAGCGCCAGTAGCTGCCATCGTCGAAGCGCACGGTGCGGTCGGGTGGCGGCGGCGATCCCGCCATCCAGCCAAGGCCGGCGGGATCGCTTGCCGCGGCATCCGGCGCGGGCGCGTCGGCGGCCCGCGCCATGGATAGCAGCCCGGCACCGCAAAGGGCCAGCGCGGCCAGGCCGCGGCGGCGAATGCCGTTACGCATCGTCAAGGTCATTTCCGAATCTCGAATTCATGTGGAAGGGCGCCCGCGCAATATAAACCATTCGAATGGCGGCACACGGAGCATTGCCGTCTGCCGACAAACGCTGCGCGGCTTGGCGCGGGGCCGCCGTTTCCGCCTGCGCTGCCTGCCGTGCTGGATGAACTGTCTTTGGAAATGCGTTTTTATTCGTTCTCAATCTTCCCGCGCCATTTCATAGTTGTGGCGTGATGGCTATAGGCGGTTGCCGTCAACCACAAACCGTGCATCGGGGAAGGCCCGGCCGCATCGATCCCGGCGCGGATAACAGGCTGCAAGGAGAGCGTTTCATGACAGTTGCATTGGAAGACAAGATCAAGCATCCCGTGCTGGAAGCCGCACGCGGCGTGGCACGTTCCTCCGGCCTGCCGTACGCCGGCCGCGTGACGCCGCAGCAAGCGTGGGCGCTGTTCAGCGCCGGCGACGCCGTGCTGGTCGATGTCCGCACCGCCGAGGAACGCAAGTTCGTCGGCTACGTGCCCGACACCCTGCACGTGCCCTGGGCCACCGGCACCAGCCTCACCCGCAACCCACGCTTCGTGCGCGAACTGGAAGCCAAGACCGGCAAAGACACCGTCGTGCTGCTGCTGTGCCGCAGCGGCAACCGCTCCGCGCTCGCCGCGGAAGCCGCCACCAAAGCCGGAAAGGCCCACGTGTTCAACGTGCTCGAAGGCTTCGAAGGCGAAATCGACGAACGGCAACGGCGCGGCAAGAGCGGCGGCTGGCGCTTTCATGAATTGCCGTGGGTCCAGGATTAAGGGTGGCGGGCAGGATGGGCCAATGCCGGTTGGAATGACTACGGCTGTCAGGAACCACTGGAAACGGAGCCAGTGCATTCTTTGCGGCACGGCGACATGGCAAACGCCCGCCCTCTCCCGCAAGCGGGAGAGGGGAGCAAACCGAGAGTCGATTCAAACCTCGCAGGGTGTAGCCGTGTGGAGCGCCCCCAAGGGCGGTCCACACCCCCAACGCGATGCGAAGCGAGCCGTGAAGGTGTACCAGGCCGTATGGGGCGCCTCGGGATCCGGCGCGCCTTCTTTGCCTACTTTCTTGGCAAGACAAGAAAGTAGGTCGCCCCCCGCAGGGGGGTGAAACCGCCTTTGACTTTAGGCTTTCAGGCCTTTGACTTCCGGCTCACACACAAAAAAAACAGCACAACCTACCACGCCAACAAACACAAAAAAACGGGGAGTACCAAAATGGCTGACTTCGAAATCGGCGTGATCGTACTCGCCCTGCAGCAAGTACGCCAACAATGGCGCGAAGGCCAACAACGCCTGCTGGAACCAGGCGGCCGGGACCTGCCCTCCCGCGACGCCCTGTCACAAATCATCGCCACGCTAAAAGGCGTCCTGTTCCCCATGCGCCTGGGCCCCCCCGACCTCCGCCAGGAAAGCGAAAATCTCTACATAGCCCACTCCCTGGACGCGGCCCTGCACGGCCTGCTGGCCCAGACACGCCTGGAACTGCATTACGCGGCGCGCCATGGCGACCGCGACGAAGCCGCGCTGCGCGCGCAAGCGCTGACTGCAATACGTGAATTCGCCGGAGAACTCCCCCGCATCCGCAGCCTCCTCGACAGCGACGTCCTGGCCGCCTTCCACGGCGACCCCGCCGCCGGCAGCGTCGACGAAGTCCTGCTCTGCTACCCCGGCATCCTCGCGATGATCCACCACCGCATCGCCCATGCCCTCTACGGCCTTGGCCTGCCGCTGCTCGCGCGCATCGTCGCCGAACTGGCGCATGCCGAGACCGGCATCGACATCCATCCCGGCGCCCGGATCGGCGGCGGCTTCTTTATCGATCACGGCACCGGCGTGGTGATTGGCGAGACCACCATCATCGGGGAGCGAGTCCGCTTGTACCAGGCCGTCACGCTGGGCGCCAAGCGATTCCCGCGCGACGCCACCGGCAAGCTGGAGAAGGGCCTGCTGCGCCATCCTATCGTCGAGGACGATGTGGTGATCTACGCCGGCGCCACCATCCTCGGCCGCGTCACGCTGGGCCGCGGCGCGGTGATCGGCGGCAACGTCTGGGTGACGCAGGACGTAGCCCCGGGCGCCCATGTCACACAGGCCGTGTCGCGCAACGAAACCGCCAGGGCGCCATCCGCAAGCGGCGCGCAGCGCGCCATCGAGGCGAGCCTGCCATGAACGACCTCGTAAGGACCCTGGGCGCCACGGTGCGCCAGTTGCGCGAGGCGCACGCGTGGTCGCAGGAAGAGCTTGCCGAGCATGCGGGGCTGAACCGCTCGTATATCGGCGAGATCGAGCGCGGCAGCGCGATCGCCTCGATCGTCACGGTGGAGAAGCTTGCCGCCGCGCTGGGCGTGCCGATCTCATGGCTGCTGAAAACGGGCGGCACGCACGCAGCGCCACGCGACGCGGAGATTGCCGGCACGCGGACGTAGCCAGTTCCGGGTGATGCGCGCAAATCCCCGCGCATTGCCGTCTATAGCATGTTGAACGGGGCGGGCCGCCTCCCGATAATCGCTGCGGTAATAACGATTCTTGTTTTTCTCATATGGCAATCCGCCAGCAATCCACCAGCAATACGCTGGCAATCCGCTAACAGCCCAACGGAGTAGCACATGTCGGTAAACGGGAGCGTCCAGACGGCGCTCGGCGATAACGCAGCACGGCAACTAGCCAATGCCACCAAGACCATTCCCCAGCTCGCGACCATCACGCCGCGCTGGCTGACGCATTTCCTGCAATGGGTACCGGTGGAAGCCGGCATCTATCGCCTGAACAAGGTGCAGGACCCGGAATCGGTCAAGGTGGCCTGCACCCAGCGCGACGATGAGGGCAAGCTGCCCCGCACCTTCGTCAACTACGAAGAGCAGCCGCGCGAGTATTTCCTGAACGCGGTGAGCACCGTGCTCGACGTGCACACCCGCGTGTCGGACCTGTACAGCAGCCCGCACGACCAGATCAAGGAACAGCTCCGCCTCACCATCGAGACCATCAAGGAGCACCAGGAAGGCGAGCTGATCAACAACCCTGACTACGGCCTGCTGGCCAACGTGGCCGAAGAGCAGCGCATCTTCCCGCTGACCGGCGCGCCCACCCCGGACGACATGGACGAACTGCTGAGCAAGGTGTGGAAGGAACCGGCTTTCTTCCTGACCCACCCGCTGGCGATTGCCGCCTTCGGCCGCGAATGCACGCGCCGTGGCGTGCCGCCGCCCACGGTGAGCCTGTTCGGTTCCCAGTTCATCACCTGGCGCGGTATTCCGCTGATCCCGTCGGACAAGGTGCCGGTGGCCGACGGCAAGAGCAAGATCCTGCTGCTGCGCGTGGGCGACAAGCGCCAGGGCGTGGTCGGCCTGTTCCAGCCGGGTGTGGCGGGCGAGCAGGGCCCGGGCCTGTCGGTGCGCTTCATGGGTATCAACGACCAGGCTATCGCTTCGTACCTGATCTCGCTGTACTGCTCGCTGGCCGTGCACGCGCCGGATGCGCTGGCGGTTCTCGATGACGTGGAGATCGGCAAGTACCATGACTATCCTGACACCTACAAGTAATCCGGTGCATCCGTCCGCCAGTTCGCCGGCAGCGCTGCCGGGTGCGCCCGCGGTGCCGCCCGGCCTGCCCGATCCGGCGGTGCTGGCGCGCCTGGCAGGGGCATTCTTCTCGGCGCTGCCGGGCACGTCGCCGGCTGCCGCGCAGTCGCTGCCGGTGGTGAACAACCCGGCCCCGCCGGGTTCGCCCGTGGCGGGTCCTGGCGGCACGGGCACCGGCGTGCCGGGTGCGTCGATTCCGCAAGGCCATGTGCCTGGCGCCAACCTGCTTCCGCCGGCGCCCACGCATGTGCTGTCGCTGCCCAGCCGGGCACCCGCGCTGCGGCCGGCCGCGGTGGCGCAGAACGGCCTGCCCGATACGGTAGCCACGGTGGCGCCCGCGCTGGAAAGCCGCTTAGGCGGCCAGGCGCTGGGCGTGCCGCACGCTGCCGCGCCGTCGCCGCAGTCCTCGGCTGCCCCTGCCTACTACTTCCTGGAGGGCGCCGGCCGCGACCTGCATGGCGGCCCGGCAGGGCTGCGCGACATCGCCACGTCCGGCGATCCGCTCTCGCTGCATCTGCCGCAGCAAGGGCCGGGCGCCTACGGCTACGGGCGCGAGCAGGAGGAGGCGCTGCCGTGGGCATCGTCTTCGGCGCGCGTGCCGTTCGACGTCAACGCGATTCGCCGCGATTTCCCGATCCTGCAAGAGCGCGTCAACGGCAGGCAGCTGGTCTGGTTCGACAATGCCGCCACCACCCACAAGCCGCAGTCGGTGATCGACCGGATCTCTTACTTCTACGCTCACGAGAACTCCAACATCCACCGCGCCGCCCATGCGCTGGCAGGGCGTGCCACGGATGCCTACGAGTCCGCGCGCGGCAAGGTGCAGCGCTTTATCGGCGCATCCTCGCCCGACGAGATCATCTTCGTGCGCGGCACCACCGAGGCCATCAACCTGATCGCCAAGACCTGGGGCGCGCAGAACGTGGGTGAGGGCGACGAGATCATCGTCTCGCACCTGGAGCATCACGCCAATATCGTGCCGTGGCAGCAGCTTGCCGCGCAGACCGGGGCGAAGCTGCGGGTGATCCCGGTGGACGATTCGGGCCAGGTGCTGCTGGATGAATACCGCCGGCTGCTCAACGACCGCACGAAGATCGTGTCCGTGACCCAGGTCTCGAACGCGCTCGGCACCGTCGTGCCGGTCAGGGAGATCGTCGACCTGGCCCACCGCGCCGGCGCCCGCGCGCTGGTCGATGGCGCGCAGTCGGTCTCGCATATGCGGGTGGACGTGCGGGCGATCGATGCCGACTTCTTCGTGTTCTCCGGCCACAAGGTGTTCGGGCCTACCGGGATCGGCGTGGTCTACGGCAAGCGCGAGGTGCTGGAGGACATGCCGCCCTGGCAGGGCGGCGGCAACATGATTGCCGACGTGACCTTCGAGCGCACCGTGTTCCAGCCGCCGCCCAACCGCTTCGAGGCCGGCACAGGCAATATCGCCGACGCGGTAGGGCTGGGCGCCGCGCTGGACTACGTGGAGCGGGTGGGCATGGAGAACATCGCCCGCTACGAGCACGACCTGCTGGAGTACGCCACCCACCTGCTGCAGCCCATCCCGGGCGTGCGGCTGGTGGGCACGGCGCGCGACAAGGCCAGCGTGCTGTCCTTCGTGCTCAAGGGCTACGAGACCGAGGAAGTGGGCAAAGCGCTCAACGAGGAAGGCATCGCCGTGCGCTCCGGGCATCACTGCGCCCAGCCCATCCTGCGGCGTTTTGGCGTGGAGGCCACGGTGCGGCCCTCGCTGGCCTTCTATAACACCACGGACGAGGTGGACCGGCTGATTTCAGTGGTCAGGCGGCTTTCCGGGCGCCGTTAGGGCGGCATTGGGGCTGTATTGGCGCGGTGCAGGGGCGGAAAACGCGGGGCGTGGGGCTTAAAACCCCCCTGAACATGCATGAATCGGGACGCGCCCTGCGTTTTCTTCTAAAATCCGCTATCTTCTCACCTTGATCGGCGTGTCTTCCTGCCTTCGGACCGGAGCCCGCCTTGTTGAACGCACCCGGCAAGCTACCGCCCAGCCACTGGCATCAGGCCCACCGACGCCGGCGCTATCCAGCGCTTACCGCGCTTTATTCATGAGCAATCTCAACCAGCAAGCCATCCTCTCCGTCCACCACTGGACCGACACGCTTTTCAGCTTCACGTGCACCCGCGACCCCGGTTTCCGTTTCGAAAACGGCCAGTTCGCCATGGTCGGCCTGGAAGTGAACGGTCGTCCGCTGCTGCGTGCCTACAGCATCGCCAGCGCCAACTATGAGGAAACGCTGGAATTCTTCAGCATCAAGGTGCCCGACGGCCCCCTGACGTCCCGCCTGCAGCACCTGAAGGAAGGCGACCAGATCTTCGTCGGCAAGAAGCCCACCGGCACGCTGCTGGTCGACAACCTGCTGCCGGGCAAGACCCTGTGGCTGCTGGCCACCGGCACCGGCCTGGCCCCGTTCCTGTCGATCATCCGCGACCCGGAAGTGTATGAGCGCTATGACAAGGTCGTGCTGACCCATACCTGCCGCTTCGTCGAGGAACTGGCCTACCGCGAGTTGATCTCGGAGCACTTGCCGCAGCATGAGCACCTGGGCGAGCTGATCCGCGAAAAGCTGGTGTATTTCCCCACCGTGACCCGCGAAGAGTTCGACAACCAGGGCCGGAT
The DNA here is from genome assembly GCF_056399885.1 of Cupriavidus sp. 01L45. Lineage (NCBI taxonomy): Bacteria > Pseudomonadati > Pseudomonadota > Betaproteobacteria > Burkholderiales > Burkholderiaceae > Cupriavidus > Cupriavidus sp. 01L45. Next base: position 48,875 of record NZ_JBFTSG010000057.1, on the reverse strand, counting down.
CACCGACCTGATCGCCAACGGCGAGCTGTTCGAGCGCCTGGGCGTGGAGCCGTTCTCGCTGGAGAACGACCGCATCATGCTGTGCGGCAGCCCCGATATGCTCAAGGACATCCGCGCGATGCTGACCGAGCAGCACTTCACAGAAGGCAATATGAGCGCGCCGGGCCATTTTGTGCTTGAAAAGGCATTTGTGGGCTGATCATCGGTCCATCTTGGCGATAACCGGGGCTCCCCGGCATCGCCTAAGCCTGCAGGCGGAACATCACCCGGAAGTGAAGACCCAGGGTGGTCAGGACGATCCCCGCCAACTGGTGCACGGGCCAATCGGAGGCGGGGCGAACATGCGGGGCGAACATGCGGGTCGCACATTGCTTTGACGGCCTGATAGACCTGACACAGAGACGATTGCTGCAGGCACTCGCCCGCCACCGTGCGCGCACAAGCCGGACACCGGCAGCCAGGAGCCGCGCATAGACGGTCAGGAGATCGCGGGCAAGGACTGTACGAGGCCGGCCGGCGTGCCGAAGCGCAGCGCCTGCGCAAGGCCTTCCCACCATTGATTCGCGCCGCGGCGCACACAGATCCGCTGATCGTCACGTTCGTGCTGCTTTGCCGCTGCGCTCCCGCAGCGTCGAATAGGGCACGAGCGCATCATCCGGCTTTGCGCCGGTCATCAACCTGCGGTGCCACCCCGTTGCGGATGAAGCGGATAACGGATTCGCGGAACAGATCGTGTTCCGCTTCAAAGATTCGACGTCTCGTGCTCATGCAATCTCCATCTCATTGAGCGGCCTCTGCGCGGGGCAGGTTTTCGATGGATTATCCGCAGTCAGGGCAGATCCGCCTCATCCGAGGTGATGAATTCCGGGTCATGCGCTCCGGGCACCGGCCCGCCGCCCGACAATTCATCCTTTCGAATGAGGCAATGCGCCAGCATCGCGCCACATAATTCTCCGGCCGGTGGATCCTGGCCAACACAGTCCATCCGGAATTCCACGCATAACTTCCTTGAGAATGCCGTCATGAGCCCTTTCGAAAGCCACGCACAGGTGACTGCCTGCCATCAGAGCGTTCTGCTCTTCTACTATGGCCTGGACAGGGCGGATTATCCCCTCGCAATGAAGCAAGTCGCACCCGATTGCCTGTGGGAACGCGGTGGTGTCATGCTGCGCGGTCGACAACAGATTGAAGCGTCAGTGAGGAAGAGATCGGCAACGCAAGTCGCGCGGCATATCGTCAGCAACTTTGCGATGCTCGTGCAGGATCCGGAGCGTGCCACGGCGGCCTATTGTCTGGCCCTGCATCTGTATGACAACGGCGCGCCCGCCACCCTCCCGGTACCGGGTTCCACACCATTTCTGCTCGCGGATGTGACATGCCAGTTCGCACTGGAGCCCGACAATGCCTGGCGCATACGGCAGCTGGATGTCGGGCGCGCATTCAGCTATTCCCGGGAGGTGATCTCTCCCTTGGCGCAAGCACCCAGGCTGGGTTGATCCGGACCTGCGTGTCGTTTCTACTGCGTGCCGCTCCGGCGCGCGCATCGCCAGCTCAGATCGGCCAACGGCCGTACCTTCGCTTCCATGCTCGCGGCATCGGCCGCTGACGCATTGCCTCCCGCCGCGCGCGCCGCAACGCCGCGCAGGATGGCGGCCATGCGAAACAGGTTATAGGCGAGATAGAAGTCCCAATTGCGAATGGCGTCGATGCCGCGCGCGCGGCAGTAGTCCTCGACGAACGCGTGCTCCTGCGGAATGCCGAGCGCAGCCAGGTCGACCCCCGCCACGCCGCGCCACAGGTCAGGCGGAACGCACCACGACATGCAGAAGTACGAGAGGTCCGCCAGCGGATGCCCTAGCGTGGAGAGTTCCCAGTCGAGCACGGCGACCACGCGCGGCTCGGTTGGATGGATGATCAGGTTGTCCATGCGCATATCACCATGTACGACGCAGGTCTCATCGCCATCGGGAATGTGGGCTGGCAACCATTCCATCAATGCTTCCATTGCCTCGATCGGCGCACCTCCCGAACTGCGGTACTGGCGGCTCCAGCGGTCGATCTGCCGCGCGAAGTAATTGCCCGGCCGGCCGAAAGTGTCCAGGCCGGCCGGGCCATGGTCCACGCCGTGCAGCGCGACCAAAACGCGGTTGATGTCCGCGTATATCGCCTTCCGCTCGGCCACGGCGAGCCCGGGCAGGGTGGGATCGACAAAGTTCCTGCCGCGCACGTACTCCATCAGAAAGAACGGTGTGCCAATCAGCGAGGCATCATCGCAATAGGCCACCATGCGAGGCACCGGAACGCCGCTGCCGTTCAGGGCCTGCATCACCCGGTATTCCCGGTCAATGGCGTGCGCGGACGGCAGCAGCGCCCCTGGCGGCTGCTTACGCAGGACAAATGCGTCGCTCGCCGCCTGGAGCAGGAAGGTCGGGTTCGACTGTCCGCCCGACAGTACGCACGCATTCAAGCCGCGTGGGTCCAATCCTGCCTGGCGCATCCAGTCGGCCAGGCGTTCAAGATCAAGGTCGGCGCAGCCAACGGAGCCCCCTGGGGGCGATGTCAGGTTGGAAACCAAAGGCGAAGAGGGCATGGTTGGGCGTCTACCGGAAGGTCAGAGGGAGGAAACAAGATGGCCGCCGTCGATGGCAAGCACCGCACCCGTCATGAACGTCGCGGCATCGGAGGCCAGCAGCAGGAGCGCTCCGTTGAGATATTCAGGCTGCCCGACCCGGCGCTGCGGCACGCGGCGGATCAGTGCCTGTCCGGCCTCGCTGGCAAAGAAGTCGCGGTTGAGGTCGGTTTCGATATAGCCCGGTGCGAGCGCGTTGACCCGGACGCCATGCCGGGCCCATTCGAGCGCCAGCGCCTGCGTCAGATGGATCAATCCGGCCTTGGCGGCGGCATAGGCCGGCACTTGCTGCGCCACCCGCAGACCGAGGATCGAGGCGATATTGATGATCGATCCCTCGCGCTGCGCGATCATGCGCTGGCCGGCAGTTTGCGCGACGCGCCATGCGCCGTTCAGGTTCACGTCGATGACGCTCTGCCAGTCATGCGCATCGCACTCCACAGCAGGGCGCGTTACGGCAATGCCGGCGTTGTTGACGACGATTTGCACAGGCCCGCCGAGCCGCGATTCCGCGGCGTCAAAGGCGTCAGCGACCGAAGCGGCGTCCGTCACATCCATGGGCACTACGCAGGCCGTGCCACGATCCCGCTCGATCCGGGCCGCGACCTGCCGGCCCGCCTCGACACGACGGCCAGCCAGCGCCACCTGAACACCGGCACCGGCCAGCACCGTTGCGAAATGACTGCCCAGTCCGCCGAAAGCACCCGTCACCAGGGCTCGCTTGCCGCGCAGATCCTCGAACATGCTGTTCTCCCGTCATCGTGATTGCCGAATCGGCACGAGGGATTATCTGCGTCGGCACAGGAACCCGCATCATTCGAAGGGATGATTTGCTGCCCACGCGGAAATGGGCCGCAGACAGCGGGCCAGGTGGCACTCGCGAATTCATCCCATCGAACGAGGCGRCTGGAACTAGTGCTCACCATACTTGCTTCTGACCTCAACAACCCGCTAGCGCTGGTGAATTTCTCGGGTAAGTACCCATTCAATAATTGTTAGTGGGCTAAGCATAATAGATCGAGCGGACCCTGAATTCGGAACGAGAGGCGTCGCGACGACATGACTTCAGTAACACCAATGCCAGCGACGATGACCTTGGCCGTGACGTGCGATAGCTGGGGAGAAATGGGAAGCGAGACGATACCGGAGCCATTCAACGGCAAGAGATACGCCTGGGAATCGCTGCTTCCGGTCGCGACCGTGCCTGACGGAAACTGTCCACGTCAGCGGACAAAGCCTCCGGGTGCGTCAAGAACTGAATTCACCAAATAATATCTTCGGAGATGTATGAATGCGGCTACTTTCGAAAACGTACTGGAATGGAACTTGGGTGAAGTTTCGCGAGCCAGTCGATGCATTTGCGACTTGCGAACAGGTTACGGCCTACGCCAACGATGGCGCACAAAGCCGAGGCCTATATTGGACACCAAAGAAAAATCCGCGTCCTCGCGTCGCCATTGTAGCGGCCCATCCGAGGGTGGATTTTAGCCAACACTACGCATTTCCCGGCTTACTGCGCGCGGGATATGCCTGCCTTGGCGCTAATGTTCGCACGCTGAACAATGACATGACCTGCGTCCACGAACAGATCATCCTGGACATTGCGGCCCAAGTCCGGTGGTTGAAGGAGCACCGCGGGGTGGAGAAGGTCATCTGGCTCGGTAACTCAGGTGGGGGGTCACTTGGCGGATTCTACCAATCGCAAGCCCGGCTGGAGCCATCGAGGCGTCTTGAATTGACGCCTGCGGGTCGGCCGACCGCGCTGCGTACCGCAGTGATGCCGGCCTTCGATGCGATGATCGTCTCGGCAGCGCATACAGGGCAAGGTCTGGTCGTCAACGAGACGATCGACCCCTCCGTCGTGGACGAGCACAATCCGCGGCTGACCGATCCGAGCCTCGACATGTATGACCCGATCAACGGGTTCAAGCCTGCGCCGCAGTGGTCGCGATACAGTTCGGCGTTTATCCAGCGCTACCGTAGGGCGCAGCTCGACAGGGTTGCGCGCATCGACGCGATAGCGCGAGCCTTGATCGCAGAGCAGAGCGATGCGGAGTGCCTGGCTGCCGGGCCGGAGTTCTCGGCTTTGACGCCGCCGCGGCAGCGAGCGATTTTGCAGCGCAGTGTGTTTCAACCGGTGATGACGATCTACCGAACGATGGCGAATCCGAATTACACGGATAACTCGCTCGATCCCGGAAATCGCGGCTACGGCAGCCTGCTCAGCGATCGTCCGGATCTGATGAATCTCCAGTTGCTCGGCTTCGCACGCGTCGTAACACCGGACGCCTGGCTTTCGACGTGGTCCGGCTTGTCAAGCAATGCCAACTTCCTGAAGACCGCACCGACGATCAAGGAACCGGTGATGGTCATCCATGCGGGACGCGATCTGGACTGCTACATGCAGACGCACTCCAGGGCAATCTTCGCCGCGTTCGGAAGCCAGGACAAAACGTTCGAGGACTTCGCGGATCAGTTGCACTACTTCGAGCCGGATGAGGGCGAGCCAGAGAATGCAGGCGCCTTGGCCCAGACCGCGAAGGTCGTGCCATGGGTCGAGTCGAGGATGCCACTGTAGCGCGCTCTGCAATCCGCCYGACACAATAAAAACGAAAAGATCAGGCCGCGGAAGGGATCACTGCTGCGCACCCCTTCGGGTAGGGGCGTCGGGGTGACGCGTGCCTTTTCAGTCGGGCGGGTTCCAACGCGCACTAACAAGAACCGGAGGGGAAGAGAATCGAAATGGGAAAATCACTGTTGGGGCTTGGGCCGCAGGCGACATTTGCGGGGGCGTACATCCCTACCGGCATGGCATCCTGCAACGAGCATTCGCGCTCAATGCTCACGTCGTTTAGCAGCTGCGCGCAAGCGACTCCCGATCAACGCCTTGATCGGATGGCGCGGCAGCCTCGTGCCGGTTGCCGCGATTCATACAAGCCCCAATAGCGGCCTTACTGTCTGCCGCAGGCGGCTTAAGCTGTTTTCAGTGTCCTGATTTCCGCAGCCGCCTTTTCCAGGCCTGCTTTGGCGGCATCGGGCCCAAACGCCAAACCTTCAGCGCGGACCACGGTTACATCGGCGATGCCGATGAAGGCAAGCAATTGTTTCAAATGCGGAACCATGAAGTCCGCCGTTGCGGTGGGTCCTTTGCTGTAGACACTGCCCGTGGCAACCAGCAGGATGGCGCGCTTACCCTTCACCAGACCCTCCGGGCCCGAAGCCGTGTAGCGGAAGGTGCGGCCCGCTTGCAGCACATAATCAAACCACGTTTTCAATTGCACCGGCACACCGAAGTTATACATTCCAGCGGACAGGACAACGGTGTCTGCCGCTTTGAGTTCGTCGATCAGGGTTGTCACCAGGGCTGTCTGTGCCTTCTGCACTGAGTCTAGCGCGTCAGCGGGGGCGAACAACGCATCAAGCAAGGCACCATCGAGGACTGGCAGCGGATTCCCGCCCAGGTCGCGCTCCAGGATTTCATTCCCCGGGATGACACCTAGCTGTTCCTTGAGGCGAGCAGCCAGTTGACCCGAGGCCGAGGCTGCGCCACGAATGCTGCTTTGGATGAATAGAAATTTTGGCATCTGGCTTTCAGTGTGATGGGTGAGGGCGAACATACTTCGAATACGCCTCCGATCCGGGGTGCAGAAACGGATAGCATGCCCCCGATCGAGAGGCGTTCTGTCTGGCGCCGATCGCCGGCGCCCGATCAAAAGATAACGCGTAGGCCCGCAGCCACGGCGACCTGGCTCTTCTGACCGTTGGCAAGGCCGTTCAAGGTGGTGGGGTTGCCGTAGCCGTATGACGCACCGGTTTGCAGCAGGGTGTCATAGTCCACTGGGCCGTTGTGCGCGTAGGCGCCGACCAGGTAGACGGTGGTGCGCTTTGAAAGCGAGTAGGCCCCCATCAGGCTGAACTGGCTGAAATTCGGCAGGCTGGCAGCCTTCGTGTTCGGGGAGAGGGACGCGCCCAGGACTTGATCGTAGTAGTAGCCCGCGATCAGTTTCATGGCGGGCGTCATACTGTAGCTCATGCCGGCCCAATAGACGTTGTCGCGAATCGCCGTGACACCATTGCCGTACCTGGAGTCCCGCCAGCGATATCCGCCCATGAACCGGATGGGGCCGGTTTCATAGCTGGCGGCAATGAATGCCTTGCGGTCCTCCCCGATCGGAGACGTCGCGGTTAGCGCATTGTTAATCTGGTCATAGCCCGTGGCGATGCCAAACGATTCACCGAGGTAGTAGACCCCCGCACCGAAGGCAGCCTGAGCACGAGAATTGCCTGGCACTTCGCCATTGGGGATGGTCGACATCTGGCCGCCCTGAAACGCAAATCCCGTTCCGAAGGAGTAGTGCGCCAACACATGGGTGTTGCCAAAATCTCCGGTATATTTGACCATGTTGTCTTCGCGATAGGCTGCACCCGCGATCGTATTGGCCGGCTCATAGGCAACGCTAGTCTTGAACGGCAGGAAGTTCACCATCGTTTCCATCAAGCTGGTGTATTGCCTGCCCAATGAAACCTTGCCGAAGCCGCTTTTCGTCAGGCCGATTGCCGCTTGGCGATAGAACAACTGCGAAGCGGAGACGAGCTTACCGTCCCCCGGCGTGAAACCGCTCTCGAGCCAGAAGGTTGCCTTCAAGCCATCGCCAAGGTCTTCTTCCCCTCTCAAGCCCCAGCGTGACGCGGAGAGCCCCCCATATTTTTGCAGTCCGACGAGACTACCGGCACTCGTTGCGGTCGATGCCCGGTTCACGTACTCGATCCCGGTATCGAAGACCCCGTACAAGGTGACGCTCGATTGCGCACGCGCCAGAGAAGAACTCAGGCTGCAGAGCACTGCAGCCGCAATAGCTATTTTCCTCAATTTAATGTCTCCCGATTTATTTTTTTGTTTTAATTGCTAAAGCTGGAACTATGCGATAACCATCCTTCGCGTGCTCAGCTGCGAGCGACCGATGCCGGTTCGCAGATCACATCGAGCTCACGTGTCCAGCATGCAAACTCAAGGCTAATGTCATCAGGATCGAAAAAATAGACTGAGCGCATGAAGACATCATCGTTCATGGTTTCGGTGATTTTTTGCGGAGAGTCGTCGTGATTCAGAACGCGTGAAATCTCGATGCCTTCTTCCTCCAGGCGCGCAACATAGGCATCGAACTTCTCAGCCGGCACGTGGAAGGCGAGATGGTTCAACGAACCATGCGCTGTCGTGATCGACCCGTTCCCCGGGAGCGATTCGGGTGCAGCGATCCCTGGATGCGCTTGCGGGGCATCGGGAAACCAGAAGAAGGCGATTGCGTCGCCATTGCCCATATCGAAAAAGAAGTGCTGGCCCCGTCCACCCGGGAGATCAATCGTCTTGATCAAGGGCATCCCGAGCCTGTCCCGATAAAACTCGATCGTCCTGGTCATATCCTTGCAGACCATGGCTACATGGTTCACGCCCCGGATGTCGAACTTGGTATTTACCTTTCTCACCATTGCTGCTTCTCCTCATTGAGTGACTTGTACTTCTTGTGCAGACCCACCGGTAACAGCGGAGTACAGCCGAGCCGCTACTGCGGCTCCACGCCCATGCTGCGCAGCAGGTCGTTGGTCATGGCGAATTCGACTGCGATGTCGCGCGCAAACGGTGCCGGCTCCTTGAGCGTGGGGTGAGCGCCGCCAATGCTGGTGTTGAGGAACTTCTCGTAGTCCGGTGTATGGCACACGTCGTTGAGAGCACTGACCAGGCGCCTCTGCACCTCGACAGGCAGGCCCTTGGGCGCTACCAGGCCAATCCAGGGCGTGGTCTGCAGGAGGGGCGCATCCACACCCTGCTCCTTGTAGGTCGGCACATCGGGCAGCAGGGCGCTGCGAGCGGCTCCCTGGACGGCGAGCGGCTGTGCGTAGCCTTTCTGGACATACTGGGCCACGAGCGCCGGCGGGCCGGCGGTGATGTTGATGTTGTTGCTCACGATGTCCTGGAACGCCGGCGCCGCGCCCTTGTAGGGCACGTGAAGGAAAGACACGTCCGCCGAGCGCTCCAGTATCACCATGATCTGGTGCACGGCGGTGCCGGTACCCCAGGAGCCGAAGGTGATCTTGCCCGGGTTGGCCCTGGCGGCCTGGAACAGCTCCCGCAAGTTCTTGACGCCCAACTGCCGATTGGCAAATAGCACCATCTGCCCTTCCATGACCTGAAACAGCGGCGTCAGATCCTTGCGCACGTCGTAGCCGGGCTTTTTTACAAGGGAGGCAACGCTGATCACAGAGTCCGCGATGGCGACGCCCAGGGTATAGCCATCGGCGGGCGCGCGCGCCACTTCGGCCGTGCCGATCGCGCCATTGGCACCGGCCTTGTTTTCCACGATCACCGGCTGGCCCAGGCGCACCGTCAGCATTTCGGCCACCTTGCGCCCGACGACGTCGGCGGTGCCGCCCGCGGGGAAGGGGTTGATGAGGCGGATGACGCGGTTAGGGTAGTTCTGCTGGGCCCATGTGCGCGTGCCCGCCATCCCACTGGCCAAAAAGGGCAAGGTCGACGCGAGCGAACTCAATCGCTACCYGTGGCTGTTGCCGGCGTGGGCCTCGACCTGGAACAGGCGGTTCCAGGTCGAGCTCCAGGCGTTGGGCCTCGAGCAGCCGCAACGCGCGCTGTTGAGCAATTCGTTTCAAGCCCTGCGCCAGATGCTGCTGGACTACGAGGCACTGGCCATCTTGCCACTCGAGTACGTGGGGGCCGACATTCGGGCTGGCGTGTTGAAGCAGTTGCCGATTCGACATGTCTTTGCGAAGACCCAGTACTGGGCCTATGTCAAGCGTGGACGCGCCATGTCTTTGGCTTCCATTGCCTTTCGCGATAGCCTCATTGCCTTTGCAAGGCAAACGGGCAAGGCGCCGGCGGCGGACCCGTTGTGAAGCGTCAATAGACAATGTCTTGAGCCAGGCCCGGAGATACGCTCTCTATCCAAAGGCAGATCAGACCCGAGGCAAGCACCCGCTTCCCGTTCAGATCTTCGAACATTAGCCCCCAGCCATTTTCCAGCGTACCCAGGTGCATCGTCATCTGCCGGATAGCGTTCTCTCCAGCCAGTCTGCCGCGTGCCTCGTTCAGAGGAATGATCTGGCAACCGCGGGAAAACCCGGGCAGGGAGGCGCCCGAAGAATCATCCGTTCGAACGAGGCGACGCCCTGGTTCCCCCACAGATAATCGACTCGCAGGCTGTGTCCCTTGGCAGGGCGTCGATACCTGTGCCCAACGACAAGACAAAAAGGAGACTACCGGATGACCACTGCGACGCTTTCCTATTCGATGGAAATGCCCATGCTGCTTTCCACGTTGCTGCATGGTGCGGCACGCCACCACCGCAAGACGGAAATCGTATCGGTGATCGACGGCAGCACACATCGCCAGAGCTACGGCGAATGCGAATTGCGCGCACGCAAGGTCGCGCAGATGCTGCTTGCCCAGGGCGCGCAGCCGGGCGACCGCATCGCCACGCTGGCGTGGAACGATCATCGCCATCTGGAGCTGTACTTCGGCATCAGTGGCATGGGCGCGATTTGCCACACGATCAACCCGCGGCTGTTCGCCGAGCAGGTAGTGCACATCGTCAACCATGCGCAAGATCGCTTCGTGGTGTTCTCGCCCGACTTCCTGCCGCTGCTCTCGTCAATTGCGCCGCAGTGTCCTGGCGTGGAGCAGTGGATCATGCTGGGCGAGCCGGGCGACGGGCTCGAGCTGAACGGCATGGCCGTGGCCAGCTTCGAGGCCTTGCTGGCGCACCACGAGGGGATCTGCGGCTGGCCCGAGCTGGATGAGCGCAGTGCCGCGTTCCTTTGCTACACGTCCGGTACGACCGGCCTGCCGAAGGGCGTGGCATACGGGCACCGCGCCACGGTCCTGCACGCTTATGCGTGCGCGCTGCCCGATGCGCACAACCTGTCGGCACGGGACGTGGTGATGCCAGTGGTGCCAATGTTCCATGCCAACGCCTGGGAAGCGCCTTTCTCGGCGACACTCACCGGCGCAAAGCTCGTACTGCCGGGTGGCCGGCTCGACGGTGAATCGCTGTATCGCCTGATCGAGCAAGAGGGCGTGACGTTCTCGATTGGCGTGCCGACGGTGTGGTTCTCACTGCTGCGCCACATGCAGCAGCATGGCTTGCGTTTCCGCACATTGCGCCGGCTGCTGCTGGGCGGTGCGGCCACGCCGCCGGCCATGATCGAAGGCTTCGCCGAGCTGGGCGTCGAGCTCTACCAGGGCTGGGGCATGACGGAAACTGCCGCGCTGACAACCTGCGCCCGCCCGCTGCACCACCAGGCGGGGCTGTCGGACGCCGAATTGCGCAAGACGATTTACCGCAGCGCCGGCCGTGCCGCGGCCGGCGCCGACATGCGCGTAGTCGATCCTGAAAACCGGGAAATCGCCTGGGGAAGCGGCATCGCCGGCTCCTTGCAGGTGCGGGCACCGTGGGCCATTACCCGCTACTACGGGGCTGCCGATTCTGCGTTGCAGGACGGCTGGCTGCCCACCGGCGACATCGCCGAGATCGACGAAGACGGCTTCATGCGCCTCACGGACCGAAGCAAGGATGTCATCAAATCCGGCGGCGAGTGGATTTCCTCTGTGGAGATCGAGAACATTGCTGCCAGCATCCCCGGTGTGCACCTGGCAGCGTGCATCGCGGCCGCGCATCCGAAATGGGGCGAACGCCCGCTGCTGGTCGTGCAGCGCAAGCCTGGCAGCAGTGTGTCCGAGCAGGAAGTGCTGGCCGAACTGGAAGGCAAGATCGTCAAATGGTCGCTTCCGGATGCGGTCGTATTCATTGACGAGATGCCGCTGACAGCAACGGGCAAGCTCTTCAAGTTGCAATTGCGCGAACGCTATGGCAAACACCTGGCGGACAGGATGCAGGCAGCCTGAGCGCAATCTCCACGCGAAGCGAAACCCAAAGGCGGCAGCAGAACCGTCAACACAAATGACAGGCCAAAGCGCCATTCCAAGGAGACTATCGCATGAAATCGCAGCAATCCCGGGCAGGATCCCGCCCCCAGCTTTCACTGTCTGTCCTGTTGGCGCTGATGCTGGCTGGCGCGGCGCCCGGCCTGGCATCCGCCGCCGCGCAGCCCGCTGGCCTGTCGGATGGCGAAGTCCGCATCGGCGTGCTGACCGATCTGTCGGGCATCTACGCGGATGCAAGTGGGCGAGGCTCGGTGCTGGCCGCACAGATGGCGATCGACGACTTTACGGCGCAGGCCAGGCCCGCCTTCAACGTCAAGCTGCTTTCCGGCGACATGCAACTCAAGCCGGATGTCGGGGCCAATATCGCGCGCACATGGTTCGACCGCGAGGGTGTCGACATGATAGTGGACTTGCCTTCCTCAGCCGTGACACTGGCTGTGATGAACCTCGCAGCCGAGAAGAATCGCGTGGTCATCCCCACCGGGCCCGCCTCGCTGCGCATCACCAATGAGGACTGCATGCCCACTACGCTCCACTGGGCTTACGACGAGTACTCCCAAGGCCAGGGCACCGCGCGCGCCATTACCGATGCCGGTCACAAGACCTGGTATTTCATCGAGGCCGACTACGCCGGCGGCAAGGCACTGCGCAACGGGTTCGAGGAAGCGCTGAAGGCTGCCGGCGGCAAGGTCGTGGGTAGCGCGAAGCACCCGCTCGGCGCAGCCGACTTCTCGTCGCAGATCGTGCAGGCCCAGGCCTCCAAGGCGGAGGTCATCGGCATGGCCAATGCGGCCGGCGACTCGGCGAACCTTGTCAAGCAGGCCGCGCAATTTGGTGTCACACCCAAGCAGATCATGGCCGCGTCGCTGATCCATATCACCGACATCCACGGGCTGGGCCTGAAATCGACCAAGGGCATGTACCTGACCGACGGCTTCTACTGGGATCGCAATGAGGAGACGCGCGCGTGGTCGCGCCGCTTCTTCGAAAAGCAGAAGAAAATGCCAACCATGGTTCAGGTCGGTACCTACTCGGCAGTGCTCCACTACCTGAAGGGTGTCAATGCCGCGGGGACCGACGAGGCGAAGGCAACCGTGGCAGCCATGAAGGCGATGCCGGTCAACGATGTGTTCGCCAAGAACGGCCGCATCCGCGAAGACGGCCGCATGGTCCACGACATGTACCTGTTCGAGGTCAAGAAGCCGGAGGACGCCAAGTACGCGTGGGACTACTACGCGCTGCGCGCGACCATCCCGGCCGACAAGGCCTTCCGCCCGCTATCGCAGTCCAGCTGCAAGTACGTCAAGCCGCAGAAGACCTGATCCGCGAGCGTGCCGGCGTTGTTGCACAGCGCCGGCGTCGTCAGGCGATCAGCCCCAGCTTGCGCGCGACAGCCACGGCGTGCGTGCGCGACGAAGCGCCGAGCTTGGCATTGATGCTGCGCAGGTGCGTCTTGACGGTCGTTTCCGAGACAAAAAGCCGGACCGCCATTTCCTTGTTCGCCATCCCGTCGGCCAGCAGGTGGAGCACCTTCAGTTCCTTCTTGGTCAGGCCCTGGCCATCCTGCACCGGATGGGCGTTCGCCATGGCTGGCACTGCGCCCTTCGGCGCGGCGCCGCTGCGCTCGGCAAACATGCCGGCGAGTTGCGCCACCAGAGCGCGGGCCGCCGGCGACAGCTGCGGGCCGCCGCGCGTCCCGCCTGCGCCCACCGCGCCTATCATGCGAGCCACCGGCTCGCCCTCGTCGATGAACGTACTGACGAAGCCTTCGCTGGCGCCGAATTCCAGTGCCGGCGCCAGCTCCTGCAGCGCAAGCGCACTGTCGCCCGCGGCCTGCAATGCCGTTGCCAGCAGGATGCGCAGCTTCAGTGCCCGGCGCCCTCGCTGTGCTGCCTGGGCCAGCGCCAGCGCCTCGCGCAGCGCTTGCGCGGCGCCGGCGGGGTTGCCAAACGCGATCTCCAGCCTGCAATGCGCCAGTTCCACGGTCTCGACGTCGTTGGCATGCGGCACGAACTCCGGGCCGAACGACCAGGCGCGCAGCGCCCGCGCCGCCGCCAGTTCCAGTTCCGCGCCATCGCGGTCGCCGCGCTGCACGGCGATGCGAGAACGCTCCAGCCGCGCGTTGGCGACCATGCGCAACAGCCCGGTCCGGTAGCCCATCTGCTCGCAGTCGTGGAGCCATAACATCGCGTCCTCCTCGCGGCCGTCAGCTAGCGCACCCCGGCATAACAGCACAAAGGTGACAATGAGCGGATCGATATAGGCCGCCTCGCGGATCAGCGGCAGGTAGGCGCTCAGCAAACGCTGCGCCTGATCGCTGCGTCCCGATTCATAGAGGGCTTCGGCCAGGAAGGCCCCGGCGATCTCCTGCCCGTCCACGCGCTGTTCGCCCCGGCTCGCGTCGGGTTCGTGCGCGCCGCGGTAGCGTGTCAGCGCCTGCCGCAACCGGCCCTGGACCAGGTCGATCGATCCGTCCAGGCAATGCGCCACGCGCATGTTCGCCCCGCCGCCGATGCCGGCGTGGACCTGCCGGCTGCTGTCCAGCATCCGGCGCGCCTGTTCGAAGTGACCCAGGTAGATATGACAGGACGCCAATGAATTGAGTTGCACGCCATAGGGAAACACGTGGCTTGGGGAGAGCTTGCGCAAGCAGTCCTGCCATGCGGCGTAGGCCTGGTCGAGCTTGTCGCCCAGCGCCAGGATAAAGGCATGCAGCGCAAGCATGTGCGCGGCAATCTCGGCATCGCGCTCGCCTGCGTCGTGCATGTCTTCGAGCATGCGCAATGCCTTGTCGCCGCGATGCAGGAACGTCAGCGCCCAGGCCTGCACCAGCCTGAGCCGTGGACGGTTCGACAGGCTGCCGGGCGGCAGGCATTCAAACCAGCGCGCCAGCAGGCGGACCCGTCCCTGCCAAAGCAGCGGGTCGGCGTGCTGCTGCAGCAAGTCCAGTGCGGTGCAGAAGTCTTCCGCCTTGAGCGCGTGCTCGATGGCGGGCACAGGCCGGCCCTGTCCGACAAACCATTCGCTCGCCAGGCGGTGCAGCCTGGCGATCTCCACGCCGCCGTGCAGTTGCGCCAACCGTGCCTTGAGAAAGTCGGAGAACAGGCTGTGATAGCGGTACCACTGGCCGGCCGCATCGAGGCTGGTAAGGAACAGATTCTCGTGCGCGAGCCGTTCCAGCATCGCGGTGCCGTCGCCGCGCCCGGTCACCGCATTGCAGAGTTCGGCGCTGAACGGACCCAGCAGCGATGTCTTCAACAGGAAATCCTGCACTTCGGGCGACTGGCGTGAGAGCACGTCTTCGGCCAGGTAGTCCGCCACGGCTGCATCGGAGCCGGAGAATGTACCGATGAACGCCGAAACATCCTCGCAGCGCTGCATGGCCAGCACCGCCAGCCAGATCGCCACGACCCAGCCCTCCGTGCGCAGGTGCAGCTTGCGCAGGTCTTCCTTGGAAACGCTTTGCCCGATGCGCTCGCGCAGGTAGGCGCCTGTCTCTTCGAGGGTGAAGCGCAATGCGTCGGTCGTGATCTCGAGCAGCCGGCCGTGGGCCCGCAGCCTGCCGAGCCCCAGTTCCGGTGTGCCGCGCGAGCCGACCACGAACTTGCCGTGTGCCGGCATCTGTCCGATCAGCTGGCGCAGGAATTCCAGCGCGGCCGGGTTGTGCAGCGCCTCGAAGTCATCGAGGAATATGGCGAATGGCACCGGGAAGCGCGTCAACCGGTCGACCAGCGTATCCGTCGGCAAACCGTCTTGCCCGGCCGCGATCACGTCTTCGTTCCCCTCGCACAGGGCATCCACTGCCACGTTTAGGGATGCCAGGAAGATGGAGAAGTCGTTATCCGCGGCTCCCAACTGGCACCACGCCGTACGCATGCCGGCGGCCACACACGCCGCATGGATATCGAGCATGGTGTTCGTCTTGCCAAAGCCGGCCGGCGCCTGCACCGAAACGAGCCGCACATCGCTGGCCTGTATGACGGGCGCCGCCAGGCGGTCCCGGGCCAGGTGCGTGCGCAGTCGCTGGGGAACAAGGAACTTGGCGGGCGGGGTACGCATGGCAATCCGGGTGGACTTCGCTACTGGTTGGGATAAGCGTGGATTCTATCCGCTCATGGCGCTATCCTGTGCCGGTCATGGCGTGCTCTGCCGGTATCGACGCCACAATGCGGGAAAATCGTCCCTTTGGATGAAGTATCGCCCGTGCGCAGGCGCTAACCTTGGCGGCACCCCGGCTTGGCCCGGCCCAAGCGTGTACCCGCCTGCCGGCCGCACACCGGCAGGCGTCACCACAGCACCAGAGCGAGACGAATATGGACTTCAGTTTGAATGCCGCGCAGCAGGCCTTGCAGGCACGCACCCGCGAGTTCATCGCGGAACACATCATGCCGATGGAGCGCGATCCCAGGCAGACCGCGCACGGACCCACCGAAGCGCTCCGCGCGGAGCTGGTTGCAAAAGCCCGCGCCGCCGGCCTGTTGACGCCGCACGCCTCGAAGGAGGCAGGCGGCCTTGGCCTGAGCCATGCCGACAAGGCGATTGTGTTCGAAGAAGCGGGGTATTCGCCTCTTGGTCCGGTCGCGCTGAACATCCACGCCCCCGACGAAGGCAATATCCACCTGATGGAAATCGTGGCGACGCCGGCGCAGAAGAAGCGCTGGCTGCAACCCCTGATCGACGGACACACACGCTCCTGCTTTTGCATGACGGAACCGTCGCCAGGTGCCGGAGCGGACCCGTCCATGCTCCAGACCGTCGCGGTCCAGGATGGCGACGACTACCTCATCACCGGCCGCAAGTGGTTCATTACCGGTGCCACGGGCGCCACCTTCGCCATCATCATGGCGCGCATGGAAGACGGCACGGCAACGATGTTCCTTGCCGACATGGACCAGCCGGGCGTGGAAATCGAGCGCCAGATGGATGCCCTCGACACTTGCTTCACCGGCGGGCATGCCGTCGTGCGGTTCGACAAGCTGCGCGTGCCGGCCACCGATGTCCTCGGCAAGGTGGGGGAAGGCTTTCGCTATGCGCAGTTGCGTCTCGCCCCCGCCCGCCTTACCCACTGCATGCGCTGGCTTGGAGCGGCACGGCGCGCCCATGACGTGGCGGCTGACTATGCCCGGCAGCGCCGCGCGTTCGGCCGTAGCCTGGTCGAGCACGAAGGCGTGGGCTTCATGCTTGCCGACAACGAGATGGAACTGCACATTGCCCGGCTGACCATCTGGCATTGCGCCTGGGTCCTGGACCAGGGCGAGAAAGGCCGGCACGAGTCAAGCCAGGCCAAGGTGATCTGTTCCGAAGCCCTGTGGCGCATCGTGGATCGCTCTGTCCAGGTGCTGGGTGGCAGCGGCGTAACCGACGAGACCGTCGTCGCCCGCATTTTCCGGGACATGCGCGCATTCCGCATCTACGACGGCCCTTCGGAAGTCCATCGCTGGAGCATGGCGAACCGCATCGCGCGGGGATAGGAATACGGGCGTTTCCGTTGGCCGGAAACGCCCGTATTCTTCTGTCGGCCTGTACGGGGAAGACCCGTGCGCTAGGCCATGCGCTCCGACAACCCCAGCGAGCGGCCGACAATCTCCAGCATGATCTCCGAGCTTCCCGCATAGATCCGCGACACTCGCGCATCGCGGTACATACGGCTGATCCGGTATTCGTCCATATAGCCGGCTCCGCCGTGGAACTGCAGGCAATCGTCGATCAGGCGATTCTCCAGTTCTGAAGTCAACAGCTTGGCCGAGGCGGCTGTCGGCGCATCCAGCCGCCCGGCGTTGTGCTCAATGACCAGTGTGTCGATCCAGGACTGCATCGCGTCGAGTTCCGCATGCTTGCGCGCCAGTGCGAACCGTGTGTTCTGGAAAGCGCCCAGCGGACGGCCGAACGCACGTCGCGCCTTCACGTAGTCCAGCGTCAGGTCCAGCGCCACCTGCGCGTGCGCGACCGACTGGCAGGCACTGAGCAACCGTTCTTCCGCCAGTCCTTCCGCCAGGTAGCCGAGCCCCTTCGCGGGGTCACCCAGCAGGTTGGCATCCGGTACGAATACGTTGTCGAAGAACAGTTCTGCCGTGTCCTGCGCGTCAAGGCCAAGCTTGTCCAGCTTGCGCCCCCGTTCGAAGCCGGGCATGCCGCGTTCCACCAGGAAGAGCCCGAAGGCGCGTGGCTGGGCCGGATCGGTGCGGGCCACCACGATGACCGCATCGGCATTCAGCCCGTTCGAGATATACGTCTTCGTGCCCTGCAGCAGCCAGCCGCCGTCGGTTTTCCGCGCGCGCGCCTGGATGCCCGCCAGGTCCGAGCCTGTTCCGGGCTCGGTCATGGCAATGGCAAGAATGCGCTTGCCGCTTGCCGCATCGGGCAGCAGCCGCGCCTTCTGTTCATCATTGCCCAGGCGTGCGATGTATGGCGCTACCAGCCGTGAATGCAGCGTAAAGAACACGCCGATGTCGCCATGCCGGATCATCTCTTCGTACAGGATCTGTTCGTAGCGGAAGTCCGCCATGCCGGCGCCCCCATACTGCTCGGCGGCCCACATCAGCAACAGGCCCTGCTCGCCGGCCTTCTCGAAGACGGTACGATCACAACACCCGCCCTTGCGCCAGGCATCGACATGCGGCGCCACCTCCTTGCGGATGAACCGTGCCACCGCGTCGCGGAACTGGTCGTGCTCGGGCTCGAAGATTCTACGTTTCGTGCTCATGCCGCCTCCTTGCTGTAGAACGGCTCGCCGCGCCGTGCGCGTTCGCGAAGGGCCTGCGTAGGCCGGAACCGGGAGCCGTAAGCGTCGGCAAGCGCATCGCAGGCAAGCACGAAGGCGCGTACGCCAAGGGTGTCGACCAGCGACAGGGGCCCGCCAGTCCATGCCGGGAAACCGAGTCCAAGGATGGCGCCAATGTCCGCGTCTTCCGGCGCCGAGATCACGCCTTCTTCCATGCAACGGACCGATTCCAATGCCTGGACATGCAGGAGACGCCGTTTCACTGCTTCCAGTCCGGGTTGCTGTCGCGCCGCCGGGTACTCTTGCGCCAGTCCCGGCCACAGGCGCTTCTTGCCGCCCTCCGGGTAGTCGTAAAATCCGCCGCCGCGCTTGCGGCCCAGCCTGTCAATGGCATTCATGCGGGCGATGACCGGCTGTGCGTGGATGCGGCGCAGCGGCTCGGGCACACCGTCCGCCTCGGCCTGCCTGACCACGCGCTGCTGCAGGTCCAGCGACACTTCGTCCAGTACGGCCAACGGGCTCACCGCCATGCCGGCCATGCGGGCGGCGTTCTCGATCAGCGCCGGCTTGACACCCTCGGCAAGCATCGCCATTGCCTCGTCGACGTATGCGCAGAAGATGCGGCTGGTGTAGAAGCCCGGACTGTCATTGACCACGATGGGCGTCTTCCTCAGCCGGGCAGCCAGGTCCATCGCGTGCGCCAGGGTTTCGCGCGATGTCCGCTCGCCCAGGATGATCTCCAGCAAAGGCATGCGGTCCACCGGGGAGAAGAAATGCATGCCGATGAAGCGCTCCGGCCTGCCGGTGCCCGTGGCCAGGCTGGTGATGGGCAAGGTGGACGTATTCGAAGCAAAGATCGCCGTGGGCGACAGCACGGCCAGCGCACGGGCGATCACATCGGCTTTGACAGCGCGATCTTCGAACACGGCTTCGATCACGAAGTCGCAACCGTCGAGGTCGGCGTACTGCGCCGTCGCATGAATCAGCTTGCCCGCGTGCTGCGCGGGTTCGCTTTGCGTCGTTGACACCGCCGCGCGGGTTGCCATCTCCATGGCGCGGAGCCGGCCAGCGGCCGCTTGCTCGCGTGTGGCATCGAGCAGTACCACTTCGATGCCGGCCCGCGCAGCGGCGAACGCGATGCCTGCCCCCATCATGCCTGCGCCGAGAATCCCGAGCCGTTGCGCCGCCCCCCGGGGAATGCCCTGCGGACGGTGCGCAAGCCGCTCGTAGCGCTTGCGGTTGACGAACTGCGTGCGGACAAGGTTGCGTGCGACAGGGTCCGCGGCGAGCTGCGCGAAGTACTGAGCTTCGATCGCCATGCCGCGGTCGAAGGGAAGCTGCGTGCCCTCATAGACGGCCGAAAGAATCGCCAGCGGCGCCGGATAGTTGCCGTGCGTGCGGCTGCGGACTTGCGCGATGCCGGTATGGAAGCTGCGCAACGCATGCTCGGCCAGCGCGCCGGCGCCCCCTGGCAGGCGGTAGCCGTCCCGGTCCCAGGGCTGGCGCGCGCCGCGATTGGCCAGCAGCCAGCGCTTGGCGCGCATCACCAGCTCCGCGCACGGTGCGATCTCATCCACGACGCCGAGCGCCAGCGCGCGCTCGGGGGCGAGGGGGGTGCCATCCAGCAGCAGCGGCAACGCGGCTTCAATCCCGAGCAGGCGTGGCAGGCGCTGGGTTCCGCCACCGGCCGGCAACAGGCCGACCCCGACTTCTGGCAGCCCGACGCGCGTATCGGGCGCATCCGACAGCACGCGGTAGTGGCAGGCCAGGCAAAGCTCCAGCCCGCCGCCGAGCGCCGTGCCGTTGATGGCGGCAGCGAACGGCTTGCCGCCGGTCTCCAAGCGGCGCATGAAAAGGTTCTCGGCGACGAAACCGGGCAGCGCGCTTCGCCCCTGCGTCAGCGCTGCCTCCAGACGGCCAAGCACCGCGTTGAGGTCTGCGCCGGCGAGGAAACCGTCCTTGCCGGAAGTGATGATGGCGCCGACGATCGCGTCGTTGGCCAGCACGTGCTCGACTGCCTCGCTCATCCCAGCCGTCAAGGCCGGCGTATAGACGTTGACGGGCCGATCGGCGCAGTCGATTGTGATCAGTGCAATCCCGTCTTGATCGACGGAAACGGAAATGGGCTTCATCAGTACGTTTCCTGATTGGGGGTGCGGTATGGCTTGAACATAGTCCGCAGGTTAAACACGCTCGATCAGCGTCGCGGTGGCCTGGCCGGCAGCAGCGCACAAGGTAACCAGCCCACGGTGCAAGTCGCGACGCTCCAGTTCGTCGAGCAGCGTGCCCAGCAGCATGGCACCGGTCGCACCCAGCGGATGGCCCAGCGCAATCGCACCGCCATTGACGTTGACCTTCGCGTGGTCGATATCGAAGGCCCGCATGAATACCAGCGGTACGACGGAGAACGCCTCATTGACTTCGAAGAGATCGATGTCGGCAATGCGCAAGCCGCTGCGCGCCAGCAGCTTCTTCGTGACAGGGACCGGCCCCCCCAGGTTCATGTTGGGATCGCTGCCAAGCGAGGCAAAGTGGCGGATGCGGGCGCGCGGCCTCAGACCGGCGCGTTCGCCGAACGCCTTGCTGCCGACCAGCACCACGGCGGCGCCATCGACAATGGCGCTGGCGTTGCCGCTTGTGTGGATATGCTCGATCTGCTCCAGTTCCGGATAGCGCTGCAGGGCGATCGCGTCGAAGCCCTGCTTTCCGGCGCCGGCAAACGCAGGCGCCAGCTTCTTGAGGCCTTCCATGCTGGTCTCGGGCCGGACGGCTTCATCCCGCGCCAGGACGACGTCGCCGGTCACGTTGCGCACCGGAATCAGCGATCGGTCAAAATGACCTTGCTGGCTTGCATGCGCCGCGCGCTTCTGGCTCTCCAACGCATACGCGTCCACGTCGTGACGCGTCAGGTCCTCCAGAGTGGCAATCAGGTCGGCCGCCACGCCATTCGGCATGTAAGGAAACTGCCGCGTAATGGACGGATCGGTATAGATTGCACCGCCATCCGAGCCGATGGGCACGCGCGACATCGATTCGACGCCTCCGCCGAGGGCCGCTTCGATCTGGCCGGCCATGATCGCCGCCGCGGCCTGGTTGACGGTATCGAGGCCGGATACACAGAAGCGGTTGAGCTGGTAGCCCGGCACGCTCTCGCCGTAGCCCGCTGCCAGCAACGCGATGCGCGTCAGGTCGGAACCTTGTTCGCCCAGGGGCATGACAATGCCCAGGCCTGCTTCCTCGATGAGTGTCGGATCCAGCTCATGGCGCTCGCGCAGCGCACGCAGCGTCTGCGCGGCGAGCGAGACAGGCGTGATGTCGCGCAAGGCTCCGGTGTCGCGGCCCCTGCCGCGCGGCGTTCGGACGGCGTCATAAAGAAAGGCTTCGTTCATTTCGATTCCTGGTCTGCATGGGTTCGGACCGGGCGGCAAGCGCGCGCGGCCTCCGCGGTACCACATATTTTGCGAAAGGATTATGTTGTGCCGCCCGGGCGACTCGCCTCGTTCAAAGGGATGAATATTCGGTGGGCGTCGGTCTGCTTGGCCTTCGAGACAGCGTCGGCGGACATCTCCCAGCCTCCACACGAGGTACTTCAGCAGCCTGAACTGGGGCGTGACTAGGGTAAGTCCGCATTCGGATATTGTTAGGGCCATAAGCATAATTGTTTCGGGAGGCACAGGTGCTCACGGTGCGATGCCTCGCGACGAGGAGACCCGCATCACAATCAGGGGGAGAAAGAATGAAAGATCTTGTCAGCAAGAAGCGCCGTCTTATCTTGAGCGGGCTGAGCATTGCAGCGCTGGCATCGATGCAGAAGCCGGCAATGGCTCAACGCGGGGCGTGGCCGGATCACCCAATCAAGCTCGTGGTGCCAGTCGCCCCTGGCGGAGTTGCAGACGCTATCGCGCGCCGATTTGCAAAGAACGTGGCGGAACAGCTTGGGCAGCAGATCGTCGTGGAGAATCGCCCCGGCGCCAGCACGATCATCGGAACCCTTGCCGTTGCGAAGGCCCCACCGGACGGCTATACGATTCTCCTCGCACAGACCGCTCATATCCAGAATCCAATTCATTTCAAGAAGGTCGCCTATGATCCGCTGAAGGATTTCACGCCTCTGGGCAGGATCGGACTAAGCGCAACGGTTGTTGTGGTTCGTCCCGATTTGGGCATAAAGAATGTCGATGAATTCGTTAAAGCCGCTCGAGGTAAGCGCTGGAGCTATGGCGCAGGGTCAACCGGACCGCAGGTGATTTTGGAGATTTTCAATAAGGAGAATGATCTGGGAATGACCGGGGTATTGTACAAAGGGGAGTCTCCTGCCCTTACCGATCTGCTTGGTGGCCAGATTGAGATGGGATTGTTTTCCGTGTTTGCTGCCAAGAGCTACCTGCTCTCCGGCAAGCTCACGCCCATTGCCGTTATCGGCGAAAAGCGGGTGGCCTCACTGCCAAATGTGCCGACGTTTGCCGAGCAAGGGCACAACGAGATGAGCTATGGGGGAGGCTGGTATGCCTTTTTGGCCCCGGCGAACGTACCGCCGGAAATTGCAGGCCGTCTGAGCCGGGCTATCAAGGCATTCCTCGACAACCCGGTCGAGAGAAAGTACCTGGAGGATATGGACGTTATTGTAAATTGGACTAATGGTAATGCGTTCGCGCCACAAATGAGGCAGGACATGGAGGCTTGGCGCGGGATGGTAAATCGCTCCAAGGTTGTTATAGATCAGTAATTTTCCGGAGGAGGATGAGGATATCTGCCATCGCACCGTGGACGTCAATGTCCGAAGCCTGTGGTTTTGCGTGAAGGGCCAGATCGCCCAGATGTCGACGGGGGAGGGCGGGGGACGATTAGGCGCCGCACCTTCAGAAGGCGGCGAGAGATATCCGCTAGGGCGATACAGCACGCCGGAGGAAATTGCTTCGGGCATCCCCTGGCTGAGTTCGGCAGACGCTGCCTCGGTGATTGGCAGCATCATGGCAATTGATGCGGGTTACACGGCGGCAAAATCCGGGCAGCCGGAGCTACTCCGCCTGGGCATCGGCACCGAGATTGTTGATCATCAGGAGCAGCGCACGGCGAGTCGTCTCCACTTCCTTGGCTGGAATGCCATTCAGTGCCAATGCGTTGACTTCTTCGGCAAGCGGAACAAGCAGCTTCTTCAACTTCCTGCCCAGAGGCGTCAGGAACACGTAGATATTCTTGCGGTTGTCGGGCCGCTGCTCGAGACTGACGTAGCCCAGTTTTTCCATGGCTTTGAGGGCGACTACCGTGGTGGGTTCCATCACGCCTGCCTCTATGCTGAGCTCGCGCTTCGTCAGGCCGTCGCGCTCCCATAGGATGCGCAGGAAGGTCCAGTGCCCCAACTGCACATCGTGGCGGGCAAGCCTCGTCTGCAGCGCTCGCAAGAATCCCCGCGTTGCGTCCTTGACGAGATGTGCCATCCGATCGTTGGGGACTGCTTCGTGCCAGTGCCGCAGCATGCGACTGGCAATTTCGGTATCTCTGGTGTTGCTCGGCATGGAAAGGTCCGGAAGCTCTTCAAGAGGAATTTGTTTATGAGCCTAATATTAACACCATGCCGGGAATGGGCTGCGCCGACACGGATCGGCAGGTGGAGATCGCGCGAGCGGAACCGGCGATGTGATTGCCGGATATCCGCTGCAGGATCATGCTACTCCGCGACTACCTGGGCCATCTTGATGGCTTCGGCATAGCGCGCTGTCTCGTCGCCGAGTGCCTTGGCGTAGTCCGCGCTCGACCCGCCCACCGGCTCTATGCCAGCGACGTGCAACTGCGCGATGACTTCGGGCATCTTGACGGCATTCGCGATGGCGTCTGCCATCTGCTTCACCACGGCATCGGGCGTTCCCGCCGCCGCGAGCACGCCAACGGTCACGGCGTAGTCGTACCCGGGCACCACTTCCGAGATCGCCGGAATCTGCGGTGCGAGCTTGGAGCGCTGCAGTGAGTTGGTGCCAAGGATCTTCACCTGGCCAGACTTCACGAAGCCCGATAGCGAGGGCAAGGCGGCGAACACCACTTGCACCTGGTCCCCGATCAGCGCCGGGACGGATTGGCCGGAGCCGCGGAAGGGAATGTGCCTGATATCGATCTTGAGTGAGGCCTTCAGCGCTTCCATCGATAGTTGATGCGTGCTCCCTATGCCGGACGAGCCGTAGTTGAGCTGGCCAGGCTTCGACTTTGCAAGCGCAATGAATGATTGAAGCGAGTTTGCCGGCACACGGGCATTGACGGCTAGAAACAGCGGAGATCTCGCCGCCAATGAGACCGGCACGAAATCGCGCTTGGGCTCATAGGACAGATCCTTGTAGATCGCAGGATTGATTGTCATCATCGACCCGTCGGTGACCAGAAAGGTATAGCCGTCGGCGGGACTCGTCTTGAGCGCCTGCGCAGCTACCACGCCATTGGCGCCGGGACGATTCTCGACCACGAACGGCTTGCCCAGCCGTTGTGTCAATTGCTGCGACAGGATACGGGCAACGGTGTCGGGCAGACCGCCCGGCGCATAGGGAACGATCAGCCGGATCGCCTTGGTAGGCCAGGAATCGGCGCCTGCCAGCGCCGCCGTTGGGGCGAATGCGGCGGCCGTCAGGCATAGGCATAGGCATCGGCACAGCTTGCGCCGTGCGAGATGGTTGGGGGGGCGTCTCATGGTGTCTCCTCTCTTTATATAGTGCGCCGCTATGTCGGGTAAGTCTGATGCGGCAACTCGATGTCCCGGGCCTCACGCGCCGAAGACAGCATCGCGAGGCAGACTTCGAGCGTGGCCTTTGCCCAGGGTCCGCCGTGGATTGGGCGCCGTCCGTGAACGACGGCGTCAATCAGTTCGTCGATGACCTCGAAACGCGGCACCGACGGTGCCGGCAGCGGGATGTGTTCCCGTTCCCTATCGCCATAGACCCAGATGCCGTCTGGCATGGGGCGGATGTCGGCATGCTCGCAGCTGACGATGACCGGCCCGAAGTGCTGGTGAGCGAGCGGGGGAGACGCGCCGGCGGGCGATGTCCAGGATGGCCCGCCGTAGGTGGCGTCCGCCTTGAGTCGTGTTTCCGCCTCGGCCGAGCCGATGCCGGCCAGCCTGCGCCGCGCCTTGCCGTAGTCCTCTTCGTGGGCCGGGAAACCCATTTCGGTGAATCCGCCGTTCCACGGGTCCGAGTCGAAGCGGCCATAGCCGCTATAGGTCAGGGAGGCATAACTCCCGTTCTCGAACCAGAGCATGGCGGAATAGGCGCCTTCGGTCGGTCTGGATGGATCCCATTGGCCAAGCGTCGCCCGGACCCGACTGGCCGGGGAACCGGCGAGCAGGCGGACCACGTCGACCTGATGCGCCGCCTGGCTGAAGACAACTCCGCCGCCAGCCTCGGTCTGAAGTTCCTCCGGGCGCCGCGGCCGGTAGAGAAAGTCCGTGTAGTTCAGGGCGTGGATCATCCGCACCGCGCCGAAGCGGCCCGAGTCGAGCAGGTGACGCGTGTGCAGGTAGGGCGAGTCAAAGCTGTGGCAATGCCCGACGATCATTTGCACGTTGGCCCGAGCGCACGCCTCGATCATCTGGTCGCACTCCGCCATCGACAATGCCATCGGCTTTTCGACCAGCAGGTGCTTGCCATTCGCCGCGGCAAGGCATGCGTGGGCGGCATGAAACTGATGTGGACTGGCTACGTAGACTGCATCGATGGCAGGCGAGCATGCCATCTCGGACAGGTCCTCGTACACCGGGGCGCCGAAATCGCGCGCAAACTGCCGGCGCGCGGTGTCACGCGGGTCGCAGGCGGCGGCGAGGACCACACGCTCGTCCGCGAGGAAGGTGGGCAGCATGAGCGAGAATGCCCGGCCGAGTCCGACGACGCCCAGGCGCACCTTTCCGTCAGGTTTTCGTTTCATAGCTCGATCACGAGTTCGGCGCTTCTCGCACGCGAGACGCAGATCATCACCTGGCCTTCCAGTTCCTCCGGCATCAGGACCATGTCACGGTGGTCCGCCTCGCCCGCCACCAGCGTGGTGCGGCAAGTACCGCAGGTTCCGCTCTCGCAGGAAGAAGGGACCTCGCAGCCATGCTGACGCAGGACATTCAGGATACTCATGCCCACCGGAACCTCGAAGCGCTGTCCGGTACTGTTCAGCACAACATCGAACGGCTTGTCGTCCACGCGCACCTCGCCTCCCTCGTTGAAGCTCTCAAAGTGGATCTTCGTGGCGGGCCAGTGACCCGACATGTCACGCACGGCGTTCATCAGCCCGCGCGGCCCGCAGCAGTAGACGTGCGTGTCGCACGGCTGCTCCAGCACCGGCCACAGGTCGAATGCCTTGTCGGGATCCCCGAAGTCATGATGGATCGTTACCTTGCCCCGGAGTTCGGGTGCCTGCAACGCATCCAGGAACGCGGTGGTCTCCGGTGAGCGCGTGAAATAGTAGAGCTTCCACTTGGCCGTCGACAGTTCCCCAAAGCTGCGGATCATCGACAGGATGGGCGTGATGCCGATGCCACCGGCGATGAAGATGAACGCCCTGGCATTGCCGACGAGAGGGAATGCATTCTCCGGCACGCCAACGGGAAGCAGGTCGCCTTCCCTGGCGTCGTCGCAAAGGCTCACGGAGCCGCCCTGGCCGTCGGCGTCACGCTTCACGGTGATGATGTAACGGTGACGTTCCGCGGGGTCGTTGCACAGCGAGTACTTCCTCGGCAGGCCGTTGGGCGTCTGCACCTTGATATGCGAGCCTGGCGTGAAAGGAGGCAGGTCGGTGCCATCGGGCTGCACGAGCTCGAAGCTGCGGATCCCTTCCGCCGGGTCATGGATGCGGGCGATACGCAAGAGCATCCGCGTATCGGCGAGGGGCTGTGTGATGGTCGTCATAAATCTCTCATTTCAGGCGTCGAACCGCATTGACAGGTCGATGGCGCGCAGCGATTCCCGGTCCACTCCCCCGATGCATCCGCGCGCGCGATCTTGTCAAATGCTGTATGACTCGTAGGTGGACGGGTGAAAGATGTCTTCCACCGGGACCGGGCGCTCGGACAGTCCTTGGCCATGGTGATGCCGTACGAAGGTTTCCAGGGTCCGGCGGTTCGCTTGAACACCGTAGGACCAGTAGTCTTCGCCGAGCGTCTCGCGCGCGCCCTTCAGCATCTCTTCGACAAAGGGCATGGTCACTTTTGTCGCCGACGTGTCGGACAGCTGTTCGAGTGCGTGGGCCTTGGACTGGTTGAACGCCTTGAACACCGCGCCGGGAAGCCAGGGATGGGCTTGCGCCAGGGTCTTCCGGACGCCAACCACGTGCATGATCGGAAAGACACCCGTGCGACGGAAATAGTCCTTGGCTTCCGCGGTGGGATCATCGAACAGCCAGGCAATGTTCTCGTTGCGCAATGCCGTGGCGCCAGGCGGCCGGGGCGCGATAAAGCCGTCGATCTCGCCGCGGTCGAGCATGTCCGAGATCGTGCGTCCTTCCGGCGCGGGCTCGACGCGAACGTCGGGCGGCAACTGGAGCTTGATCTTCTCCGGGCGGCCCGGCGTATCGATGCCGCCGCGCACCCACGTGACGTCGGACGGGTGGACCCCGTACTCGTCCTGGAGGATCGCTCGCGCCCATACGAGCGCGGTGAGCTGGTATTCGGGGATGCCGATGCGGCAGCCTTTCAGGTCTTCGGGCCGCTTGATGCGGTCCTTGCGGACATAGATAGACGTATGGCGGAAAGCACGGGAGAGAAAGACGGGGACGGCGATGTACGGGCAGTCGCCACGCGAGTGCTTGACCAGATAGCTCGAGAAGGAAAGCTCCGTGATATCGAAGTCCTGGCTGCGCATCGCGCGGAAGAACATCTCCTCGGGGGTGAGGGTCATGTAGACCGGATCGACGCCGTCGATCTGGATGCGGCCATCGAGCAGGGCGCGGGTGCGGTCATAGTCGCCCATGGCGACGGAAAGGCGTAGTTTTGTCATCGTGCGATGGCTCCGGGGGCTGGGTCTGATGAATGGAAAGGCGCCGGGAGCGTCCTACGCCGTGATCGAGTAAGAGGGCTCGAACTCCGGCCGGTCCTGGCCATCGGCCCATACGTAGGAGACAGCGAAGGTCCGCCAGTCGTCCGACTTCGGCACGACGGCCTGGAACGCGCAGACGTCGGCGGGAACCGCGTTGGTGCCGGTGCCGATCGCCTCGCCGCCTTCCTGAAAGGCCTTGACGGCATCCAGCATCTGCTTGCGGAACTCGACGATGGCGAGATCGCTGGCACCGAGCCGGTCATGGGTTCGGTCAGCAATCGGCCCCATGGTCAGCCACATTGCCACGTCCTGATTGGGAAAGCCTGAGATGCCGGTGAAGTTGCCAGCCTTCATGGCCTGGCGATCCTGCCAGAAGCGGTTCTCCATATTACGCAGCGGCCGGTAGGACGGGTCCAGGTCGACGCCCACGGTCTGGCGGAGGAACTTGCGCCAGGATTCGGTCTCGGGTGTCTGCGCAGGATGGCCCCAGGCGATAAAGTAGAACGCCGTGTTCGTGTCATCCATCGGGACGTTGACGTTGGCGACGTTGTAGAGATTGTTTGGAGGAATCAATGCCGTCGCGGGGGCAACGAACACGGTCGAGCGGACGTAGTCGTGGGTCTGCGCCTGCTGGATGGGCCGGCGAATGGCTGCATAGCGGAATCCGTAGCCGCCGCGCTGCACCTGCAAGCGCGGCGCCTTGTCGGTCGAGGGACGGAGCCAGAGGTTCGAGGTGGCCTTTGCGCTGCTCACCCGTGCCGGAACCATATCGGAGCTGTGCAGGCTGGAGCTGTGGGCCGAATCGATCGCTCCCTCGAGCACTTGTGCCCAGTTGCATGGCAGGAGCACCTTGGCAATGCTCACCCGGGTCTCTTCGCTCGGCGCCCATTGTGGCGGCGTGAATTCCGGTACCGAATCGGCCGGGCCCATATAGGCCCATACCATCCCGCCCCATTCCTTGTTGGGATACGCCTTGTGCTTGACCTTCTGAGCCATGCAGCTCGAGGGGGGCTCCGAAACCATCTCCAGTACGTTGCCCGCGACGTCCATCTTCCAGCCGTGGTAGAGGCAGCGCAATCCACCTTCTTCGTTGCGCCCGTAGACCAGAGAGGCGCGGCGGTGCGGGCAGTATTCGTCCATCACGCCGACCCGACCATCGCTGTCGCGGAATACCACCAGGTCTTCGCCGAATACGCGAGATTTCACGGGCGCACCGTCAGGTTCCGAAACCTCCTCGATCAGGCATACCGGAGTCCAGTGCCGGCGCATCAGTTGTCCCATCGGCGCGTCGCCTTCGACGCGGCACAGCAGTTCGTTGTCTTCTTTGGTGATCATTTCTGGGCACTCCTGGCGGACGTCTCCCGGGTAGGGTCGGTCGTGCACATCGGTTGTTTTGGTTAATAAAACTTAGTTGACTAAGCATAATGAGGTGGGGCGGCGATGGCAAGAAGGCAGAACGAAAACCAAGGGAATATACTTAGTGGCATAAGTATATTTTCAGGGGTGCGGGCTCGGCGGGCTTATGCGAAAGCCGGCATCGGCCGAGCGGATGGGGGGGCGAAGGATAGGGTAATGGGGAGCCGTCACGCGAGCGGGCGCGTCTGGCATGGCGCGGGAGGCACAAATATCGCGGGCGAGATGCCCGACATGCCCGTCCGGGTCGGGCACCGCTGGTACATCGGCCGCCTGGTTGGTTCGGCGGCTACTCCGCCAAGGACGGATTGTTCGCGCAACTGTGGGTGTGCAAGCCGGAGGAGGATGCGCAAGCGCAGGCCTACTCCGTCAAGGGCTTGCGCACCGCTGTCGCCGGCAGGATCAAGACCTCGATCGGCAAGGTGGAAGGCGACAACGGCATGTGATGGGTCCCTCGCCGCCCGGCAGCCGGATCATTCGCTGATCTCGACCTCCATGTTGGTGATGGTCGGGAAGTGCTTGTTCTGCTTCAGGTTGACGGTGAACGCCACCCCCTTGCGCTTGCCTGCCATGAAGCCGGTATTGCCATCCAGGTCGGACACGGCATCCTGCAGCGGCGGCGTCAGTTGCTTGTAGAAGGCCAGCACCTGCTCGATGCTGTCGGTGGTTTGCAGCCTGAGCACGCGCCTGGCCTTGGCGTTGCTCAAGGCATCCTGCGCGGTGCGATGGACGATTGCCCGCGGGTACAGCGGCACTTGCGGCGAGAATCCCTTGGTGAGCCTGATCGGCTTGGCCGTCGTGTTGCCGGCATCCAGCGTGATGGTCTCCACCTTGGCGATCTTCTCGCCGCCGTCGGTCTGCAGGTCTTCGGGCACGTCCTGGCTCCACGTCACCAGCGGTTGTGCCTTGGCGCGATCGAAGCCGGGCCGCAGGAAGACCGACAGCAGGCCGTGCTCGTCGTCCTGGCAGCCGTTCTTGCCGCACTCGCGGTGCACCAGCGCCGCGGCCAGCACGTCGCCGCGCCCGTCCACCAGCACGGCCGCGCGTTCGGCGCCGTCCGACAACTGGCGGCGCGACGACAACAGGCGCTGGCCGTCGGGGAGTTCCTGTTCGGCCCGGTTGGTGCGCGACTGCAGTCCGGACAGGATCTGCTCGGCCAGCAAGCCATCCTCCCAGTAGTAGGTACCGGACGCGTTGCCCGCAAACCGGGTCACGGCGAGATCCAGCGCGGGGGCATCCCTCGTTTCCCTGGGGCTGGTGTCCAGGACCAGGACGGCATCGGCGGCCAGGGCATAGGGCGCGGCGCCGAGGGTGGAGAGCAGCAAAGCCAGTGCGGCGCAGTGGGCGGGACGAAATCGAAGAGTCATGCGGTGAGCGGAAAAAGTAACGATGTCAGGCCGGGTAACAAGTAAAACGGACGCCGGAGCGCCCGTTTTGACGGAAGGCTGCGAAGCCTCATGTGATTAAAAGTATACTTGGTAATGCCGGGTAGTTGAAGCCGGCCACGGATGACGGTGGCGGCGACGACGACAGGTGGATCGAATAACCCTGCATTTGAATGGATGCATAGCGAGATATGAACAAGAAGATTTCAGTATTCCTGATGGCCGCCGGCACGATCGGGCTTTCCGCACCGGCTCACGCACAGGCGGACCCGGCTGTGCTCAAGGGTATGTATGAGATGTCCCGCAACGTCGCTGGCCTCACCAGCTACTGTGTCGGAAAGGGCTTCCTGAAAGCGGACAGCATCAAGAACGCCAGGAAGATGGTGGCTTTGATGGCGGGGCTTCCCGGCGTCGACACGAGCGGGGGCGATGCCAGCGAGGCTGCGGGTTTGCGCGGCAAGGTGAGGCTGTCCGACGGCAAGGAAGAAGGGATTGAAGGCAGCCCGCTCGGCGCCAGGCAGTGGTGCAAAGACTCGGCGCAAGGTGTGTCGGACGGCTTGAAGAGCGCTGCTGCCGGCTGATCGCGCGGCCGCGCAGAGACAGCCTTCGGCGGCTTCGATGCCAACCGCGCAGGCGCCGCCCGGTACCGCGCCCGGGCTCCCGCGCAAAACMGCATATCGACACGCGTTCTTATTCCTTAAGGATTGAACCGCCACGGGGTAAGTTCATGTTCCAGCCGCATGGCGCCTTTCATCCCGGCGCCGCGGCGTTACCGAGAACCAGGAACAGGAGCCTACGATGAGCGTGGAAATCATTGGCATGATCCAGAGCCAGAAGCAGTCGGAAATCCATCCGGCCAGCGGCCCGGCGGTGGATCGCGACTATGTGCGGGCGTTTGCGCAAGCGCATGAGAACGCCGGTTTCGACCGCGTGCTGGTGCCGCATCACTCCACCGGCCCTTCCGCCACACTCACCATCGCCTACGCGGCAGCCGTGACCGAGCGGGTGCATTTCATGCTGGCGCATCGTCCGGGCTTTACCGCTCCCACGCTGGCGGCCAGGCAGATTGCTTCGCTCGACCAGTTCAGCGGCGGCCGGCTGGGCGTGCATTTCATCTCCGGCGGCTCGGATTCGGAGCAGCGGCGCGACGGCGATTTCCTCGGCCACGACGAGCGCTATGCGCGTACCGATGAATACCTAGGCATCCTGCGGCGCGTCTGGACGGAGGACAAGCCGTTTGACCACGAAGGCACGTATTACCGCTTTACCCAGGGCTTCTCGGAAGTGAAGCCGGCCCAGAAGCCGCATGTGCCGATCTTCTTCGGCGGTGCTTCGGACGCGGCGATTGAAGTTGCCGGACGTCATGCCGATGTCTACGCACTGTGGGGCGAATCGCTCGACCAGGTCCGCGACATCACCACGCGGGTGCGCGCCGAAGCCGCCAGGCATGGGCGGCAGGTGCGCTTCTCGGTCTCGTTCCGGCCGATCCTGGCGGAAACCGAGACGGCGGCATGGGCCCGCGCCAATGCCATCCTCGAAGAAACGCGCCGCCTGCGCGCGGCGGCCGGCCTGGAGCAGGGCGGCCCGCAGCAAAGCGAAGGCGCGCGCCGCCTGCTGGCCGCCGCCGACAAGGGCCCGCGCGTGGACAAGCGCCTGTGGACGGAGATCGCCAGGCTGACCGGCGCGCGCTCCAACTCCACGGCACTGGTCGGCACGCCGGAGCAGGTAGCCGATGCACTGCTGGACTATTACGACCTTGGTGTGACCACGTTCCTGATCCGCGGCTTCGATCCGCTGGAGGATGCCGTGGACTATGGCCGCGAGTTGATTCCGCGCGTGCGCGAACTGGTGGCGCAGCGCGGTGCCGCCACCGGCGCCGGCCGCAAGGCGGCCTGAAGGGGATGACGAGCGGCACCATGACGACATCACGAAGACAATTCCTGCGCTACGGCGCGGCGGCTGCCGCGAGCGGCGCCTTGCCGTTTTCCGTTTCCGCCCAGGGGCGGCCCGTGCTCAAGGCCGGCGACCAGAAGGGCGGCTTGCGGGCGCTGCTGGAAAGCGCCGGCGAGCTGAAGGGCCTCGCCTACGACATCCAGTGGACGGAGTTTCCGGCCGCCGCGCCATTGGCCGAAGCGCTCAATGCGGGCGCCGTGGATTCCGGCCCGATCGGCGACGCGCCCGCCATTTTCGCGCTGGCCGCCGGCACGCCCATCAAGATCATCGGCGCCAACCGCTCGGACCCGTTCGGCACCGCCGTGCTGGTGCGCGCCGATTCGCCACTCAAGACGGCGGCGGACCTGCGCGGCAAGAGCATCGGCACCAATCGTGGCTCCATCGGCCATTTCGTCGCCCTGAAGGCGCTGGAATCGGCCGGGCTCAAGCCAGAGGATGCCAGCCTGCGCTTCCTGCCGCCTGCGGACGCCAAGCTTGCCCTGGTCAACGGCTCGGTCGATGCGTGGGCCACCTGGGAGCCCTACACCGCGCTGGCCGAGACCAGCGGCCACGCACGCGTGCTGGTCAGCGGACGCGGGCTGTGGTCGGGGCTGAGCTACCTGGCGGTGACGGACAGCGCGCTGGCTGCCAAGCGTGAAGTGCTGCGCGATTTCCTGCAGCGCGTGGTGCGCGCGCAAGTGTGGTCGTACCAGCATGTGGACAGCTTTTCCGCCGCGCTGGCGCGCATCGTCGGCATCCCGCCGGAGGCGGCGAGGCTGCAGTTCGAACGGCGCCATACGCAATGGCGCAATATCGATGCGCAGTTGATCGCCGAGCAGCAGCGCACGGCGGATTTCTACCTGAAGGCCGGGCTGCTCAAGCAGCGGCTGGATGTACGGACGACGTTCGACACCAGCTTCCCGCTGGCTGCCTGAGCGGGTATTCTCGCGCCGCTGGCGACTAGTGCAGCGGCAGCACGAGATCGGATTCACGCAGGCTGACCACCCGGTTGCGGCCGCTGCGCTTGGCCTGGTACAGCGCCTCGTCCGCGCGGGCATAGGCCTGTTCGAAGCTGGTGCCGGGCGGGTTCCAGCTCACGCCGAAACTGGCCGTCACCTGCAGGCTCCGGGGCAGCGCAAACGCGTGGTTGGCGATATGCAGCCGCATGCGTTCCGCGAGCTTGACCGCGGCGTCGAGCGTGCGCCCCGGCAGCAATGCGGCGAACTCCTCGCCGCCCACCCGGCCAATCAGCCCGCCGTCCGGCACGGTTTGCTCCAGGCAGTCGACGACACCGCGAATCACGGCGTCGCCCACCGGATGGCCAAGCGTGTCGTTGACCCGCTTGAAGTGGTCGATGTCGAGCACGATCAGCGACAGGCTGCCGCCGGCAAGCAACGTCCCGGCCCGCTCGATGATGGCGCCGCGGTTCAGCGCGCCAGTGAGCGTATCCCGCGTCGCGCGGAACTCCAGTTCGCGCGCCAGGTCCTGCAGCCGGTGGTTGAGCCGGTTCATTTCCAGCTCTTCGCGGTCGCTGCGCCGTATCAGGCGCCGTGTCTCGCGCATCAGCCGTTCGTAATGGCCAATCAGGTCGCCGAGCGTGTCGCGGTACGCCTGGGCGCCGGCATCGGGATTGGCGAATACCGCCCTGGCACCGGCCAGGACGCTGTTTTCCGACTCGAAAAGATCTGGCTCGGTCATGCGCGRCTCAGCTTGTCGTCGTGGCGTGGTCGAAGAATGCGATGGCCGGAAAATCGGCGTGCAGGTCCTGGCCGAATTCCAGGATGGTGTCATCGTCCACGTCGTGATACCAGTGCAACGTCACCCGGTTGCCCTTGTCGGCCGCATCGTTCATGGCATCGAACATGCTGAACAGCACCTTGGTGCTGGAGCTGTTGAAGTACGTCAGCGCAACGTGGACGGTGACCTCCGTATCCTCGCACGCAGCCAGGTACTTGCGCAGGCGCAGAATCACGTCGCCGTAGAACACGGCGGCATTCTCAGGATAGGACTCGCCCCTGAGCGAGAGGGTGTGCTGCTTGAAATCGAAGCTCACCTCGGGCGAGGTCGGCGTGGCGGCTATGAACAGGTTTTCCATCAGATTCCCTTTCGATCCCGTTCAGATTGTTCAGATGGTTGCGGTGAGGAAGAACATGGTCGAGACCGGGTCCGTATCGATAGGCTGGAAGCTGTACTCCAGCGGCGCGCTGGCGTCGCGGGCCACCGTCAGGAAACCGAGGCCTGCGCCCTTGCTGCCTTCCGGCGCCTCCGCGCGCATGGTTTCCTTGTACGCCTGCTTGATCTGGTCCAGCGTCATGCTGCGCAACGGCTCCAGCGCGGCGCGCAGTTGTCCCACCCTGGCGACCGCCACCGGGTTGGAGCACATCAGCCGGTAGCGGTCGTCGACCATGCAAATGCAGACCGAGCCGTGCCGCAGCTGGTTGCTGTCCTGCGTGGGCGGGGTCAGCGCATCGGACGAGTAATGGACGATGTTCTGCGCCATCTCCACGAACGAGGAGAAGAGCTTGCGCCGGGTCGATCCGTCCACGCCGCTTACCGTCAGTTGCAGCCGCACCGCATCCGACATCGCCGCGATGATGTTCTGGGAGAAATAGCCGACGTAGTAGAAGATCACGTTGCGTTCCCTGGCCATTTCAAAGAATGGGCCATATTCGTTGTCAATCGAATTACCGTTCATATCTGGACTATCGAACGCGAACTATTGAACGCGAAAACAGAAGAAAGTGAGATCGTCGCGGCGGCGATGATGGCCTTGCCATGCGCGATACTGATCCAGCACCGCCTGGTTGATCTGAGCCGCCGAGGCATGCCGGCTTGCCCGGATCGCTTCGCGGATACGGCGCTTGCCAAAGGCAATCTCCTTGGGGCCGCCGATCTGGTCGATCAGCCCGTCGGTGGTCACGAACACCACGCCGCCAGGCTGGGTCTGGATCACGCGGTTCCGCCACGCAAAGTCCAGGTCTGTGTCGACATAGCCGACGCCCATGCGCTCGCCGTCCAGGATCTCGCCTTCTTCGTCGCCGGGCTGCAGCACGAACAAGGCGCTCTTGGCACCGGCGAACGCGAGCCGCCGGCTAGCGTTGTCGAACCAGAAGAACGCCGCATCCATGCCGTCATTGGACCCGGGCGTGTCGTCGTCGCCATCGATCTGGCCCAGCATCTGCTTGATGCCACGGTTCACCGCCGCCAGCAGCGCACCGGGGTCGCGCGGGCCGCGCTGCTCGATGGCCTGGATCAGGATGGACGAGGAAATCAGGGTCAGGAACGCGCCCGGCACGCCGTGGCCGGTGCAATCGGCCAGCGCGGCGAACCAGCCGTCTTCAAAGGCGGCAAAGTGATAGAAATCCCCGCCGACCACATCGCGTGGCTCCCACACCAGGCTGGCGTCGCCAAGCGTTTTGGCAAGCGCCTCGCGCGAGGGGCGCAGCATCGAACGCTGGATGGTGCTGGCGTAGTCGATGCTGTGCATGATCTGGCGGTTCTTCTCGGCCTGCATGTCCGCGACCACGCGCATCAGCTGCAAGCCATGCCCGATGCCAAGGAAGCGGCCGTCCCGCGCGATGATGAAGCCGTCGGCAAGCGCCTTCTCGCCATACTCCACCGCCTTGAAGGTCAGGGCCTCGATGCTCATCGCGGCATCGACCACCAGCGGCTCCTTGTCCATGAAGGCGATGCAGCTCTTGCGGTTATACAGCTCCCGGTGATAAGGCTTGCTCATCTGCGACATGAAGATCGCGCGATTGATCAGGCCGATCGGCGTGCCGTTCTCGGTCACCGGCAGGCTGGCAAGGTCCCGGTGCTTGCCGAACACATCCAGCACTTCCTGGTTGTTCTGCTCCGTGGTCACCGATGGCGTGGTGACGCAGAGATCCTCGGCACAGGGCTGCCGAAAGCGGGAACGAGCCAAGTGTGAGTCAACCGGAACGTCAGGCATCGCCAGGGCATTCGGACTATTGGGAAGCCGCCGATTGTATGGCGCGCGCATGACGGTTGCGTGACATGTGGCGCGCGGCCCATCCTGCTGGATGTAGTGTCGCTAGCCACCGTTAGTCGGTTGCCGGCGCGCTCGCTTCCTTTAGTGCCGCCGCGTCATACTCACGCGCCGAGTCGGCGGCGCGGCCCTTTCCCAGCACGCGGAAGGTGGCCGGATCGGCGCCGTCGATCGCCACCAGGTTCACATAGCCGACGATGTAGGCGTGCTTACGGTCGCGCGCGAAGTCGGCGTCGAGGAATTCGAGGGTGGGCAGGTGCACGCGCCTGGCCGATACCGGGCGGCGCCCGAAGAAGAGCTGCTCGCCGGCCAGCAGGAAGCCGGGGTGGGGCACCTGCAGCGTATCGTGCGGCGCGTCGACCTTGAGCGGCTTGTCGTCGCAGAACAACTGTGCGTCGTCCCACGCGTAGCAGCCTGCGATGCGCAAGGTATCGGGGTTCACGCCTTTTTTGGCCTTGCCGCGATGGAAGGCGCGGCTGGCATCCCGGGCCCACGAGTGCTGCAGCACGGTAAAGCCGGCGGGATCGACCTTGCGCAGGGCTTGCGGCGTTTCATAGTGGTTCGGTGCGTAGAACACGCTGGCGCCGTCGCTGAGATAGCCGTCCCCCAGCGCTTGCAAGCTGGATATCGGTCGCGAGGAAAGCGGGGTCAGTTCGCATGAGCCTTCGCTGTACCGGTGCAGCCAGTGGATACCGTGCGCGTCGCCACAGAACACGCCGGTAAGGCCGTGGCCGACGGGCAGTTCCCGCGCGGCAAAGGTGTCCGGATCGAGCCCGGTGAGGCGATGGCCGTCGTATCGCACATCGCGCGTTGGCGTGGCTTCTGCGGCTGGCGCCTGCAGGCGGTGCCACCAGTAATCCTGCAGCGTGGGGAGAGCGGTGAAGAAGTCCCGCCAGCGCTCCACCTCGTCCTGGTCGAGCGCGGTCCTGCGCTTGCCTTCGTCGATCGGGCCGGTCTTGTCGGTCATGCGCAGCGGCCCGTCGCCATTGGGCGCCACCACCAGGCTGGCGCGGTCGGCATCGATGCGCTGGCCGAAGTAGTAGACATGCCCGGCATCCGCAATGTAGTTGCCCGGGAGGCCCACTACGGTGGCGCCGTCGGCGCCGATCACGCGCTTGCCGTTGAAGTAGGCCGACTCTGCGTCCACCGCGTAATAAGCATGCGTGCAGGCCACCGGCTGCAGCGGGCCGCTCTCTGGCCAGTGCCAGCCCTGGTAGGTGAGCGGCCGGAAGGCCTGCGGGCTGCGGGTGCGGATGGTCTTGCCGGTAATGATGTATGCCTGGCGCGCATCGCGGGCGTAGCGCTCGTTCAGGACTTCGAAGGTGGCTAGATCGGCGTCTTCGATCCGGTAGAAGTAGTACCAGGCCGTGCCGCTGCCTTGCTGGGCCTGCACGATGACGTGCTCGCCGTCGGTGAACCAGCGTCCGTCGATGCAGCGAAATGCCTGCGGGCGGGCGATGGGCAGCGGGTTGCCGTCCTTCCCCCAGAGCGGCCGGTCGTTGTATGACCAGATCACGGTATCGCCTTCGATGAAGTACGAAGGATGGTTGGTTGGCTGGCGCGATGCAGTCATGAAAGGCCGTCCTGAATGCCGAGTGGAGCAAGGTCGACATGGTAAGTGGTAATCCCGCACAGGCCAATGTTCTCCGCTTTTCATTATTGCAATTAACGGCCAGAAATTTTCCCCGCCCATATGTAACGCGCCGGCCGCTTGCGGCCGGCGGCAGAGGCGTGCAGGATGTGGGGCGGTAAGCAAAACCCATCAATGAATTGGACGAACTGGAGACCTTATGCCGTACATGCTGCTCATCGTCGAGCCGATTGGCCAGCGCGCCGGGCGCACCCCGGAACAGGGGCGCGAAGCCTACGCCAGCATGCAGCGCTTTGCCGAAGGCCTGAATGCGCGCGGGGCGCTGCTGGGCGTCAACTCCCTCACCTCGGAAACCAACGGTGTGCGCGTGCAGGTGAGGGAGGGGCGGCGCGACCTGCTTGACGGCCCGTTCGCCGAGGCCAAGGAAATGATCGGCGGCTACTTCCTGATCGACTGCGCCACGCAGGACGAAGCCATCGCCATCGCCGCCGAATGCCCCGCCGCGGCGTGGTGCACCGTGGAAGTCCGCGAGGTTGGCCCTTGCTTCATGTAAGGCCGCAGGGGGACCGCGGCGTGGCGCAGATTAGGTAGTTACCCTGCGTCGGGGATTTTTTTCGCATTGCGTGTCGATCAGGGCGCGCGTGGTTCGTCGTACCGGTAAGAGCCACCGAAACGGCAAGGCTTGCTACCGACAACGGATTACCCCGAGTACAAGGAGAACTGCAATGCGATTCATGATCCTGGTGAGAGCCACGCAAGGCAGCGAAGCCGGCACGATGCCGGAAGAAGGCCTCTTCGCCGCGATGGCGGCCTATCACGAGCAACTGGCCAAGGCGGGCGTGTTGCTGGACGCCGCCGGCCTCAAGCCCACCTCCGCCGGCTGGCGCATCCGCTATGCCGGCGGACAGCGCACGGTCATCGACGGACCGTTCGCCGAGACCAAGGAAGTGGTGGCGGGCTACACGCTGATCCAGGTGCGCAGCCGCGATGAAGCCATGGAATGGGCGCGGCGCTTTCCCTCGCCGCACGGCGAACTGGCCGACGGCGAGATCGAGGTACGGCAGCTGTTCGAGCTGGAAGACTTCGGTCCCAGCCCGTCGGTGCAGCGCTTGCGCGACATTGGCGCGGGCCAGCATTGAACCCGGCGCCAGACCCGAAACCCTCCCAGCCAGCCAATCCTCGGACACCCATCATGCTCAAGACCATCCTGCTAGTCGCCTTTTCGGCCGTCGCCCTGTTGCTGATCTTCACCGCCACGCGCCCCGATACCTTCCGCGTGGAACGCAGCGCCAGCGTCAAGGCGCCGCCCGAACGCGTGTTCGCGCTGATCAACGACCTGCACAGCTTCAACCAGTGGAATCCGTATGAAAAGAAGGACCCGGCGCTCAAGGGCACCTACGGCGGCACGCGCAGCGGGCAGGGCGCCGCCTATGCCTGGGAGAGCGACAAGGTGGGCGTGGGACGGATGGAGATCGTCGACACGGTGCCGGCCTCCAGGGTCACGATGAAGCTGGATTTCTTCAAGCCGTTCGAAGCCCACAACACCGCCGAATTCACGCTCAGGCCGGAGGCCGGTGCCACGCGCGTCACGTGGTCGATGCAAGGCGCCGTGCCGTTCTTCGCCAAGCTGGTGCACCTGGTCTTCAACATGGACAAGATGGTGGGCAAGGACTTCGAGGAAGGCCTGGTCAACCTGAAGACGCTGGCCGAGGCGCCGGCGGCCCGGTAAGCCCCGGCCATCTCCAGGCATGCACGCCAACACGCGATTCCGGATTCCAAGGACAACATCATGCATAAGCAAATCTACCTGAACCTTGCCGTGGCCGACCTGCAGCGCTCGCAGGATTTCTTCAAGGGCCTGGGATTTACCTTCAACCCGCAATTCACCGACGACAATGCCGCCTGCATGGTCATCGGCGAGAACATCTACGCAATGCTGCTCAAGCATGAATTCTTCAAGTCCTTCACCACCCGCAAGCTGTGCGATACCTCCGACAGCACGGAAGTGCTGATCTGCCTCTCCTGCGAAAGCCGTGCCGAGGTGGACGCCTTGGTCGCCAAAGCCGTGGCCGCCGGCGCAACGGCGCCGCGCGCACCGCAGGACCACGGCTTCATGTATGGGCACGGGTTCGATGATCTCGACGGGCATATCTGGGAATTGGTGTATATGGAGCCCTCGGCGCCCGGCGCGACCAGCGCGGCCTGAAGCGCATGGTGACGACGACACCGACGCAGCGGGCGATTGAAGCCGTCTGGCGCATCGAATCCGCCAAGGTCATCGCCCACGTTGCGCGCGTGGTGCGCGACGTGGGGCTAGCCGAAGAACTGGCGCAGGACGCGCTCGTTGCCGCGCTGGAGCACTGGGGCGAGACCGGCGTGCCGGACAATCCCGCTGCCTGGCTCATGACCGCGGCGAAGAATCGCGCGCTCGACCATTTGCGCCAGCAGGCACTGCACGCCCGCAAGCACGAGCAGATCGGCCACGATCTCGAAGCGATGGAGGCTCACGTGGTACCGGATTTTGTCGATGCGCTGGACGCCGCGCGTGCGGACGATATCGGCGACGACCTGCTGCGGCTGGTCTTCACCGCCTGCCATCCGGTGCTCTCCACGGATGCGCGGGTCGCCATGACGCTGCGCTTGCTGGGCGGGCTGACCACCGAGGGAATCGCACGTGCCTTTCTCACGCCGGAGGCCACCATCGCCCAACGCATCGTGCGCGCCAAGCGCACCCTCGGCGCGGCCCGCGTGCCCTTCGAAGTGCCCGGCCCGCAGGCACGGGCACCGCGCCTGGCTTCGGTGCTGGAGGTGATCTACCTGATTTTCAACGAAGGTTATTCCGCCACGGCTGGCGACGACTGGATGCGCCCCGCGCTGTGCGAGGAAGCGCTGCGCCTGGGCCGCACGCTGGCTGGCCTGGTGCCGGAGGAAAGCGAGGTGCACGGACTGGTGGCGCTGATGGAGATCCAGGCCTCGCGCACGCATGCGCGGGTGGATGCGCAGGGCCGCCCGGTGCTGTTGCCCGACCAGGATCGCAGCCGCTGGGACCACTTGCTGATCCGGCGCGGGCTGGGCGCGCTGGCGCGGGCGGAGGAACTCGGCGGCGCGCTCGGGCCCTATGCCTTGCAGGCGGCGCTGGCGGCCTGCCACGCCCGCGCGCCCAGCGCGGAGGAGACCGACTGGGCGCAGATCGCCGCGCTCTATGATGCGCTGTCCCAGGTAGCGCCGTCCCCGGTGGTGGCGCTGAACCGCGCGGTGGCCGTCGGCATGGCCTTCGGCCCCGAAGCCGGCCTGGAACTGGTCGATGCGCTCGTTGCCGCACCGGCGCTGGCGAAGTACCACCTGCTGCCCAGCGTGCGCGGGGACTTGCTGTTCAAGCTGGGCCGTCTGGATGAGGCCCGTGCCGAATTCGAGCGCGCGGCGGGCATGACGCGCAACGCCCGCGAGCGCGAGTTCCTGCTCGGGCGGGCGCGCGATGCGGGGGCCACCCGGTCGTGACTCGCCAGCGCGCATTGCTGCGCGTCACCACCGCTCCCGGTAAAACTCTAATATCGGATACCGAAATATCTAAATTCCCCAATATCGGAAAGCCGACGATGATCCTAGCCGGGGCCCGGGGGATCGATTGCTGCCGGGCCCTGCAAAAGCCATCCGGCCGCCGACGACGGCAGGACCGGCAGGCCTCACCATCGAAGTGTTCCAGGAGACTCCAATGATTCCACGGCTACTGTTGACCGCCAGCCTGGCGCTGGTTGCATTCTTCGCCTCTGGCGCCGTCGGCGCGCAACAACCGGCGCCACAGCCTGCACCTCAGGCCGCACCGCAAGCCGCGCCTCAGGCGCCCATGAATGCAAAGGAAGCGAAAGCGAAATTCGCGGAAAAGTTCGCTGCCGCCGATACCAACCACGACGGCAAGCTGACCCGCGAGGAGGCGGAAGCCGGCATGCCGGAGGTCTACAAGAACTTCGACAAGATCGATACGAAGAAGAAGGGCGAGGTTACGCAGAGGCAGATTGGCTCGTACTTTGCGGCCAAGGCCAAGCAGAAGGCCGCGGCGCAGAACCCGGGAAGCCTGAACTGACCTGGCGGTGCCGGCGGGGAATTCGCGAGCGAAACGCTTCGGGATTCCGCCGGCAGCGGACGGTGCGGCGGTATCGGAAATGCAGGTCCCCGACGACAGAGATCCCCGGAAACTGGCTGGATTGCAACCAGTGCCGGGGAGCTTTAAATATTCTTTAATTCTATTTAATACCTTTTATACCTGAACACGACGGAGGATTTCCGTTGTCGTTTCAGTCAGGTCAGGAGATTGAAGGCGAACCCTAGCGCAATTGCGCCGCCGAGCGCCTCCACTGCTGCCAGCGCGAGAAGGTTCTTCAAAATGAAGGCATCGTCCTGCTTGGTCACCATGGTGTTGTCTCCTGAAGTAGGAATCAACGGCTGGAAGGAAATGGCTGCCACGGCAGTACCGATCCACGCTCCAGCCATGTCTTGATTCGCTTCCAGTAGACCGCAACCCGAAGCCGGCGAAAAGCTGGCATAAACCCCTATTCAGGCAGCCGGTGGCCCGCTGGCCTGGGGCGCCTCACCACAATGCGGAGCGTGCACCGGGGGGGGGCTGAGAAATCTGCAGTTCGGGTTTCTATTCCGACCGCAAGGCCTCCTGCGGAGCAAGCCGTGCCGCCCTGCGTGCCGGCAGCACTCCGGCAGCCAGACCAATCACCACCGCCAGCAACTCGGCCAGCACAGCGTAGGACCACGGTGTGTGGACCGGCAGCGCCGGCAACGCCGCCGTAAGCACCTGCGCGATACCCCATCCCAGCAGCAGTCCTGCCATGCCGCCGATGGCAGCGAGCACCGCGGCTTCACCAAGAAAGAGGAGCATGACCTGTGCCTCGGTCGCACCGATGGCGCGCAGGAGCCCGATCTCCGATGTGCGTTCGGCCACAGCGATGGTGAGAATCGTGAGGATCCCCACGCCGCCCACGATCAGCGAGATGGCGCCGATCGCTGCCACCGCGAAGGTAATGGCATCGAGTACGGTGCCGAACACCTCCAGCATCTTCTGCTGGGGCGTGACGGTGAAGTCCTCGGCACCATGGCGCGCGCTCAACAGGCGTTTGATGCCGTCCTCCACGTCGGGGAGCGGGGCGGTGGGATCGTAGGTGACTTCGATCTCGACCAGGCTTTCCCGGTTGAACAGGTCCAGGGCACGACCGGCCGGTATATAGACCGTATCGTCCAGGTCGAAGCCCAGCATCTGCCCCTTCG
The DNA here is from genome assembly GCF_056399885.1 of Cupriavidus sp. 01L45. Taxonomy (NCBI): domain Bacteria; kingdom Pseudomonadati; phylum Pseudomonadota; class Betaproteobacteria; order Burkholderiales; family Burkholderiaceae; genus Cupriavidus; species Cupriavidus sp. 01L45. The sequence goes on along the minus strand of NZ_JBFTSG010000057.1, from coordinate 4,973 downwards.
CTTCCATCACGCCCACCACGCGATAGCGTTCACCGCCTACGCGGATGCGCGCTCCCAGCGGGTTGTCGCCGCCGAACAGTTCGCGCGCCACTCTCGCGCCGAGTACCGCCAGCGTGCGCGCTGCGCGCGGATCGTCATCCGGCAGGAACTGGCCGGAGGCCACGCGCATGCTCAGCGCCTCGGTGAATCTGGGCCCGACACCATACAACGTCACCCGCCTGCTCTTGCCGAGGTAGTCGACTTCGGCATTGCCCTGCACCAGTGGGTTGGTCACACGCACGTGGGGGGCGTGGCGCAGGGCGATGGCGTCCTCGATCGTGAGTGGGCGCACGGTGTTGATCGACCCGAGCGAAGCACCGTGGGTCTGGGTGCGGCCTGGCGTCACGCCGATCAGATTGGTGCCGAACTGGGTGAACTCTTCGATCACGAAGCGATGCAGCCCTTCGCCGATCGAGGTCAGCAGGATGACCGCGGCAATGCCGACGGCAATGCCCAGCGCGGTGAGCAAGGTGCGTAGCCGGTGAGCAGCCAGGGAGGCGAGGGTGAACTGGATGAGGTCCGCGTAGCGCATGGGTCATCGTCCAGACAGAGCCTGCACCGGATCCAGCTTTGCCGCGCGTTGGGCCGGTACCACGGTGAAGGCGATGGCGGTCACGACGGCGATGGCCGGCGCCCCCAGCAAGGCCCACCAGGGCGGGGTGAAGGGAATCGCCGGATAGAGCCGTACTGCAAGCCTGCACGCGGCTTCGCCCACAGCCAGGCCCGCGGCCACGCCACCGAGTGCCAGCAGTACCGCCTCGGTGAAGAAGAGCAGCCGGATGTGGCCGGCGGTGGCGCCGAGCGCCTTGAGCAGTCCGATCTCGCGCTGCCGCTGGGTCACCGCAATCAGCATCACGTTCATGATGAGAATGCCGGCCACGGCGAGACTGATGGCTGCGATGCCGCCCACCGCCAGCGTGAGCGCGCGCAGGATGCGGTCGAACGTGGCGAGCACCGCGTCCTGGGTGATGACGGTCACGTCGCGCTTGCCTTCGTGACGCTGGCGAATGATCTCCTCGGCGTCGGCCCTGGCGCCCTGGATCTGCTCGCGGGCCTTCGCCTCGATCAGGATGCGGAACAGCGAGTCGGTATTGAACAGGGCCTGGGCCGCCGACAGGGGAACGATGACCAGTTCGTCCGTGTTGAAGCCCAGCGATTCGCCCTGGCCGGCCAGCAGCCCGATCACGCGAAAGCGCCGGTCCCCGATGCGCAGCCATTCACCCAGCGCCTGGCGCGTGCCGAACAGCTCCATCGCCACCCTGGTGCCGATCACGCACACGGGCTGGCCGTGGTGCGGATCGCCCTCGGGCAGGAAGCTGCCCTGGGCTAGTGCCATATGGCGCACCGCCAGCAATTCGGCGGTGGACCCAAGCACTGGCGCTTCGCGCCGTAGCGCGCCGACATGCAGATCCGCGTTCCCGACAATGAGCGGCGCGACGCGCAGTACGGCGGGACTGCGCCTGAGTGCGAGCGCATCGTCCAGCGTCAGGTCGCGCGTGGTTGCGCCCAGCACGATCCCCGGCGCCGCGCCGGCCGTTTCGCTGCGCCCGGGCAGCACGATGACGAGGTTGGTGCCAAGCGAGCCGAACTGGTTCACCACATACAGCCTTGCTCCCTCGCCGAGCGCGCTCACCGTCACCACGGCGGCGACACCGATTCCCATGGCGAGCAGGATCAGCAGGCTGCGTGAGCGGTAGCCGCGCAGCACCTGCCAGGTGAAACCGAGAACGTCAGCGAGCCGCATGGCTATCCTGCCGCGGCTCGTCACCGGCGATGCCGCCGTCCACCATGCGCAGCCTGCGCCGGGAACGGGCGCCGATCTCCGGGTCGTGCGTGACCACGATCAGCGTCGCACCCTGTGCATGCAGGCCCTCCAGCACGGCCATGACTTCCTGGCCGGTATGCCGGTCCAGATTGCCGGTGGGCTCGTCGGCGAGAATCATCCCCGGGCGCATGGCCATGGCACGGGCGATGGCAACCCGCTGGCACTGCCCGCCCGAGAGTTCGTCAGGCCGGTGCCTGGCGCGGTCTTGCAGGCCGTACTCGCCGAGCAGCGCGTCAACGCGGCGGCGGCGTTCGGCCGGGTCCATCCCTGCGAGCACCATCGGCAGCTCGATGTTTGCGGCGGCAGTGAGGCGCGGCACCAGGTGAAAGAACTGGAATACAAAGCCGATCTTCTCACGCCGCAGGCGCGCCAGTTCGTCGTCCGGCAGCGCGGTCACGTCGTGGCCATCCAACTGGTAAGTACCTGTATCGGCTCGATCCAGCAGGCCCAGGATATTTAGCAAGGTTGACTTGCCGGAGCCCGATGGGCCCATGATGGAGAGGTACTCTCCCTGAGCAACCGCAAGGTCGACTCCATGGAGCGCATGCACGGCCTCGCCGCCCAGCACGAAAGTCCGCCCGATGCCGTCGAGCCGGATCATTTTGCTCGCGTCTCCACGGTAGTCTGTTTTTCCTCGACAGCGGCGATGCCGGCCTGGAGCCCAATCCGTTCCGGTGACGTGACGACGCGCTCGCCGCGCTTGAGCCCCGCCGTCACCTCGGTGAACTCCGCGTTGGAAATCCCGGTGTCGAGCTTGCGCGCCTCCAGCCTGCCGGCGGCATTCAACACCAGCACGCGGTTGCCGGATGTCAGTGCAGCGGTAGGGATGCGCAGCGCCTGGTCGCGGGCATCGGTCACGATTTCCACATCGGCGCTATAGCCCACCAGGAGATGGCGGACGATGTCGGGACTGTCGAACTGGACCTCGACCTCAACGGTGCGGGCCTGCTTCTCCAGTGCCAGGACATAGGGGGCGATGCGGCGCAATTTGCCTTCGAAATGCCTGCCCCGATAGGCGTCCAGGGTGACGCGCGCCGGCATGCCTACCTGCAGGCGTGCCGCGTCGATCTCGTCGATCGGTGCGGATACATAGAGGCACGAGTCGTCGATCAGGTCCACGGCGGGCAGCGTCGGGATGCCGGGCGGCGAGGGCGTCAGGTATTCGCCGATCTCACCGTTGACTTCGGCCACCACGCCGTCGAAAGGCGCCTTCAGCACCGTGCGCGCAGTATCCGCGCGCGAGGCGGCGATACGCGCCCCGGCCTCCTTCACCTGCGCCTTCGCGGACTCGCACGCGGCGCGCCTGGAGTCGGCGTCGGCATCGGTCCGCTCCACCGCCTGGGGCGAGACGAAGCCTTTCCCCACCAGTTCCCGCGAGCGCCGGGCGTCGCTTGCCGCCGCCTTGGCCAGTTCGCACACTTCGCGCACGTGCGCGGTGGCTGTCAGCAACTGGTTTTGCGAGAGCTGTTCGCGCGCGACCAGGTCTTCGTTCCAGAGGATGAGCAGTATCTGGCCAGCCTTCACCCGATCACCCTTGTGGATATTCAACACCTCGATGCGTCCGGCCGCCGGCGGCGCCAGTTTCGCCCGCCGGCAGGCTGACACCGAGCCTGCCCGGGTGTTGGCGACAGTGGCCTCGACTCGTCCCTGCTCGACCCTGACCGTCGTTACCGCTACCGGCTTGGTACGGTTTGCGTACCAGCCTGTGCCGGCGATGCCTGCGAGTATCGCCACGACAATCGCGATGCGCCTGACGAGGCGGCTGCGTATCAGCGTTCCTGGCGGAGACAGGGGCGTGTCTGGCATAGGGTAGGGGATGCGAAGACGTCGGGTGCGAATGTTGCGCTGCATCAGCCTCACCGTCCGCGGTCTCTGTATCGTAGCCCATCCCAGCAACGCCCATGCAGCGCATCTCCGGGCCCATGTGATGCACGAGCGGGGCGAGGCGGCGTTGCACAGTGTCGTTACCGGCGCAGCCTCATTCCCGTGGCGCGCCGAGCTGGCGGGAGCGCTTCGAAATACGGTGCCATGGCGCAAAGTGCATGAACGTGCACCGCGTGTTTTCCCGAAGGCCGGACTGGGCGATGCCTGCCGTGCAGGCGCTGTCCGCGCCCCGGCTCGCGCTAACTGAGGAATGCGTAGTTTGGTCAGGCGCATATCCGAAAATTCCCATCGAAGAATGGGAAATTTCCGAATGTTCATTGTGGCAATTACCGGTAGCATGCCTGCCGCACCAGAGCGTATCGAGAAATTTCACGGAATTTTGCATTCCGATTTTCGAATAACAATTGGTATTTCGTCATCGCTTCACGGGTTGCCGCCGTACTGCCGTAGCTGTGCGCACGCCGCCAGAAAGGCGTCTCACGAAGGCCATGCCATGCCGAGAAAGCCGGCCTGCGGCCCCGCCTTCCATCTTTGGCATTGCGACTGCACCGTAATCCATAAAAGGAATTTTTTTAAATTTCCTCAAAGAATAGGACACGTCCGATTGATCCTCTCCGCACTCACCCAGTAGCATGTTTGCCGAATCGGGCCGGAGCGCCAAGCTCACGGTGTTTTGCAGCCCGGACTTCGAATAGACGTGGTTGCGTGGTGCGCCGCGGTGCAAAGCACCTAGTCACTTTTCGTTCCTGGCGTGCGCAACCAATCCGCCAGGAATCTTGCCGCGAAGCGGCAGGCGTGACAACGGAGAAGACATGGGCGTTATCGACAAATTCGAGGCATACGGCGCAAGGATGCCCGGGCGCCAGGCTTACCATCTGGACATTCCGCGCGCGGCCAGCGCGGCGGAACTGTCGGTGGTGTCGTTCGAGGCAGTGGAGCGATTGGGAGATCTCTATACCGTCACGATCCGGCTAACCCACCCGCTGGAACTCGACCGGGCTGAATACCTCAATTGTGATGCGACCTTCGTCATTGACCCCGGCGACGGCAGCGAACCGCGCCGGTTCGCGGGGTGGATATCGGCGTTCTCACGCACGAAGCGCACGCGCGATTTCTTCGCCTACGAAATCGTGCTCCGGCCACTGGCCGCGCGGCTCGAACTCGTCCGGACCACGCGCATCTACCAGAACAAGACGGCCCCCCAGATCATCGAGGCTATCCTGCG
>NZ_JBFTSG010000056.1:0-114018 GCF_056399885.1 Cupriavidus sp. 01L45 | reverse complement strand
GGATTCCTCGGCCGCAAGAGTGATGGCGAGCCTGGCGTGAAGACGATTTGGCTGGGGCTGAAAGAAGTTCATGTCGCGGCGAAGACACTGCGAGGCTTACGAGCCGTCGATGATGGGGACAATTGTGTATAACCACATGACCCTTACCCCCAACCAGAATCTGGTTCTTTATCCCACATTCAATATGAAAATATCCGGATAGGGATCGATTTTATTTCTTTCAATTTTTATAAAAAATCGCCAACCAGCAAATCCGAATCTGAAACTGGTGGGGCCCCATGCCGGACATCTTCCATAAAATCCCGGCGCCGATTCTGGTATGTTGCGGCATGTGCGCCCCTACGTGTATTTATAGCTTGTTTTTGAAATAATTACTGTCCGCAAGCGTACCAATTTGCAAAATCATATCGCCCTGGATTCCTGCCAAAAATCCGCCATCGCCGGTTGGCTCACCTATATTTCAATACACGGCCTTCCAACCCATTGCATGCATCTCGCCGGCAAAGACCACATGTGACGGATCAACGACCCCGGAAGGCTCAGGGGGGCGTGAGGCAGGCATTCGAAGGGCGTGACGCGTTCCGGCGCTGCCAAGAGAAGCACTCTGGCCGGGCTGGCGACGCAATCATGGCTCCGGTTCGGGCAAGAGAAGGATCATGGGAAACGCTGGCGGTAACTTGTGGACGCGATTCTGGGAAATCGCGAAACCTTACTGGTTCTCGCGGGAAAGATGGAAGGCCAGGCTGTTCCTTTTCCTGTTGGTCCTGCTGCTTCTTGGCCAGACCGGCGTCAATGTGCTGTTCAACGAGCAATCCGGCGAGTTCACGTCGGCGCTGGCGGCGAAGGATGCCGGCAGATTCTGGCACTCCATCCTCTTGTGCGTCTATGTCATGATCGCAGCCGTGCCGGTCTACGCTCTCTACTACTACGTCAGAAATACACTTGGCATCCACTGGCGGCGCTGGCTGACCAGCCACTACCTGGATAAATATTTCAGGAATCACGCTTTCTACAAACTGAACGCCAATACCGAGATAGACAACCCCGACCAGAGAATCTCGGAAGATATCAACACGTTCACAAACCAATCCCTGTATTTTCTATTGCTTGGACTGGGGGCACTGTTACAGCTTTTTGCGTTTAGCGGCGTGCTCTGGTCGATTTCCAAGGAACTGGTCCTGTTTCTTGTCCTCTATGCAATCGCGGGCACGCTGGTCTCCATCTTCCTGTTCGGGAGAATCCTGATCGGGTTGAACTTCTACCAGTTGAAACGGGAAGCGGATTTCCGCTTCAGCCTGATCCGGGTACGCGAGAACGCCGAATCGATTACCTTTCATCGCGGCGAGGCACTTGAGTCCCTTCACGTGCGGGACCGTTTCGATCACGTCTTCGCGAATTTCAGCAAGCTCATCCGATGGCAACTGAACCTCAATCTGTTTCAGTATGCCTATGCATTCCTGACCATCATGCTGCCGAGTGCCATCGTGGCTTCGCGCGTGCTCTCGGGCGAGCTCGAAGTCGGCCGGGCCATCCAGGCAGCCGGCGCCTTTGCCGCGATACTGGCCGCGCTCACCGTCATCGTCGATAACTTTGAAAGCCTGAGCCGATTTGCCGCCGGACTCGACCGGCTGAGCACTTTCTCAGGTTCGCTGAAGGAAGCACCGGCGACGCCCAGGCAAGCCGGGGACCGGATCGAAGCCACGCGCGACTCGCGCCTGGCGCTCGAGCATGTCACCTTGCAAACGCCAAATTACGAGCGGACCCTCGTCAGGGATCTCACCGTATCGATCAACCCCGGACAGGGATTGCTGATCGTGGGTGCGAGCGGAGGCGGCAAGAGTTCGCTGATGCGTGCGATAGCGGGGCTGTGGAACTGCGGCACCGGACGCATCGCAAGGCCGGAACTTGAGCAGATGCTGTTCCTGCCGCAGCATCCCTACATGGTGCTGGGAAGCCTGCGCAGCCAACTGCTGTACCCCAATCTCGATGACCGGAAGATATCCGACGAGGAACTCCTGCAACTGCTTGACGCGGTAAACCTGCCGGACTTCGTGGAACGATTTGGCGGGCTGGATGCGGTTCTGGACTGGGGGAAGGTTCTCTCCGTGGGGGAACAACAGCGTCTTACCTTTGCCCGCGTGCTGCTTGCGAAACCACGCTATGCGATGCTGGATGAGGCCACCAGCGCCCTGGACATTGGCAATGAAGAACGTCTTTATTTCCAGTTATCCACCGCCCCGACGACACTGGTCAGCGTCAGCCACCGGCCCACGCTCCTCAAGTACCACCAACAGGTGCTGGAGCTGAAGGGAAACGGCGATTGGGAACTCCACCGCTCCCGGAGCTACCGCTTCAGCTGGTAACTCCGGGGGGCGGTCCGGCAGCTCTCCTCTGCCAGGACGGGGCGCCTACGGCTGCTTCCTGGATTCCTCCTTCGCGTCACCATACAAAGCCTGCGTGGAGCCGACTATCTGTTCTATCTTGCCGGCCAGCTCGGTCTTCTTGTTACCCGTTCCTTTGCCAAATATTGCCTTCATCTTCCCCTTTGCCTGTTCGATGCGACCCTTCACTTGATCTGAGTTCATGATCTTGCTCCTTGAAGACGGCGAATGGCCGGCCAGCGCTACGCCTGGCGCGTCATCGCGCGAACGACGAGACATCTTTCCAGGACAGTCAGGCTGACACCAATTTGCGGCAGTGTCGGTACGATGCCGGACAGTTGGCGAACGCCGTCGCCTGCCCCGTACCGGCGCAGGGCTCCCCCCTCATCCTTGTCCGGTGCCGGACAGACGCGCACCAGGAACTGGCGCACAAGTAGGCATGCGATCGCGCCGCCAGCACTGGCGAGCCGCCGGCGGGATCATGGAATGTCCAAGGAGACCGATCATGAAACTCACCGCCCGCTATTTCCAGCCAGGGACGGCGTTCGTCCTGCCGTCCATCGCGTTTCTTTCGGCGCTGGCGCTGGCCGGTCCCGCCGGCGCCATCACGGCCACGGATGCCCAGGGTACCTCGCACGTTTTAAAGATTGCGAAGCAAGAGCGCATCGATATGCACATCAGCGACCTGCATGCGAAGCTCCAGATCACCCGCTCCCAGGAACAGCTCTGGCTGAAGGTCGCGCAGGTCATGCGCGACAACGCGAGCAGGATGGATTCGCTGCGTCAGGAGCGGGCTGACGACGTCAAAGGCATGACCGCCCTTGGCGACCTCAAGTCTTATGGCGAGATTGCCGACGCCCATGCCGATGGCATCAGGAAGCTCACGCCCGTGTTCCGGGACCTGTACGACAGCATGTCGGACGTACAGAAGAAGAATGCCGACCTGATCTTCCGGACCAGGGAGCAACATGCTTCGAGGAGGAACTGAATCCCGGAACCGGATGGCAGCCGCGGGCGCAAGCAACGCGGTGCGGTCCGGGCTTCCACCCGAACACAGGAGATCATGATGAACACCTCAACAGCGCGGTCAAGGTGGATGCGCTCTGCGAGCGCGCGGACCGTCGCGGCATTCGGCCTGGCAATGGCCATCGGCGCCGTGTCGACGGCACCGGCCTTCGGCGAAGACCGCGACCACCATCCCAGCCAGCAGAACCATGGCAACCCGCATCCTTCAGCCCATCAGGGACATAACGGCGCGTGGCATGGCAACCAGCGCTACGATCACAATCACTATCGCGGCAACTACTATGACGACCAGCGCTATGGCTACGTCTATGCGCCGCCACCCGTGGCTTATGTACCTCAGCCGGCACCCGGCATCAGCCTGTTCTTTCCTTTGCAGATCCGCTAACCGGCTGATGCACAGGCGGCCTGGCATGTATCCCGCATGCCAGGCTGCAAGCCAAGGGTAAGCCTCGGGCAGCGTCATCCCCCCCCTCCCCCCTGCCGTCCCCCGGCAAGGTTTCCACGCGGCTCCACGCGCACTCCTGGCCGTGCAGCGCCTTCTGCTTCCGATATTGCTGCCCTATATTTATAGAGGCCGTCTGTTGTCGTCCCCGCAGTTCCGCGCGCGGGCAGACAACGCCAATGTGACCGGCAGTCAACCCAAACAGTATTGGGAGGCGAAGCGTGACTTCCGTCCAGGATCCCAAGGCCAACCACCTTCTGGCCGTGCTGCCGGAAGCGGAGTGGCTGCGCCTCGCGCCCCATCTGGTTCTGACCGATCTCCCGCTGGGCCATGTCGTGTACGAGTCGGGCGACCAGATGGCGAATGTGTACTTCCCGACCACGTCGATCGTCTCGCTGCTCTACGTGATGGRGGACGGCGCGTCCGCCGAGATTGCCATCGTCGGCAATGAGGGAATCGTCGGCATTGCCCTGTTCATGGGCGGCGAGACGACGCCGAGCCGGGCCATCGTRCAAAGCGGCGGCCACGGATACCGGCTAAATGCAAAGATCCTGAAACAGGAGTTCACCCGCGGCGGTCCCATACAGCATTTGCTGCTGCGATATACCCAGGCCTTGATCACCCAGATGGCCCAGACCGCCGTTTGCAACCGCCATCACTCCATCGAGCAGCAACTCTGCCGCTGGCTGCTGCTAAGCATCGACCGGCTGCCGTCCAACGAACTGACGATGACGCAGGAACTGATTTCGAACATGCTGGGCGTGCGGCGCTCGGGCGTCACCGAGGCGGCCTTGAAACTGCAGAACGCCGGCCTGATTCGATACAGCCATGGCCATATTGCGGTGCTCGACCGGCCAGCGCTCGAAAAGCATGCCTGCGAGTGCTATGCCGTGGTAAAGCGCGAGTTCGACCGCCTGTTGCCCGGTAAACCTGCAACCTGAGAATCCCGGCGGCAAGGCGGTCGCGAAGCGGACCAGGCCGAGCTTTCCCGGCGAGGTGGACATCGCCGGGGCAGTCGCCGCGGCGTCGCGCTGAACGTGGCGGGCCGCGCTTGCGCAAGACCCGCGTTGCCCGGCCCGCGCAGCCCTGCCCTCAATCTTCGCTCGTCCACTCCACCTGCACGCCCAGGCTGCGCAGGTTCTCGACAAAGCGGGGATGGGCCCGGCGGATCGGCGCCGCGTTGCGGATCTCGGACCGGCCGTCGATGCTGGCGGCCACCATGAACAGCGCGATCGCCACCCGGATGATGTACGGGCTTTCCACCACCGCCGGCGTCAGCGGATTGCCGCCAAAGGTGATGAGCCGGTGCGGGTCGGACGAGAACACATGCGCGCCGAACTTCGACAGCTCGCCGGTCCAGCCCAGCGCGCCGTCGTACACCTTGTTCCAGAACATGGCGTTGCCCTGCGCGCGCACGCCCAGCGCGATAAAGATCGGCAGCAGGTCCACCGGGAAATACGGCCAGGGCGCGGCCTCGACCTTGGTGAGCACGTTGCTGGTGAAGGGCGTCTGCACTTTCAGCGGGCCGGCGCAGGTGGCGCGCGACCAGCCGTCCTCGTGCGTGATCTGCACGCCGAACTTGGCAAAGGTCCGGTCGATCAGCGGGAAATTGCCGGGCGCGCTGTTGCGCACGACAACATCGCCGCCGGTGATGGCGCCCAGCGCCAGGAAGGTCGTGATCTCGTGGAAATCCTCGTCGAAGGTGAACTCCCCGCCACGCAGGGCGTTGCCGCCGTGCACCGTCAGGCGCGAGGTGCCAATGCCTTCGATGCGCGCGCCGATCATCGCCATGAAGCGGCAGAACTCCTGCACATGCGGCTCCGATGCCGCATTGGTCAGCGTGGACGTGCCGCCCGCGGCGGCGGCGCACAGCACGAAGTTCTCCGTCGTGGTGACCGATGCGTAATCCAGCCAGTGGTCGGTGGGTGTCAGCAGGCCGGCACTGCGCACGAGCAGCGAGCCGTCGACACGCTCCACCTCGCCGCCGAAGCGGCGGAAGACGTCGACGTGCGGATCGATCTCGCGCACGCCAAGCGTACAGCCCTTGACGTTGTCCTCCAGCCGGGCAACGCCGAAGCGCGCCAGCAACGGGGGCACCAGCATGATCGAAGAGCGCATTTCCTCGGGCAGCCGATGGCGGGCAGCATCGAAGACGGTTTCGCAATGGTGCAGTTCCAGCGTGCCGGTGGCGTGGTCCATATGCACCTTGCTGCCCAAAGCGCGGAAGATATCGAGGATCTTGCGCACGTCGGTGATATCGGGCACGCCATGCAAGCGCAAAGGCTCATCGGTGAGCAGCGTGGCGCAGAGCACGGGCAGCACTGCATTCTTGTTGGCCGAGGGAGTAATACGGCCGCGGAGCGGCTTGCCGCCGTGCACGATGAGATTGGACATGGGATCAGGTATAGCGGGGCGGACCCGGACATTCCGGGACGAAGCCCAGCATTGTACTTGCTATGCGAATGCCGGAATGACGGGAATGGTGCGGAAACGGGTCTACGGTGCAGGCAAAGGCGCTTGTGGCCCCGCCGACACCACGTCATGCACGAAGCGAAGCTTGTCCACGACAAGCGGCGACAGCGCAAACGGGTAGCCATCCGGCAGCCCCAGGCTCCGGTTCAGGCTGTTGAGCACATAGGTGAGCGGAAACCACCGGTTCATGAGGCTGTCGAAGCTCGCATCCTCGACCGGCGTCTGGTCCGTCAGGGTCGGCTCCCCGGCGCTGCTTGGCTTGAGTGCAAGCCCGCACGCCGCGGCGGTGTCCACGGTATCGACAATGTGCAGGTAATGCGCCCAGGTTTCGGCCCAGTCCTCCCACGGGTGCACGGCCGCGTAGGCGCTGACGTAGGTCTGCTCCCATCCTTGCAGGACACCCAGGCCGTAATGCGCCTGCAGCGCCGCCCCATAGTCGGCCCGCTCATCGCCGAACCGCTCCCGGAACGCTTCCAGCCAGCGCGTGCCGGCAATCAGGCGGTCGAAATAGTAGTGGCCAATCTCGTGACGGAAGTGGCCGAGCAAGGTACGGTAGGGCTCACCCATCCGGGAGCGGGTCATTTCACGATGGGCATCGTCGGCTTCCGCGATGTTCATGGTGATGATGCCCTTGTCGTGCCCCGTCATCACGCGTTTGCCACCGGCATCTTCGAGGAAATCGATCTGCAAGCCATTTTCGGGATCTTCCTCCCGGGACACGACGGGCAATCCCAATGCCACAAGGGTATAGAGCACGCGGCGTTTCGCGGTCTCCAGGCGCGCCCAGTACAGGCGGTTGTTTGGCATCGCGAGATTTGGCGTGGTGCGGGTCAGCTTGCAGGCCTGGCAAAGCGCATCCTCCGAACCAGCGGGGATCATCCAGTTGCACACACCGTGCACCGCATAGTTTTCGCACTGCTTGTAGAGCCGGTCGTCCGCGCCGGCATGCAGGCTCCGCCACACGTTGCCTTCGGCGGGTTCGAAGGCCCTGATCTGCGCGTCCTCGCAGACGTAGCCAAGGAGGGCATTGCAGCGTTCACAGATGACATTCTCGAAGAAGACATGGTTGGAGCAATTGCCGCAGTGATAAGTCTTCATGAACGGTTTGACTCAGTAGGGCACGGCGCAGCCAGGCAGAACCGGGCAACAGGTCACGACGCGATGGGATCGGCCGCCGCCACGCAAGGCGGGTTTTCCTCGTGCCCGCGGATCACGAGCGATACGCCTCGCCTGGCAGCCATCACGGCGCCGATGCTCGCCGCCTCCTCGCGTGTTTCGTACTGAAGAATGGCCGTGGCGGCGCCATCGACCTTCAATGCCCAGCCCCCGCCTGCGGGGAATACTACGAAATCGCGAAACATCTGTTTCTCCGGCTGCGTGCGTTACAGGAAGGGTAGGCAGTGCGCGCCCGTCCGGCAATTGGGCGCCGTCCTACAAGCCCGGTACCGGGAGCCACCCGCGCATTTCGCCGCGATATCATGTGGATCGCAAGCAAGCCATGCCTGACCGGCCAACGCTCAGGTCCGAATGCCCAACGCGTGGAGCGGCAATGCAGATCGAGCAGATTGCGCAGATTGACTGGACGACAATCCGTACCGGCGCGGCCGACGCGCTGCATGACACCCTGGTCGAGGTGACAGGCTGGATGATGCCGCTGGATCCCGCGGAAAAGACTGCCGACTATGCCTTGCTCACCGCCGAGGCGCCATGCTGCGGCGGGTGCGTGCCACGCGATCCGCTGGCCTGCATCGAGGTGTACCTCGCGGCGCCGCTCGCGCGGCAAGAGCGCGCTGTTTGCCTGCGAGGGCGTTTGCTGCGGCTGCGCGACGATCCGGCGGGCTGGCGCTATCAGTTGGTGGAAGCCTCGGCGCTTGCGCCCGCGCCGCAAGCAGGGGTGGCGCCGATCAGCCGGCGCGTGTTCCTGGCGTCCGGCGCGGCGCTCGGGCTTGCCGCCTGCGCGCCGGGACGCTTCGCCGGCTACACCGAAGCGCGCGAGTCATCCGCGGCATCCGCCCCACAAGCGGCTGACGCTGCCGCCAGATGGGCGCCGCCCGCCAACGCGCTGACGATCGACATGCACAGCCACGGCGGCCGCGTGACCGTCTCGCGCGATCCCGCCATCGGCGCGGACCGTCCCTTCCAGCCTCTCGCCGCGCCGATGCGCGCCGGCGGCATGAACGTGATCTGCCTGGCGATCGTGACCGACACCACCGTCACGCGCGTGTCCGCGGACCGCTCGCGCTTCGAAGCGTGGCGAGCGCCGGAGGAGGGCGAGCTTTACGCGCTCGGCGTGGCCGAATTCGCGCGCGCGCACCGGCTGATCGAGCGTGAGCAGATGCATGTGGTGATAGACGCGGCGTCCCTGGCCGCCCGTGGCCGCGCCGGGCCGTGCGCGATCATCGCTTCCGAAGGCGCCGATTTTCTTGAAGGCAGACTGGAGCGCGTCGACGAAGCGTACGCGATGCACCAGTTGCGCCACCTGCAGCTGACGCACTACCGCGTCAACGAACTCGGCGATATCCAGACCGAGACGCCGGTGCACGGCGGCCTGACGGATTTTGGCGCGGAGGTGGTGCGGCGCTGCAATGCGCGGGGCATCGTCGTCGACGTCGCGCACGGCACCTATGCGCTGGTGAAGCGCGCCGCGGCGACGTCCACCAGGCCGCTGGTGATCTCGCACTCCGCGCTGGCGACGCGTCCGGGCACGCGCAGCCGGCTGATCACGCCCGACCACGCCCGCGTGATCGCCGGCACCGGCGGCGTGATCGGCGTCTGGCCCAGTTCGGGCACCTTCCGCGACCTGCGCGCAATGGCCGAGGGCATCAAGCGGATGGCCGACGTGGTTGGCGTCGAACATGTCGGCCTGGGCACGGACATGCTCGGCTTTATTTCCCCACCGGTGTTCAGGAGTTACGAGCAATTGCCTTCGCTGGCCGATGCGCTGCTGGCGGCGGGCTTCACGCAAGACGAAATGAACGGGATTCTCGGCGGCAACTACCGGCGGGTATTCGAAGCCTCGGTCGGCTAGGCGCCGCCGCGCAGCCGCCGGTATTCCTCGCGGCCAACATAGCACGCGGCGCCAGCCGCCATCAGCGCCAGTACGTACCAGGTAATGGCATAGCCGAGATGGTTGTTGTTGAAGGTGACCACCGTCAGGCCGCCTTCCGGCCAGACGCGCTTGCTGCCTTCGCCGCCCGGCGCGGCCGCATCCGCGTCGATGAAATACGGCGCCACATTCGAGAGCCCGCGGGCGGCGGCAATGGCGGGCACATCGCGCCCGTACCAGAGGCCGGCCGCCGGGTCGTTGTGGCGCAGGAATCCGTTGCCGGGCTCGCTGAAGCGCAACAGGCCGGTCACCGTGGTCTCTCCGGCCGGGTCGCTCCCGCTGCGTGTGGCGCGATCGCGCTGCTCCGGCGGCACAAAGCCCCGGTTGACCAGCACCACGCTGCCGTCCGCCGCGCGCAGCGGCGTCAGCACCCAGAAGCCGCCACCCAGTTCCGTCACGGCCTGGACCAGGGTCTCGCGGTCATGCAGGAACGTGCCGGTCACTTGCACGCGCCGGTATTCGTCGTCCGTCTTGTTCAGGCGCGGCCACTGACCGGGGCCCGGCGCCGCTGTGGCGGGGGCATGCACCCGCTGGTTCACGCGTTCGATGAGGTCGAGCTTCCAGGCGCGCCGCTGGACTTGCCAGGTGCCAAGCGCAGCCAGCCCGGCAACCGCGATAGCGGCAATCAGGGCCAGCACGATCAGTGCACCGGCGGTTCGTCTGCGAGTTGGGGTCGGGCGGGCTAAATCTTGTTGCGGGAGAGTCAAGGCAGGTTCTTCATATCGTGCATCGGCATCATGTTCTGGTCGAGGTGGAACATCACCCATAGCGAGCCAGTCAGCGCGATGACCACCAGCACGATGGTGAAAATCAGCGCCAGCATGGTCCAACCGCCTTCCGACCTGGCATTCATATGCAGGAAATATATCATGTGCACGACGATCTGCACCGAGGCGCAGGCCAGCACGAGCAGCGCCGTGGTGCTGGACTTGTCGAACACCTTTGCCATCACCAGCCAGAAGGGGATGGCCGTCAGGATCACCGCGAGCACGAAGCCCGTCATGTAGCCCCTGAAGGTGCTGGGGGCGTGGTCGTCGTGGCCATGGTGGTCATGTCCATGGGCATCGAGGGCATTGTCATGCGCGCTCATGGCAGCACTCCCATCAGGTAGACGAAGGTGAATACGCCGATCCAGACCACGTCCAGGAAGTGCCAGAACATGGACAGGCACATCAGCCGGCGCTTGTTTTCCGGAATCAGCCCATGCTGCCCGACCTGCGCCATCAGCGTGATCAGCCAGACGATGCCCACGGTCACGTGCGTGCCGTGCGTGCCCACCAGCGTGAAGAACGAGGACAGGAAAGCGCTGCGCTGCGGCCCCGCTCCCTCGTGGACCAGGTGCGCGAACTCGTAGAGCTCGATGCCGATGAAGGTGGCGCCCAGCAGGCCGGTAATGCCGAGCCAGATCAGCGTCGTGCGCGCCTTGTCCTTCTGCATCTCCAGCACGGCGAAGCCGTAGGTGATCGACGACAGCAGCAGCATGGTGGTGTTGAGGGCGACCAGCGGCAGCTCGAACAGCTCGGCGCCCGTGGGACCGCCGGCATAGCGGCGGCCCAGCACGCCATACACGGCGAACAGGCAGGCAAAGATGAGGCAGTCGCTCATCAGGTACAGCCAGAAGCCGAGCAACGTGCCGTTCTGCGGATGCACCTCGCTCAGTTCATGAAAACGGAGCGCTTCCGCGCGCGTCCGCTCAGGCAGGCTGGTGTCGCCGCTGCCGTAGGGGAGAGAGGTTTCAACCATGGCTGGCAAGCAGGCGCGAGCGCTCTGCCTCGGTGCGGACGACAACGTCGGCCGGGATGTAGTAGTCGCGCTTGTAGTTGAAGGTATGGCCGATTGCCACTGCCAGGGTGGCAACGAACAAGACCACGGCGATCAGCCACATATGCCAGATCATGGCAAAGCCGAACAACGTGCTGAGGCCCGCGATTATGATCCCGGCAGCGGTGTTCTTCGGCATGTGGATCGGTATGAAACCCTGCTGCGGGCGCTGGTATTGCAGGGACTTCATCTGCCACCATGCGTCGTTGTCGTGGATGACCGGCGTAAAGGCGAAGTTATAGGCGGGCGGCGGCGAAGAGGTGGACCACTCCAGCGTGCGGCCGTCCCACGGGTCTCCGGTGGTGTCGCGCAGCGACTCGCGCCGGCGGAAGCTGACCACCAGCTGGATCAGGAAGCTGCCGATGCCGAGCGCGATCAGCAGGGCGCCGAAGGCCGCGAGCTGGAACCAGATCTGCAGGGACGCATCCTCGAAATGGCTCATGCGGCGCGTGATGCCCATCAGGCCGAGCACATAGAGCGGCATGAAGGCAACGTAGAAGCCAACCAGCCAGAACCAGAACGAGCACTTGCCCCAGAAGGGATCGAGCCGGTAGCCGAAGGCCTTGGGGAACCAGTAGGTAATGCCGGCCATCATCCCGAACAGCACGCCGCCGATGATCACGTTATGGAAGTGCGCGATCAGGAAGAGGCTGTTGTGCAGCGAGAAATCGGCGGGCGGCACGGCCAGCAGCACGCCGGTCATGCCCCCTATGACAAAGGTCACCATGAAGCCGATGGTCCAGAGCATCGGCACCTCGAAGCGGATGCGCCCGTGGTACATGGTGAACAGCCAGTTGAACATCTTCGCCCCGGTCGGGATCGAGATGATCATCGTGGTGATGCCGAAAAAGGAATTGACGCTGGCGCCCGATCCCATGGTGAAGAAGTGATGCAGCCAGACGAGATAGGACAGCACCGTGATCACCACCGTGGCGTACACCATCGACGCATAGCCGAAGAGGCGCTTGCCGCAGAAGGTCGACACCACTTCCGAGAAGATGCCGAAGGCGGGCAGGATCAGGATGTACACCTCCGGGTGGCCCCAGATCCAGATCAGGTTGATGTACATCATGGCGTTGCCGCCGAGATCGTTGGTGAAGAAATTGAAGCCCGCGTAGCGGTCCAGCGCCAGCAGGGCCAGCACGGCGGTCAGCACCGGAAAGGCGGCGATGATCAGCACGTTGGTACACAGCGCCGTCCACGTAAAGACCGGCATCTTCATCATGGTCATGCCCGGCGCGCGCATCTTCACGATGGTCACGAGCAGGTTGATGCCCGAGAGCAGCGTCCCCAGCCCCGCGACCTGCAAGCCCCATATGTAGTAATCCACGCCCACATCCGGACTCTGCAGGATGCCGGACAGCGGCGGATAGGCCAGCCAGCCAGTGCGCGCGAACTCGCCCACGAACAGCGACATCATCACCAGCACGGCACCGCCGACGGTCATCCAGAAACTGAAGTTATTGAGGAAGGGGAAGGCCACGTCGCGCGCGCCGATCTGCAACGGCACCACGAAGTTCATAAGCCCGGTGACCAGCGGCATGGCCACGAAGAAGATCATGATCACGCCGTGGGCGGTGAAAATCTGGTCATAGTGGTGCGGCGGCAGGTAGCCCAGCGAATCGCCAAAGGAGACCGACTGCTGCAGGCGCATCATGATCGCGTCGGCAAAGCCCCGCAGCAGCATGACGATGCCAAGCACGACATACATGACGCCGATCTTCTTGTGGTCGATGCTGGTGAACCACTCGTGCCACAGGTACCCCCACACCCGGAAGTACGTCAGCGCGCCGACCAGCGCCAGGCCGCCGGCCGCGACCACCAGGAAGGTCACCAGCAGGATGGGCTCGTGGAAGGGAATCGCTTCCCAGGTCAGGCGGCCAAATATCAGCTTCGCAAGGTCAAGGTGCTCGGGCATGGTGGTCACCAGGGCCGCAGGGGCGTTGTTGCGGGAATCGGGGAGCGGCGGGTCATCGCTGCGACACCCTCGCGGATGCTGCGGCGGGACCATTGCCGATGCCGGCGGGGTCGCCCGCGGTGCAGATGGGGCCGGTTCGTGTTCCGGCCCCGCCCTCGAGCGCGGCCACATCGAAGGACCGCGGCTTGCCCTGCCCGCGGCTCGCGCTCATGGCCATCATGTCCTTGATGCAGGGGCGATTGGCTTCCACGCAGCGGTTCAGGATCGCATCGTACAAGCCTGGCGCCACGCTGGCGTATCGGCGTACCGGCTCCAGCTCGCTGGGCTTTTCCAGCTGCAGGTAGGCGTCGCGCGTCAATACGCCACCTCCGGCCTTGGCCTGCCGGACCCAGCGCTCGAACTCCTCGGTGCTCATGCCATGGAACTTGAAGTACATGCCGGAGAAGCCCGCGCCGCTGTAGTTGGCGGAGAAGCCCTCGTAAACCCCGGTCCGATTGATGACGGCGTGGAGCTGGGTCTCCATGCCCGGCATGGCATAGACCTGTCCCGCCAGCGAGGGGATGAAGAAGGAATTCATCACCGTGGAGGCCGTGATCTTGAAACGGATCGGCTGGTCCACCGGCGCCGCCAGTTCGTTGACCGTGGCGATGCCCAGCTCGGGGTAAAAGAAAAGCCACTTCCAGTCCAGCGCGACCACCTCGACCGTCATTGGCGCCACACCCATGGGCACATCGCGCTGTGCGTCGATGCGGCTCAGCGGCTGGTAGGGGTCCAGCTTGTGGGTGCTGACCCAGGTCAGCGCGCCCAGGGCGATGATGATGAGCAGCGGCGCGGCCCAGATCACCAGTTCCAGCAAGGTGGAATGGTCCCAGTCCGGCTCGTAGACCGCCTCCCGGTTGGCGGCGCGGTAGCGCCACGCGAACAGCAGCGTCAGCGCGATCACCGGCAGGATGATCAGCAGCATCAAGCCGGTTGAAATGATGATTAGATCACGCTGCCTGACCGCAAGGTCGCCGGCCGGGGCCAGCAATACCGCGTTGCAGCCCGCCAACAGCAGGATGGCAGGAAGCAACAGCCACCCTCGCCTTGCGTAGCGGGATGGCACTCTCCGAATGCGAAATTGCATAGCCGTGGAAGTGATCGTTGAAACTACGCCGATGGTCTGGCCGCGGAAACTCAACATTTCCTATGGCACTGTAGTCAAAGAAGTGCCATTCTTAAAGGAGTGACACAAAACGCCACCCCGAACCACGAGAGGGCCTGATGATGTCAAGCGTTACGCACCAGCACGACCCGTCACCATCCCCGGCCCTGACAGAGCGCGAAGCCATGCACCGGGAGGTCGCTCCGGGAGAGATCGCCGCCGGCGTCGTCATCGGACGCGCTTCCGAGTATTTCGACTTCTTCGTGTACGGCATCGCCTCGGTGCTGGTCTTTCCCTCCGTCTTCTTCCCCTTCGTCAGACAGCTGGACGGACTGCTGCTCTCCTTCACCATCTTCTCTTTCGCGTTCATCGCCCGGCCCTTCGGGACGGCGCTGTTCATGGCCATCCAGCACCGCTGGGGGCGCAGCATCAAGCTGACGGCGGCGCTGTTCGTACTGGGCACGGCTACCGCGGGCATGGCGTTCCTGCCTGGCTTCGACACGCTCGGGCGTACGTCCATCGTATTGCTGGCCCTCCTTCGCATCCTGCAGGGCATCGCACTGGGCGGCTCGTGGGACGGGTTGCCTTCGCTGCTGGCGTTGAATGCCCCGCCACACCGCCGGGGCTGGTACTCGATGCTGGGACAGTTGGGCGCGCCAATCGGCTTCCTGATCGCCGGTTCGTTGTTCCTCTTCCTGCGCGTTACCCTGGAGTTCGATGAGTTCCTGGACTGGGGCTGGCGCTATCCGTTCTACGTAGCGTTCGCGATCAACGTGGTTGCCCTGTTCGCGCGCCTGAGGCTGGTGGTGACCCGTGAGTACACCGAGTTGCTGGACGAGGGAGAACTGGAGCCGATCAACCCGGTCGCATTGCTTCGCGCGCAGGGCTACAACCTCTTCATCGGTGCGTTCGCCGCGCTGGCGAGCTATGCGCTGTTCCATCTGGTCACCGTGTTTCCGCTGTCGTGGGTCGCGCTGCACGAGACGCAGGACATCAGCTCCGTGCTCATCGTCCAGATCGCGGGCGCGGGGATCGCCATGGCGGCCACCATCGCATCCGGACTGATCGCGGACCGCATCGGCAGACGCACGACGCTGGCGCTGATGGCGGTGCTGATCGCCATATTCAGCTTGTTCGCGCCCTACCTGATGGACGGCGGCCCGGCCCGGCAAGACATGTTCATCCTGATCGGCTTCGGCTTGCTGGGCTTGTCTTATGGGCAGGCCGCGGGCGCCGTCACGGCGAACTTCGACGCCAGGTTCCGCTATACCGGCGCGGCGCTGACTTCCGATTTCGCGTGGCTGTTCGGGGCGGCATTTGCGCCGCTGGTCGCGCTGGGGTTGTCGGTGGAGTTCGGGCTGGTTGCTGTCAGCGGCTATCTGCTTTCCGGAGCGGTGTGTACATTGCTGGCGCTCTGGTTTAACCGGAAGATGGAGGCGCGCGACTGACTCGGCCGATGGCGCGCTGCATGACCCACCCGAGCACCTGGGAGTTGCCGTTGTCGTAGCGGAACGGGCTCGCGCCATGCTCGCCCGCCGGTTGCGCGCTCATCAGCTCCGCTCGCGGCAAGGCGAGATGGATCAGGCGCCGGAACGCACCCGGAAACCTAGCCCCGGTGACAGCACCGCAGCTTCGCCGTCGCGCAGTTCGACGGCTTCCAGGCTGCCGTTGGCCATGGACTCGGCGGCGAACTCGGCGATATTGCGCAAGCGCGCGGCCGGGATTCCGCAAGCGTTGAGCCGCACTTCAAGCTCCGCGGCATTGCCATCGGCCAGCACGGCAGCCAGCGCATCCTTGAGCGCCGCTGGATCCAGCGATCGCACAAAGGCAGGCAGATCGCTGCTCTCCAGCTGCGGGTTGAACAAGGCGGGGTCTCTGGCGAGATAGCCAAGCCCGAGCGCCTCCAGCAATGCCAGCAGTTGCCTTGGCGTATTCGCGCCGATGGCCAGCCAACCGTCCCGCGTGCGGAAGAAATCGGCCGAGGGGCTGCCCGAGTAGCCCTGGTTCCCCTGCCTGGCAGGCGTGGCGCCGCGCGTGAGCGCGTCGCAGGTCATGGGATACATCAGTTGCATGCCGGCGCTGGCCATGGAGATATCCAGCAGCATGCCGCGCCCGGTGCGCTCGCTCTCGCGCACGCCGGCGAGAATGGCAAAGGCGGCGAGCAACCCCGTGGCGGAATCGATCACCGGGAAGCCGGTCTTGATCGGCGGATCGCCTTCGTTGCCGGCCATGAACGCCATGCCGGTAGCGGCCTGCACCACATGGTCGTAGGCGGGCCGGTCCTTCCAGTCCGGCGCGCCGCGCCCGAAGCCGGAGATGCTGCAGTAGACCACGCGCGGGTTGCGTGCGCGCACCGCCTCGAAGCCCAGGCCGAAGCGCTCGAGCACGCCGGGCCGCAGGTTGTCGACGAAGACATGGCAGGAGGCTGCCAGCTTCAGCGCCTGTTGCCGGCCTTCCTCGCCGGACAGGTCGATGGCAAGCGTGGATTTTCCCGCGTTGAGCGCGACAAATCCCTCGCGGCCCCGGCCGGCGCGGCGCATGACGTCGCCGCCATTGGCGTTTTCGACCTTGGTGACATTGGCACCCAGCTGGGCAAGCAGGAAGGTGGCAAAAGGACCGGCGATGACGTGCGAGAAATCGAGCACGCGGATACCGGCGAGCGGGCTGAACGCATGGGTAGCGGTGTTAGGCATGGCAAGCTCATTCAATGGTGATGTGGTTCTTGTCGATCACCTGCCGCATCCTGGCGGTTTCTTCGGCGATCAGGCGGGAGAAGGCTTCCGGCGTCGGGCTCGGGTCGACCAGAGCGCCCGTCTCGGCGTAGAAGCGGCGCAACTCCGGATCCGCCAGCGCCTTGAGCATGGCGCCGTGCAGGCGCGCCACCAGCGGCTTCGGCAGGTTCGCGGGAGCCCAGATGCCGCTCCAGGCGTCGAGCGTCAGATTGGTGCGGCCGAGCGCTTCATTCAGCGTCGGTACCTGGGGCAGCGTGGGAATCCGGTGCGCCGAGGTCACCGCGAGCGCCCGCACCTTGCCGTTGGCGATCTGCGGCACCGCGGTGGCTGCCACAGGGAAGCCGAACTGCGTATCGCCCTTGATCAGCGAGGGCACGATCTCCACCGACCCCTTGTAGGGAATATGGACCACGTCGATGCCTGCCGCCGACGCGAATGCCGCGCCGGAGATATGCGCGGCGGAGCCCACGCCGCCCGATGCGTAGTTCAGCGAGCCGGGCGAGCGACGCGCGGCGGCCACCAGGTCCGCCACCGTGCGGTACGGAGAATTCGTGCCCACGACAAGCACGGCCGGGCTGATGCCGATGCGGATCACGTGGGTGAATGTTGCAGGGTCGAACTTGACTGCCGGCTGCAGCAGCTTTTGCGCGACATGCGTCGAGGCGCCCAGCAGCATCCTGCCGCGCCTGCAAGTGCGGGAATACACCGTTAGCGGACTGTTCGGCATGCTCTCCCGGGGTGACCTCGACTGCGTGGTGGGGCGGCTTGAAACCGGTCATCCCGAGCAGTGGCAGGAACGCCTGGACATCACGCCGCTGTGGGACGAGCACCTGGCAATCGCATGCGCCCCGGACCATCCGCTGTCCCGGCGCCGCGAGGTAAGCCTGTCGGCATTGCGCGAAAGCCCGTGGATACTGCCGCCGCGCGGCACGCACACCCGGGAGATATTCGAGCAGCCGTTTCTCGACGACGGCCAGCTGCCGCCCGTGCCGCATATCGAATCGATCTCATTCCACAGCAGCTTGTCGATGGTGGCCACGAGTGATTTCCTGGCCGTTGCGCCGGACAGCGCCGTACGGCACTACAGCGCGATGTCGATGGTGCGCAAGGTACGGCTGCGCACGCCTTTCGCCTCCGGGCGGATGGTGTTCATCACCCAGCGGGATACGGCGTCACCAGCCGTTACGCTGATTGCCACAGCCCTGCGGGACGCGGGAAATCCATAGCGCAGGAATCCCGCGTCAAACGGCAAGGCAGCGTTGACCGCACCGATCGCCCGGCACCCGGCTTCCGACCGGATATCATATGGCCACCAGACAAAGCGCTCCAGACTGACTCACGATCGGGCTCGAGCAAGCAGCTTCACCTTGCGATGCCACCCATGACCACCTCCGATTCCGACACTCCCGACACTCCCGACACCCCCGCGCGCCCAGCCATCCGTTCCCTGACCCAGCTTGAAGGGCGCGTGCTGGCCGTACTTGTCGAGAAGCAGCACACGGTGCCGGACACCTACCCGCTGTCGCTCAATGCACTGGCCTCGGGCTGCAACCAGAAAACCGCGCGCTCCCCGGTGATGAATGCCAGCGAGGCCGAGATCCTTACCGCCATCGATGGCTTGAAACGCCTGAGCCTGGCGATGGAAGGCAGCAGCAGCCGCGTGCCGCGCTTCGAGCAAAACATGAAGCGCGTGCTGGGCATCCCAAGCCAGTCGGTCGCGCTGCTCACCACGCTGCTGCTGCGGGGTCCGCAGACGGCGGCTGAACTGCGGCTGAACTCCGCGCGCCTGCATGCTTTTGCCGATATCTCGTCGGTCGAAGTATTCCTGGAAGAACTCGCCTCCGCCGAGCCTCCCTTTGCGGTGAAGCTGCCGCGCGCGCCCGGCGGGCGCGAGCATCGCTGGATGCACCTGCTCTGCGGCGAAGTCAGCCTCGACGATATGCCAGAGCGCAGCGCCACCGACGAGTCGGTCCCGCCTTCGGAGTTCGAGGCACTGAAGGCCGAGCAGAAGGAGCTGGCCGAGAAGGTGGCACGGCTGCAGGCGCTGGTTGAGCGCATGGCTGGCGAATTGGGGATATCGCTCGACAAGAACGGCCTATAGCCCAAGGGACCCGGCGTCCGTGACATGAATGCCGGGCTCCGTCCCGCGAATCCGAGACGGACCGGCTTAGCCCAAGACCGCTTTCGCCCGGCGATAGACGTGGACAGGCATCCCGACTGCCAGCCACCCCCATCCGCAAAAACTGACCCAGAAGAAAACCGGATGGCTCTCGGGAGAGATCAGCGTGCCACTACGAGACAGCGCCAGGATTCTGTGCTCGGCGAAGCCGCGCCATACGCAGTAAATAGCAAACGCCGTGACCGGCAGCGCGATCAGCGTCAGCAACACGAACTTGACGCGAAGCCAAAGCCGCTGCGCATCTTCGCTGCTCTCCAGCCACCCGGCAAATACGCCACCAATGGTAAAGCCGATACACGCCAGTACCGCCATTCCAAAGCCGATCGGAAGGCCTATGTAAAGGCCCACCAGGAAAATGGCGGTCCATGATGACTCGATACCCGGACGCAGCGAAAGCAGCAGGCCCAGGGGAATCGCAAGGGCGACGGCCCATTTCAGGCAGAAGAACGCGTACCGCATGCGAAACCTGCTGACAGGCTCGGAAGCCTGGCGGACCGGACTAAGTTGCATCATGTTTTTTGGGCAAGGTGGA
Source organism: Cupriavidus sp. 01L45 (assembly GCF_056399885.1). Taxonomy (NCBI): domain Bacteria; kingdom Pseudomonadati; phylum Pseudomonadota; class Betaproteobacteria; order Burkholderiales; family Burkholderiaceae; genus Cupriavidus; species Cupriavidus sp. 01L45. The sequence continues at coordinate 94,265 of NZ_JBFTSG010000056.1, read as the reverse complement.
ACTACGGCATTCAAGCGATGGCAGCCTGGCAGCAGGTCCGCAAGGAATACGGGATCAGGCGTCCTGGCAACCGCCTTTGTGGAGGAAACCAGCGGGAGGCTATCACACGCTTGTGACGCAAGCAGCGCTCGCAGACCTGTATAAACGCCACAACAGTCGACATTGGCTCGGCAAGGACTTGCGGCGTATGATCGTGAATAGCCGCTCCAGATCAACGGCGACGCCGCAAACCAGAACTGCCGCGGCTTCGCCAGGCGCCTCATTGCAGGCACCATATTGGCGCTGCAGCCGGGCACACTACTTGTCACAATAGTGTCGTTTGAAGGCAGCGATAATTTGCAGTCCAAACACGTTGAGGCCGTTGACGATGCGCGTGACGATTCGCACGATTACGATTCCGGGAAGCCAGGGCCGGGCCGCCCTTCACCAGGCCGTTGTGTACGCGACTACGGAGCAGGAGGCCACGCCACTCATGACGAGTGACTGGAGCCAGCGCGAACCGGAAGTCTTCATGGCTGCCCAGACCTGGGCCAGGCGCAATACCTATATCGTATCCAACCCCCGCACCGGCGCGTATTACGGCAGTCCCGCCGCCCGCTAGTCCGGGGCCACGCGGCGCCTCGGCCATGCCGATAATGTATGGACATGGCGCATTGCCCGCAATCTACATTGCCGCATAGGCGGAACGCCCGCCCAGCGTTGCGGTCATGGCCTCGTGCAGCGCCAGCAGCAGGCGGCTGTCTTGGTCGGCCTTGCGGATGACCAGTGAGATCCGCAGCGTAGGCGCGTCGGCACCCAGCCGCACGATCCGCACCGGATAGATCTGGCAGATACCGGGATCCATCAACTGCACCAGCGAGACGCCAAGCCCGGCGCTGACCATGGCGACGATGGCGGGCACGGTGTCAAGTTCCAGGGTGCTGCGCTTATCGGGCATGCGGGCGTGGACATAGCGCGCAGCCATTGCGCCGGTGGCCGTGCCGCGGTCGTAGCGGATCCAGTCATGCCTGCGCAGCAGCGCCTCCGCCGAATCCGGGCGCTCCCCCGGTGGGGCCACCAGCACGATTTCCCGTTGCGTGAGCGGATGCCAGCGCAGGCTGGCCAGGCGGCCTTTCTCGGGCTGGGCCACCACCGCCGCATCGAGTTGGCCAGCCTTGACGGCATCCATCAATCCCGCGCTGCGCCCGCGTATGGGCCGCACCGCCAGGCGCGGGTAACGATCCCTCAAGTAGCGCATGGTGCCGGGCAACAGCACCGGCTGGATCGATTCGATCATCCCCAGGCGCAAGGTGCCTTCGATGGCGACCGACGTGCGTCGCCGCAAGGCATTGAGATGGTGCAGCCCGTCGCGCATCGCTGCCACCACCTCAACGGCCGCCGCGGTCGGGCGCACCTGCAGGCCGGAGCGGTCGAAGAGCGTCTGGCCCACGTACTGCTCCAGCTGCTTCATCTGCATGCTCACGGCGCTGGGGGTGAGATGCATCACCGCCGCGGCCGCGGCGAACGAGCCCTCCTCGATCACCGCCTGGAGGGTGGAGAACGCTTCGAGCTTCATCAAGATTCCTTATGTAAGGCGCGAATTTTCATCACTATTTCTTGGCTCTCGCGCAGCTTAGACTGGTCTCAGGGCACAACGCAAGATCGGCAAGACCGCTGCGATTGCGCCAGCGATACCCATCAAACGGAGACCAAACCCGCCATGACCGCCTTCAGCCCCGCCGCCTGGCATGCCCCGGATGCGCAAAAAGATACCTCGTGGATTCAACGCCTGTCGGCCGATGAGGTGGCCAGTTTCGACACCGCGCTGGCGCATGCCAAGGCCACCGGCAAGGCCTTTCTCGACCTGGCGCAGGAGGACTTTCCACTCAGCCCCGCGGCGCGGGCAGCGCTGGACCGGGCCATCGCCGCCACGCAAGGCCGGTGGGGCATGTGCCTGCTCAAGGGCTTTCCGGTCGACAAGTGGACCGAGGACGACACGCGCCTGGCCTACTGGTGCATGGGCCTGCACATGGGCGTGGCGCGCACGCAGAACCGCGCCAGCGAATTCCTCAATGATGTGCGCGATATCGGCGCGGCCTACAAGACCAGGAACGGGCGCGGCTACAACACCAATGCCGCGCTGGACTTCCACACGGACTCCAGCGACGTGGTTGCCCTGCTGTGCCGCCGGGCGGCCAGGAGCGGCGGGGAGAGCAAGGTGGTCAGCTCGATCGCATTGCGCGACGAGGTACGGCGCAGGCGGCCGGACCTGGAGCCGGTGCTGCGCCAGCGCTTCTACTTCAGCTATCAGGGCGCGCAGGATCCGGCCCAGCCGCCGTATTACGGCTTGTCCATCCTGGGCAACCACCCGGACCATTTTGCGTTCCGCACCAACCGGAAGAATATCGTCGCCGCGCAAGCGGACTTCGACACCGTGCCTCGCCTGACCGGCCCGCAGCAAGACGCGCTGGACCTGCTCGACGAACTGCTGACGGACCCGCAACTCTGCTTCTCGATGTCACTGGAACCCGGCGACATGCAATTGCTGAACAACTACGTGACGGTGCACTCGCGGACCCATTTCGAGGACTACGAGGAGATGGACCGCAAGCGCCATCTGTTGCGGCTGTGGCTGGCCGTGCCGTCGGCGCAGGCCTTGCCCGATGACTGGGCCGAGTATTTTGACGACGTGCGTGCCGGCGCGGTCAGGGGCGGCCTGCGCGGCGCCGCGCGGCCGGAAGCGTTTGCCGTGTTCGAAGCGCGGCAGGCTGCGGCGATGGGCATGCCGTTGCGGGCATGGACGCCCGGCGTGCCGGCGCCAGCATCGGCAATGGCGGACTGATCCTGCCGCCAGGTAGCAAGTAGCAAACACGCCCCACGCGGCGGGCTCGATCCCGCCGACGCACTATAACGACAAGCAAGAGATGGAGACAACATGCAACGACGCGACTTCCTGGCGCTGCTGTCCGCGGCCCTGCTGATCCCGCCCGACCTGAGGGCGGCGACCACCGTGACCAAGCTGCTGGTCGGCGCAACGCCGGGCGGCGGCACCGACATCGTGGCGCGTTCGCTTGCGATGGAACTGGAAAGCCGGCTGGGGCGCACCTTCATCGTCGACAACAAGCCGGGCGCCGCCGGCAATATCGCGGCGGGTGCGGTGGCCAAGGCCGAGCCCGACGGCGGTACGCTGTTGCTGAGCTATACCAGCCATGCGATCAACCCGTCGCTGTTCCAGAAGCTGCCGTTCGACACGCTCAAGGATTTCACGCCCATCAGCCTGATCGCCAGCTCTCCGCTGATCCTGGTCGCCCGGCCCTCGCTCAAGGCCGGCAACCTGCGCGACGTGATCGCACTGGCCAAGGCGCAGCCCGGCCACCTGAGCCTGGCGGTGGCGGGCGTGGGCAGCGCCAACCATCTCGCGGGCGAGATGCTGAAAGCCGAAGCCGGAGTCGATATCGTCAGCGTGCCGTACAAGGGCGCGGGGCCGGCCGTGGCCGATGTGGTCGGCGGCCAGGCAGACCTGCTGCTCGGCAATGTCGCCACCGTTCAGCCCTTGCTGAGCGCGGGCAAGCTCAAGGCCATCGCCGTCAGCACGCCGCAACGGCTGCAGGCGTTCCCCGATGTGGCGCCGATCGCCGAAGTGGTGCCCGGCTTCGATTACAGTTCATGGTATGGCCTGTTCGGCCCGGCCAATATGCCGCCCGACCTGGTCCGGCAAATCGAGAAGGCTGCGCGCGCGGCGGTCGCGTCGCCAGCCATGCGCCAGCGCTTGCTCAAGGAGGGACTGGTTCCGGTGGGGAGCAGCGCGCAGGATTTCGCGCAGTTCGTGCGCAAGGAGATCGACCGCTGGGCCAAGGTAGTCGCCGTGACCCATACCAAGGTTGCCTGACAATGTCGCCTGGAGCTGCAGCCTGATGACGTTGCCTGATGACTCTGCCGCCATGCGCGGCCACACCTGGAAAATACAATGACCACCCCGTTGCTCGAACACCGCCTGCGCGAACCGCGCGTGCTGCTGGCGCCCGGCGTCTATGACGCGTTCTCGGCGCTGCTGGCCGCGCAAGCGGGATTCGAAGCCCTCTACCTGTCCGGCGCCGCCGTGGCCTACACCCAGCTTGGGCGCTCCGACGTGGGGCTGACCACCGCGACGGAGACGGCGGATATCGTCGGCAGGATCACCGACCGCGTCGACGTGCCCCTGATCGTCGATGCCGATACCGGCTACGGCAACGCGCTCAACGTCATCCGCACCGTGCGTTCGCTAGAACGTGCCGGCGCCGCCATGATCCAGTTCGAGGACCAGACCTTCCCCAAACGGTGCGGCCACCTGGACAACAAGCGCGTGGTCTCCACCGCCGAGATGTGCGGCAAGCTGAAAGCCGCCCTGGACTCGCGCACCTCGCCGCAAACCCTGATCCTTGCCCGTACCGACGCGGTTGCCATCGAAGGACTCGATGCGGCGATCGAGCGCGCCGAGGCCTATGTGGAGTGCGGTGTCGATGCGCTCTTTATCGAGGCGCTGCGCACCGAGGAAGACATGGCCCTCGTGTGCGAGCGCTTCGCGGGACGCATTCCGCTGCTTGCCAATATGGTGGAAGGCGGCAAGACACCCGTGCAGAGTGCTGCCGCGCTCGGCAGCAAAGGCTTCCGGATCGTGATCTTCCCTGGCGGCGTCGTGCGCTTCCTCGGTGCGCAGATGAAGCATTACTACTCGACGCTACTTGAGCATGGCACTACCGCGCCGATGCGCGATGCCATGCTGGACTTTGACGGGCTGAATGCCGTGATCGGCACCCCGGAACTGATCGCGCGGGGCCAGCGCTACGGCGAGTGAGGGCGGCGGCCATCTCCCGGGCGATGGCCGGTTCCGCCTGGCATCAGTCGTCGGCCGTAAAGCCGGAAGCCTCCACGATGGGCTTCCACTGCGCGCGCTGCGCCTGGATGGTCTTGCGGGCTTGCGCGCCGGGCTGTCCCGCCATCTCCATGCCGAGCGCCGCCATCCTGGCGCGCACGTCAGGCTCCTTCACCGCGTCCAGCAATGCCTTCTCCAGACGTGCCACGGTCGCCGCGGGCGTGCCCGCGGGCACAAACGCGGAATACCAGCCCGATGCCATGTCGAACCCCGGTACGCCGGCCTCCTGCAGCGTCGGGACATCGGGCAGCAATACCGAGCGCTTCGTGCCGGTCACGCCGAGAAAGCGGATCTTGCCCGCCCTGTGCAGTTCCATCTGGCCGCCTATCGCATCGACGCCGATGGGCAGCGTGCCCCCGATCTCATCCGTCAACATCATCGCCGCGCCACGGTAGGCCGTCGGGGTCAGCGGCACATCGATGGCCTTGCGCAGCGTGAGTACACCGAAGTGAACGGTGCCGCCCAGCGTGACCAGGCCAAACCCGGTGGATGCCGGATTGCGTTTCACCCACGCGATGTACTCCGGCATCGTCTTGTAGGGCTGGCTGACACTGGCAGAGGCGACCAGGGGCACGTCCGCCAGGTAGGCGACGGGCACGAGATCCTTGTCGGGATCGTAGGGCAGCCGCTTGTAGGTCAGCGGAAAAATGGTGAACGGAGGCGCGGGCGAGATGAGGATGGTTTTTCCATCCGGGGCGGCACGCTTCACGGATTCGAGCGCCAGCCGGGCTGAAGCGCCGGGCCGGTTCTCGACCAGAATGGTTTCGCCGAGCGAGACGCGCAGCTTTTCCGCGACCGTGCGCGCGAACACGTCCAGTGCTCCGCCCGGTGCAAAGCCGATGACGATGCGTGTGGGGGTGTCGGCGCTGGCGGCACCGGCCGCAGCCGGCACGCCTGCCGCGACGACGGCAACGGCGGCCGCGAGCGCGGTTGCCAGCTTAGGCCAAGAGAAGCGATTGTGCATGTCTGATTCCTGTGTGGTGTGCCGTGTGGTGTGCCGGGTCATGCCGCGGCCGGCTCGAGCGTCGTGTCCGGCTCCAGCGGATATATCGGCCGCCGGAGGTTCTCGAACGGAAACAAGCTGTAGTCCGAGCTGCAAACCCCCGGTCCGGCCACCAGCACGATATGCCGGGCAATCGGGCCGAACCCTGCGCGGAAGTGCTGGCGCGACTTGATCAGGATGTACTTCTTGCGCGCCAGGTCGATGCCCGCATGCGTGAACACGCCGGTATCGAACGGCTCCTGCGGCTTCTCGCAGACCATCACCAGGACGCCGCCCGCCTCGAGCACCGCGACCCGGCCAAGGCTTAGCCGTACGCCGGTAAACATCGGCCCGGTCACCTGGTAGTTGCCATCGGTAATGCACTTCACCCGCCCGGTCAGCGTCAGGGGCTGGCCTTTGAGGCGCAACGCCGGCATGTCGGTCCTGCCGCCCACCGCGACCGTGATCTGCTGGCCTATGCCCGCCCGGATCATCTGTTCGACGGCGGCCGGGTCCCAGAACGGGCCGGCCACGACATCGTCGAGGCCCTGGCGCATCACTTCGGCCAGCACGCTCATCTGGTCGGTCGGGCCGCCGGCGCCGCAATTGTCGCCATGGTCCACCAGCACCACGGGGCCGCCGTCGAGCGTCCTGGCACGCGCCACCGACTCCGCCATCGGCTCGATCGGGAAAACAAAGTCGGCGCGGCGTGCCCAGGCCATTGCCGTCAGTTCGTCCAGCAACTGGCGCGCGGCATGTTCGCGCCCGGCATCGGCCACGATCACCACGGTCAGGCCAACGTGCGGGATATCGGCGAGCGGAAATCCGCCAAACACCGAGGCATTGAGCACTTCGCCATCGCGCTCCGCCGCCATGGCGCGGTCCATGATGTCTTTCATGGGCTGGTCCTGCGGGGTCTGCCGCAGCATATGCGTGAGCATCGGCAAAGTGCGCGACAGGATGACCGGCGTGGCCTCGCCGCGCAGCGCGGCCATCAAGGTACGCGCCGCCCGCGCGCCGGTCTCGTACACGTCTACGTGGGGATAGGTGCAGTAGCCGGCGATGGCCGTCGCATTGCCCACCAGCGTATCGCTGAAGTTGGCGTGGAAATCCAGCGCTACCGCAATGGGCACGCCAGGCGCCACGGCACGGATGCGCCTGAGCAGTTCGCCCTCGGCATCGGGATAGCCCTGCGCCACCATCGCGCCGTGCAGGTCGAGCATGACGGCGTCGCAGCCTTCGCGCACCGCCGCCACGATGGCCCCGGCCATCGATTCGAACGCTTCGGCGGTCACGATGCCGCTCGGCACCGCGTTGGCCAGCAGCGGCATGACGAACTCGTCGCCCTGGCTGCGCACCATGTCGATAAAGGCCGCGGCGGCATTGTTGGTGCCTTCGCAGGCGCGGATGGCAGCCTCGCCGGATACCGGCCCATCCACGCCCGTGCCCCGGCAGAACGACGAGAGCGGCGTCGCGATAGGGGAGAAAGTATTGGTTTCATGCCGCATCAGGGCAATGACAAAGCGCATCTTCTTATCCTTGGGCTGCATGGCTTTAGTTTGCATCGAGGTTGACTGCCTTCGCGATCGCGCCATAGCGGGCGGACTCGGCCTGGAGGAATTTGCGGGCCTGCGCGGGCGGGCTCAGCACGGGTTCGTAAGCCAGCGACTGCAGGCGTGCGATGAAGTCAGGCTCTTCCACGCTGCTCTTCACCTCCCTGTACAACCGCTCGATGATCGGCTGGGGCGTGCCGGTCCTCACCACCAGCGCCAGGTTGGCGCGCACCAGCAGTGCATCGGGGCTATCGGCCTTTTGCGTCTCCACCCTGGGGAACTGCGTGACGGCATGGCCCTGCAGCGTGGCCAGGGGCTTGACCTTGCCGTCGGTGACATAGGCCGCCGAGGAACCGATCACGTCGACGTGCGCGTCGGTCTGGCCGCCGATGAGATCGGCCATGGCCGGCGGCGAGCCGCGATAGGGAACGATGGTGAAGTCCAGGCCGTTGCTTTGCTTCCAGCTGGCCAGACCCAGGTGGGCCGCACCGGCCACCGTGTTGATGCTGATCGAGACCTTGCCGGGGTTGCTGCGGATATACGCCTTCAGGTCGGTCAGGCTTCCCTCCTTGCGGTCGGAGCGGGCGACGATCCAGTGCGGCACCGTGTTCAGGATGGTGACCGGCGTCAGGTCGGTGTCCGGGTTGTAGCGCAGGCCCTTGATGACGTACTGGTTGATGTTGAGCGAGCCATCGCTGGCGAGCAGCAGGGTATAGCCCTCCGCCTTGTCCTTCAGGGCCGACATGACGCCAGGCACGGTGGCGCCGCCCGCGATGTTCTCGACCATGACGGGTTGCCCGAGCCGCTTCCCCAGCTTCTGGGACAGCGTGCGCGCGACGATGTCGTAGGACCCGCCCGCGGGGAACGGCACGACCAGCCGCAACGGCCGCTCGGGCCAGGCTGCATGGGCCGCGAAACTCGCGGAGAGAAGGCTGGCGCCGGCGATGGCCGCCTTGACTGCTGCACTGAACTTGATCACTTGCTTGTCTCCTGACCTTGGATCTTTGTGCTTCCCGTTGCCGCGGGAACGGCGGCGCGACGCAGGCCTGCCGGGGAAGAGGCGTGCTCATGACGGCACTCCGATGGCTCACTATAGAGGAGCCCACAATCAACCAAAAGCGAATTAAAATTGATAGTTGTTGAGCATTTGGTTAATGACCTGGTTAATGCCGCGGCGAGGTCTTCCTGCTTTTTTATCGCCGCAGATCTCCCTTGGAATCCCCCATGCCGCCCGCCGTCCATCCCGTTCACGCCCTGCTCGCCCGACTCAAGTTCCGGCACCTGCGCGTCATCCTTGCGCTGGACGAGCTGCAGAGTGCGGCCGAAGTCGCGGCACGGTTCCATATCAGCCCGGCGGCGGTGTCGAAGACATTGGGCGAAGTGGAGGCCATCGTGGGCATGCCGTTGTTCGAACGTGGACGCCGCGGCATGCGCGCCACCGACATCGGCCGGGAGATGATCGACGGCGCGGCATTGGTGACGGCGCAACTGAGCCGCCTGGCCGAGTCCCTGCAAGCCGTGCGCGCGGGCACGCGAGGCCAGATGAGCCTGGCCTACCGGACCACATCGGTCCAGCCCGCACTGGCGCAGTTGCTCTGCGCCTTTCATGCGGGCAATCCAGGGGTGGATATCAGCGTGATCGATGGCGGCATCATGGACCTGATCAGCCAGGTCGAAGAAGGCGAGCTCGATCTGTTGTTTGCCTACGAAGACCCACGCCTCGAGCGCAAGGACTTGCGCCATGCGCCCATCATTCCCGGACAGAAACTGGTCATCGTCGCCAGCACGACGCATCCGCTGCTAGGGCGCGCGCGCATCACCGCGCAGGACCTGGCCGACCAGCAGTGGTGCATTCCGGCGCATGGCGCGCGCATGCTGCACCACCTGCACACCGCATTCCGCGCGCTGGACATGCCGCCGCCGGAGCGCGGCATCCGGACCAGCGACGTGACCATGACGGTCAACCTGCTCCAGGCCGCGCACTTCCTGGCCGTGTACCCCGAGCGCATCGCCGCCCAACTGGCGGCGGCGAATCTCGCCACGGTACTGCCGTTCAAGCTGGCAAGCCAGGTGGAACCGGTGGTCATGGTGTGGAATGGCGCGCTGGCGCCGCGCGCCCCGGCGCGCGCCTTTCGCGATTTCATCCTGCAGCACGCGGCGGAGATGCCGGCGGATCCGTCGGCGTGGCTGGCCAATGCGGGATTGATGAACCCGGCGAACGGCTCGTGACAAGCGGCGCTCGCCTCTTGCAGCGCGCGCACGCTTGCCGTACGCTGCCTGCCCAGCCCGCCAACCGGACCCCGGACATGTCACAGCAAAAACCCGCCAGCTCGCTGGTCTACTCCACGGAACACGGCCGTATGTGCCCCGGCTGCGGCAATGCGCTGGCGGCCTGCACCTGCGGCAAGGCCCGGCCGGTCGCGCAGGGCGACGGCATCGTGCGGGTTTCGCGGGAGACCAAGGGCCGCAAGGGCAAAGGGGTGACGCTGGTGCGCGGCATCGCGCTGGATGCGCTGGCGCTGGCGCAACTGGGCAAGGAACTGAAAGCCGCCTGTGGCTCGGGCGGCACCGTCAAGGATGGCGTGATCGAGATCCAGGGCGACCACTGCGACACGGTGATGGAAAAACTCCGTCAGCGCGGCATGACGGTGAAGCGGGCCGGTGGCTGAGCAAGAGTCCGCGGGATCCGCTTACCTGGTGCGCTGCTTGTAAACGATGCTGCCGTCGGCCTTGCGCTGGGGCACGACCGGGTTGCGGGAATTGCACACTGGGCAGCGGAACAGCGGGCCCTGGCCTTCGTCCTTGACCGTCACGTCCTTGGGGTCCCAACGCGTCTGGCACGACTGGTTCTGGCAAGTAAAAAACATCTTCATTCTCCGTAATAGGCGCGGATCGTAGCACGGCGGGCGAATGCGGCCCCGGCTGGTGCGCCATCCTGCGCATCGGCGTCTCTGCCTCGCCTCCTTCGCGCTCTCCGCCTATTCTGCTCCGTTTCCGAAAACGGATAGCCCTGCGTCCGTGCGCCAGCCCGCCGCGCGGCTGGCCGCGCACAGCCGCGGTGCAGGATCGCGCGGCGGCGGGCTGGCGGGCACCGCCGGCGGGCGCAGCCACGTTGGCGGCCCGGCGGCCATGCACCCGCTGTGGCGCTGAAGGCGCGTCCCGCGGCAAGCCATCGCCCGCCGGCATCGGTGAATATCCCCGTGCCGCGGTTGCCGATTTCGGATAACGCCCCTGCCACGCGCGTTCGTAGACTGGCCTCATTGCAAAGCGCACCAAGGAGCCAGCAAGTGAACGAGGTAAGCACCAGGGCCTTCACGCGACGGCCGGGCACGGGACTGGCGGCAGCGGCGATATTGAGCGCGCTCGCCATGCCTGCGCCCGCCGCCAACGCCGCCGAATTGCCGCCCGAAACCCTTTCCGTGCAGGCGCTGGCGCCCGCCGACGACAGCCGCCTCTATATCTCCGATGTGGCGTTCAAGCACATGGTGGACGGGCGCCTGCACGTGGTGGACGGCAAGCGCATGCGCTACCTCGGGCTGGTACCCACCGCGTTCGGCGGGCAAAGCGTGCTGTCGCCGGACAGGCGCACGCTGTATGTGATCTCCACGTTCTACACGCGGCTGGCGCGCAGCGAGCGCACCGACGTGGTCAGCCTCTATGACACCGCCACGCTGGCCTACCGCAGCGAGATCGTGATCCCGCCCAAACATGCGCAGTCGCTGAACTACCGGGGCATCGCCACCGTGTCCGCCGACGGGCATTTCCTCTACGTGCAGAACGCCACGCCAGCCACCACGGTCAGCATCGTTGACCTGCAGGCCGGCAAGTTCGTGGCGGAGGCGCAAACCCCGGGATGCTGGGGCGTGTTTGCCACGGAGGCTTCCAGCCTGCGCTTTCGCACCCTGTGCGGCGACGGCACCATGCTGACGGTGACGCATGACGCCAGTGGCCAGCCCAGCGGTCAAAAGCGCAGCGCGCGCATGTTCGATCCCGATACCGATCCGGTCTTCCTGCACAGCGAGCGCGTCGGCAACACGCTGACCTTCGTGTCCTTCAACGGCAATGTGTACAGCGCCGACCTCTCGGACGAGACGCCAGCGTTCGCGCAACCCTGGCCCGTGGTCGACGCCGCCGACCGCAAGGCTGGCTGGAAGCCGGGCGGCTACCAGTTGTTCGCGCTGCACGCCGCCACCGGCCGCCTGTACCTGGGCATGCATCCGCGCGCCAAGGACGGATCGCACAAGTCGCCCGCCGCCGAGATCTGGACCATCGACCTGGCCCAGCGCAAGCGCGTTGCCCGCGCGCCGGGGCAAAACGCGCTGGCGCTCACGATCACGCAAGGTTCCCAGCCAACGCTCTACGTGCTGGACGCGGCAAAGGCCKGCGTGGTGTCACTGGACCCGGCCCGCGGACTGAAGCCGATATCCCGCCTGGACCAGGTCGCGGAGAACGCGGTGCAACTGGAGCTGCATCAATGAGCGCCGCCGAAATCTCCGACGTATTGCGCGATCCCGTCATGGTGGCGGCCTGCTCCGCCGCCGCCGCGCTGGTGCTGGCGCATTCCCTCTGGCCCAAGCTGCGCGACTTCACCGGCTTCCAGGCCGCCGTGAGTGCTTACCGGCTGATGCCGCAGGCATGGTCGCGCTGGGTGGCGCTGGCCTATGCCGGCGCCGAGGCGGCCAGCGTGGCGGCGCTGGTAGCCACGCCGCTGCAGCCGGGCGCGGCGCTGCTGGCGGCCCTGGTGGTGGCGATCGCCAGCGGCGCGGTGGGCATCAACCTGCTGCGCGGCCGGCGCGACATCCGCTGCGGCTGCGGCAGCGCCGCCGACAGCTTGCGCCTTTCGCCGGGCCTGCTGGCGCGCAACCTTGGACTGCTCGCGGTGCTGGGGCTGGCCGCGGCAACGGCGGCCGGCCTGGCGGCGGACGCGGCGCCGCGCGCGTTCACCTTGCTCGACTACCTGGCGGCCGGCTTCTGCGCGCTTGCGCTGCTGTTGCTGTGGCTCGGCGCCACGCAAGTGCTGGTCAATGCCGATCGCGCCGCCGCGCCCTCTCGCCGCACCCATTCAACCTACTCGTGAGACTGCCATGACTGCCCTTGTGATTGCCAATATCGTGCTGTGGATCGCCGTGCTGGCGCTCCTGTTCGGCTTCTACGCGCTGGCCCGCCAGGTCGGCATCCTGTTCGAACGGGTCGCGCCGATGGGCGCGCTGGTGATCGACGCCGGCCCGCGCGTGGGCGATGCGCTGCCGCCCTTTGCCCTGCGGGACGTGCGCGGCGGCCCGGTTGCGGTGGGCGGCGCGCAGCCGCGCAGCACGCTGCTGTTCTTTCTCTCGCCCACCTGCCCGGTGTGCAAGAAGCTGCTGCCGGTGCTGAAGTCGATGCAGGCCAGCGAGGCCGGCTGGCTGCGCGTGGTGCTCGCCTCGGACGGCGAGCAGCCGGAGCACCTCGCCTTCCTGCGCCAGGCCGGGCTGGAAGCCTTCCCCTATGTGCTGTCGCCCGAGCTAGGCATGCACCTGCAGATCGGCAAGCTGCCGTATGGCGTGCTGATGGACGAGCAAGGCACGCTGCGCGCCAAGGGCCTGGTGAATTCGCGCGAGCAGCTGGAGAGCCTGTTCACCGCGATGGACCTGAATGTGGGCTCGGTGCAGCAGTTCCTGGAAACGCGCGCCTGAATGCGGCTGAGCCTGACTGAACCCGAGTGAACCTGACTGAAGGCAGGAGAAAACAAGCAATGTGGCTTGACCGATTTTTCGAACACCAGACGCGGCGCGCGGCGCAGCGCACCGGCCGGCGCAGCATGCTGGCCACGCTTGGCAAGGTCATGGTGGGCACGATGGCATTGCCCGTCCTGCCCTTCGACCGCAGCGCGCATGCGGCGGTCGCGCATGGCGGCAAGGCCGCCGGCCCGCAGGCAAACGACGAGACCGCCTGCGACTACTGGAAATACTGCGCCGTGGACGGTTTCCTGTGCTCGTGCTGCGGCGGCAGTTCCACCACCTGCCCGCCCGGCACCGAGCCCTCCCGCGTCTCGTGGGTAGGCACCTGCCACAACCCGGCCGACGGCAAGGACTACATGGTCAGCTACAACGATTGCTGCGGCAAGACCACCTGCGGGCGCTGCGAATGCAATACCAACGAACGCGAGCGGCCGGGCTACCGGCTGGGCGTGCACAACGATGTCAACTGGTGCATGAGCAACGACAGCACCATGTTCCATTGCACTACCTCGATCATCCTCGGAGTCCAGGAATGAAGCTGTCCTTGCCGTGGCTGCCGCCACGCTCCGTTCCCGCTCGCCTGCTGGCCGTGTGCATGGCTTGCGCAGCGCCCGCGGGCACCGCCCTTGCCGACTCGCTGGCCGATCAGGGCAAGGCCTTGTTCGGCACCCATTGCGCCGCTTGCCACAATGCCGACGGATCCGGCATTGCCGGCGTGGCGCCCCCGCTGGCCGGCGCGCTGCGCGAGCGGCTGGCGTCGCCGGCGGGGCAAACCTATCTGGCCAATGTACTGACCCATGGACTCGCCGGCCCGATCCAGTCGCAGGGCCAGTCGTTCAACGGCATCATGCCCAGCTTCGCCAGCCTGCCCGACGATGCGCTCGCCGCCGTGTTGTCCTGGCTGGCCGCGAGCAACGGCGTACCGGAGCAAGCGGTGAGCCCCGATGCGCTGGCCCGCGCACGTGCCGAGCGCAAGACCCCCGGCGCCGTGCGCAAGCTGCGCGATGCGGGGCAATGACATGGCATCGCCGCGACCACGCTCCTCGCGTCCGGCCACGCTGCGCGGCCTCGCATTCGTGGCGCTGGCCACGCTGTCGGCCGCCGCGAGCGCGCAGGCCGAGCTGCGCCACGCGCGCGACAACTATCTGCTGCACTGCTCCGGCTGCCACCAGCCCGACGGCCGCGGCAAACCCGGGGCCGGCATTCCCGACATGCGCGAGACCGCGCCGCTGCTGCTTGCCACGCCGGCCGGCCGCGCCTTCCTGATCCAGGTGCCCGGCACCTCGGCCTCCGCGCTGAGCGACAGCGAGATCGCCGGCCTGATGAACTGGCTGCTGCCCGAGCTGACCGGACACCGCGATGTGGCCGCGTTCAGCACCGAGGAAGTGGGACGCTACCGCCGCCAGCCGCTTGACGACGTAAGCGCGCATCGCGCCGCCATCCTGGGCGGCGCCGTTGCCCTGCCTGATGCAACACCTGCGGCAACACCTGTGGCAACGCCGGGCACCACCGCCCGCGCGAGCCCGCGGCCGATGTGACAGACTCACGTACCCAGGCGCATCATCGCGGCAGGAAAAGCCAGAGACGCGGGACAAGGACAAAGACCGAGGAATGAGACGATGAACCCCATTGGCAACACCACCAATAGCGGCAAACCACAAGACGCAGGCACCGGCGCCGCGCCGGCCAGTCCCGAACAACGCTCGCGGCGCGACTTGCTAGGCCGTCTCGCGGGCGCGACGCTTGCCGGCATGGCAGCGGGCGTAGCCGCAAGCGGGGCCAGCGCGGCGCCTCCCGCCGGCAGCGGCGGCGCATCGAACGCATCCGGCGCGTCCTCGCCCGGCCCGGCGGCAAGCGGCCCGAACCCCATCGTGATGATGCCGGCATGGCAGCTCTCGCGCGCCATCCATGCACGCCAGCTTTCCAGCCGCGAGGTGATGACCGCCTATCTGGACCACATCGCGCGGGTCAATCCCGGCGCCAATGCCATCGTGGCGCTGCGCGAGCGCGAGGTGCTGCTGCAGGAAGCCGCCGCCTGCGACCAGGCGCTCGCCGCCGGACGCCCTGCGGGCTGGATGCACGGCATGCCGCAGGCGCCCAAGGACCTGGCGCTCACACGCGGCATCCGCACCACCTTCGGCACCCCGATCTTTCGCGACAACGTACCGACCGTGGACGCCATCATCGTAGAGCGCGCACGCGCCGCCGGCGCGGTGCTCATCGGCAAGACCAACACGCCGGAATTCGGGCTGGGCTCGCAAACCTTCAACCCGGTCTATGGCGCCACCCGCAACCCGTTCGACGCCGGCCGCACCGCCGGCGGCAGCAGCGGCGGCGCGGCCGCGGCGCTATCGCTACGCATGCTGCCGGTAGCTGACGGCAGCGACTTCGGCGGCTCGCTGCGCAACCCGGCCGGCTTCTGCAACGTCTACGGCATGCGGCCCTCCGCCGGCCGCGTGCCCTACGGGCCGGCCGCCGAAGTCTTTATCCAGCAACTCGGCTACGAAGGGCCGATGGCACGCACCGTGGCCGACGTGGCCCTGCTGCTCGCCACGCAAGCCGGGCCCGATCCGCGCACACCGCAAGCGCTGGCGCAAGACCCCGTGCTGGCCACGCTCACTCCCGCCAACGTAGCCGACGCGCTGAAGACCAACCTCAAGGGCAAGCGCGTGGCATGGCTGGGTGACTGGCATGGCTACCTGTCGATGGAAGCCGGCATCCTGCCGCTGTGCGAAGACGCGCTCAAGGCCTTCCCGGCCTTCGGCGTCAGCGTGGAAGCCATCAAGCCACCGTTCTCGCCCGAGCGGCTCTGGAAGACGTGGCTGGTGCACCGTCATTTCCTGGTCGGTAACGGCATGCTGGCCTTCTACCAGGACCCGGCCAAGCGCGCGCTGCTCAAGGACGCCGCGATCTGGGAAATCGAAGGCATGCTCAAGCTCAGCGCCAGCGATATCTACGCCGCCAGCATGGAACGCACCGCGTGGTATCAGGCACTGCTCGGCGTATTCAAGGATTTCGACTACATCGCCGTACCGACCGCGCAGGTGTTTCCCTTCGACGTGAACCAGCCCTGGCCGAAGCAGATCGCCGGCCGCGAGATGGATACCTATCATCGCTGGATGGAAGTGGTGTTCCCGTGGACGCTGTCGGGATGCCCCGCGATCAGCGTCCCGGTGGGATTCGGGCCGCAGGGGTTGCCGATGGGGATGCAGCTGATTGGAAGGCCGCGGGATGATCTGTCGGTGTTGCGCCTGGCACGGGCTTATGAAGAAGAGCGGGATTGGGTGGGCAAGCGGCTGCCGTCGGCGATGATGGGGTAAAGCGAGACATCACACTCCTGCCAGCGCCCGTCCTCTCCCGCAGGCGGCGCAAAGAAGAGCGATGGCGCCAGATCACGACCCGGTGTAGCCGTGTGGAGCGCCCCCAAGGGCGGTCCACACCCCAGCGCGATGCGAAGCGAGCCGTCAAGGTGTACCAGGCCGTATGGGGCGCCTTCTTTGCCTACTTTCTTGGCAAGACAAGAAAGTAGGTCGCCCCCCGCAGGGGGGTGAAACCGCCTTTGACTTTGCAGTTAAGCAGTTAAGCAGTTAAGCCTTTGACGTTGACCTAGAAACAGTCACCGACGGCAACTCCCCAAAAAACGCCCGATACTGCGCCGCAAACCGCGGCAAATGCGTAAACCCCCACCGCGCCGCCACAGCCCCCACCCCCTCCAACTCCGCCGCCTGCCGCCCCCGCAACGCCTGCCGCACCCCATTCATCCTCACCGCCCGCACAAACTCCAACGGAGCCAGCCCGGTAACCTCGTTAAAGCTGTATTGCAACGTCCGCCGGGAAACCCCGAGCCGCTCGCACAGCGCCAGCACGCTCCAGGGCGCCTCCGGCGCAGCCCGCACCATCTCATAGGCCTGCGCAACCAGCCGCCGCCGCGCCGGCGGCGTAGGCAGCAAGGCATCACCGCTGTCATGCGCAAGGGTGGAAACCACCGCCATCAGCAAAGCATCCCGCATCGCGCTTTCAACAAACCGTTGATTGAACAAGTCGCTCTGCACCGCTGCCGCGGCCAGCACCGCCAGCATCGCCGCGCGGAACTCTTCCGAAGCGGCACGCCGCACCTCGGTAGCCGGCTGCAAGCGCATCAGCAGACCGGCCTCCCCCTCGCGTTCCAGCACGCGCTCCAGCGCAGGCAAGGGCAAGGTCACGCCAAGCAGGTCCAGCCCCGGTGGCGTGCGCATGGCCAGCGGCTTGCCATTGCCTGCCTGCAGCACGGTATCGCCGCTCATGCGGTAGCCGGCGAACCAGCCGTCCTGGCACTCGCGGTGCGGCAGGGCAATGGAGAGATAGCCGCGCCGCGCCTCGCCCTCTTCCAGCAAGGCCTGGTTGGTCTGTTCGCGGAATACGTGGACGTCGCCGTAGGTAGCCTGCTGCACTTCGGCAAGGAAACGCCCCGGCGTGAGTTGCTGGTAGCGCTGCTGCCAGCCGTCGAGACCGCCTGCCGCCATGGTTGCCTCGGTGGCTACCAGGTGGCGTACCGGGCGCGCGCCGGCGCCTGTGTCGAGGGGCTCTGTGTTGCTGGGCATGGGCGGCAGCCTGTGGGGGCCAATCAACACCATCGGCGCCGGCCTGGCATGGCCACGCGCGCCAAGGCTTTCAGGTGCGGGACTGCGCAACGATTGTATAGCTGGCCCGGGCCGCCGTCGATGCACGGCGCAACAAGCCGGCGCCACGGCAGGGTTTGCCCGGAAACCACCTTTGCATTTGTTGACAATAACCGCGGCGAAGGCCGCCTAGAATGCGGCGCTATTCAAAGCGGGCATCGATATGGGATCCAATCGCAACAAGTTGCTGGGCTACGTCGCGCTTTGCATGGTGGGGTTCGCGCTGATCACCGTGCTGTGCGTCACACTGCAGGACGACAACGAGCAGCGCGCTGCGCGCAAGGTCCGGCAGATGGATAGCCGCGCCATCGCTACCGCCACCGTGCCCGCCGCCAGCCACGCTGGGCAGCATACGGCCGCGAACACGCCGCGCTGAGCGCCGGCGCACCCTGCTCAACAGGGCAGGATGATGGTAAAGGTGGCGCCGGCGCCCGTGGCGCTGACCAGCCTGATCTCTCCGCCGTGGCGCTCCACCACCGTCTTGACGAACACCAGGCCAAGCCCGCTGCCGGCGGGCGCGTCGCGGCCGGTGCCGTGCAGACGCGCGAAGGGCTGGAACAGTCGCCCCTGGTCTTCCTCGGCAATGCCCCTGCCCTGGTCCGCCACATCGATCGCCAGCCCCTTGGGCACGCGGTACAGGCGCACCGTCACGGTGCTCTGCGGCGGGCTGAACTTGATCGCATTGCTGACGAGGTTGGCAATGGCCCGGACCAGCAGCACCGGCTCGGCCACCACCTGCGTCTGTTCCTCTTCCAACTCGATCTTTAGCGCGATGCGCGCGGCGCTGGCCAGCGCCCATAGTTCGTCGGTGGCGTCCAGCACCACGCCGGCCAGGTCGACTTCGACGAAGCTCAGGTGCGGCGCCTCTGCGCGGGCCAGCCGGATAAAGTCGTCGGCCAGGTCCAGCGTGCGGCTGGCGTGCTCGCCGATGCGGGCCAGCAGGGTCGCCTCGGGCAGCGCCCGGCCGGGCTCGTTCTGCAGGTCGATCAGGGCGAGGATGGAGGACTGCGGGGATCGCATGTCATGCGAGATAAAGCGCAGGGACTCCTCGCGCCGCCGCTCGGCCACGCGCACCTGGGTGATATCGATGACGCTGACGATCAGGCCGGCCACGCCGCCGGTGTCACTGCGCAGCGGTGCGCCGCGCAGCAGCATGGGACGTTCGCCGCGGGCTTCGAGTTCCACGCCGGGCGGGGCCTGCGCCGGCTCCGCGTGGACGGCCTCGCCGTCGGCAAAAGCGCTGCGCAACTGGTCCCAATAGTCCAGCCCTGCCTTGGGCTGGGCGAATACTTCGTCGATCATTTCGCGAATGCCGGGGCGCGGCGCGCTCATGTCGGCCAGCGGCCCGAGCGTGCGCGGCGCCAGCAGCAGGCCACGCCGGTTGGCCAGCAGCACGCGCCCCGACGGATCGCAGATCACGGTGGCTTCCGGCAGGCCTTCCAGCCCGTCCGACAGGAACTGGCGCAGGTCGCGCAAGCGGGTGGTCATGCGGTACACCGCGCGCATGCGGGTATCCAGATTGCGGCCGGATTCGCCCTCGCCGGCGGGCATGGCCAGCAGGCCCGGCTCCTGCTCCAGCTGCGCCAGCTCATCCGTGAGGAACTTCAGCGCCGCTTCCTGGCGCCGCCAGCTCCACAGCGGGTAGAACAGGCTGCAACCCAGCAGGGCGCTGGCCGGCGCGAACCAGAGGTGCCCGAGCACCACCAGCAGCAGGCTGGCGGCCAGCGAGCCAATCAGGAGCACCGCAGTGACCAGCAGCGCGTTGCGCGGCGTCGTCGCCAGCGAGGCGAGGCTCGCCAGCAGTACCGGCAGCAGGGTGCATAGCCAGAACCACGGCGCGGGCAAGGTGACGATGGCGCTGTCGTTCTGCAGCGTCTGCATGGCGTTGGCGATGATTTCCACGCCACTCATGCCATGCCCGCTGCGGGATACCGGCGTGGGAAACACGTCGCCCAGCCCGCTCGCGGTCGCACCGATCAGCACTGACTTGCCGCGGAAGAAATCCGCGGGCAGCGCGCCGCCCAGCACATCGAGCACCGAAACCAGGCGGAACGTGCCGGGCGGCCCGGCAAATGGAATGCGCAACCGGTAGTTGCGCATCCAGCCATCGGCGCCCAGGTCATTTGCCTGGTCGTCGTGCCGGTAGCTGGACACCGGCCGCGGCGGCTCGCCGAAACCGACCATCGCGACCGAGAAATGATTGAGTTGCCGGCCCGGCAACCCTTCCTGCAGGAAGACCTGGCGGGCGATACCGTCGAGGTCCACCGCGATATTGATGTGCCCCACCCCGGCGCCCAGGCCGGTCAGCGGATAGCGCACCATCAGGCCATCCTGCCCCGCTTCGGCCAGCGCGGGCAACACCACGTTGCCCGCGCGCGCCATGCTGCCTGCCAGCGCGCGGTCGTCCTCGGGATGCAACTGGTCGGGCTCGGAGAGGATCACGTCGACGCCGATCACGCGTGGGGCATCGGCCGCGATGCGCCCGATCAGGTCGGCCAGCACCCAGCGGCGCCAGGGCCAGCGGCCAATGGCGGAGATGCTGGGATCGTCGATGGTGACGATCACGATGTCGTCACTGGGGGCGTGATGCTGGGCCGCGACAGACAGGTCGTAGACCGCCGTGTCGGCGCGCTCGCTCCAGCCGAATGCGGCGCAAGCCACCACCAGCGCCAGCACCGCGGCCGTCAGCACGGCCCACTCGATCAGCGTGCGGCGCTGATAGCCAGCCAGGATGCGCGCCAACACACGGCGCACGGAGTGCGCGCGCGAGCCGGCGCGCGCGGCCAGCCGGGCCAGGCTAGTTGGCACGATTGAGCAGACGCCCGCCAGCGCTCACGGGCTGGCCCTGCGCATCGCGCACATACTGCTTCACCTCGATGCGTTGGGGCGCGGAGAAGTGCGGCCGCGCTGCCGGGCTAACGGTAGCGGCATTGGTTGCGGCATTGGTTGCGGCAGCCGCTGCGCCCTCACGCCCCACCCGCACGAAATACGTGCCGCTGCCAGGACGGGGCAAGCGGCCTTCGTTCGTTTCCGTGCGCACGTCCGCCACGATCTGCGTAAAGGCTTCGTCGGACGCCATCTGCAGCCGGTAGGCTTGCGCAGCGCCGGCGGCGCCGGCTGCCGGCCAGGCGATGCGCAGCGTGTCGCCGCCATCGTCCTCCAGGCGCGGCTGCGGCGGCGACGGTTCCAGCGCGAACGCCCCCGGCTCGCTCCAGGGACCGGGCTGGCCACCGGCGTCAAGCGAGCGTACCCGCCACCACCAGCGGCCCGGCGCGAGCGCCTGGCTGGCCGACGGCGCGGCGCTTCGCGCCTGCATGGCGCCCTGCCTGAAGTCCGCGTCGGCCGCCACTTCGAATTCGTATTGCGCCGCGCTGGCGACCTCGGCCCAGCCGAACGTGACCGTCTCGCCGTACGCAGTGCCGTTGCGCTCGGGCTCCAGCGTAAAAGGCGGGGGCGGGTTGAGCCGTACCGCGAACGGCAGCACCACGCCCGCGCCGCCGAGGTGCGTGGCATCCAGCGCGCTTACGCCCAGGTAGAGCTCGCCTTCGGGCAAGTCCTCAAGCGCGGCTTGCTCGGCGCTGACGGTCTGGGAGGACAGCAGCTCGGTCTGGGCCGCATCGCGCGAGACCACCACGCGGTAGCCGGCGGCTTTCGCCACCGGCGACCAGCTCACCGTGGCGCGGCTGGCCAGCAGGGGCTGGGGCAGCGGCGCCAGCACCGGCGCGGGCAACAGCGCGGCCGGCCGCGCCAGCACGCCCGTTGGCGATACGCTGACGCCATAGCCGGCGCCCACCACCGCCTGCTGGCCACGGCGCGAGCGTGCCTGCACTTGCCCTTCGAGCACGGCGCTCTGGCTGGCGCCAGCCTCGGTGCCAACGCGAAAGCGCGTGCCGCGCACGCCAGTCACCAGCGAAGGGGTACGGATTTCGAAGCGCCCGACGCCCGTGCCGCGCGGCGCCACGCGGGATTCCACCTCGCCCTGACCGACGCCGAACACGGCGTCGGTCAGGCCCGAGCGGGCGAAGGCCCGCAGCCTGCTGACTTCCATCCTGGAGGCGGGCGGCAGCGTGACGCGGGAGCCGTCGCCCAGTTCCATGGTGACGGTGCCGCCTGCGCCGGTTTCAATGCGGGCGCCTTCGGCGAGTTCCATGCCAGCCTGCAGCTCGCGGCCATCCGCGCTGGCCGGCCCTGTCACAAACACCACGCGGGCGGTGCCGTTGGTGACCGGAATGTGGACCAGCGGGATGCGCAGGCGCATGCCGGGCGGCAGGCGGTAGGGGTCCGCCACCTTGTTCAGTGCCTGCAACTCGCGCCAGCGGGCGGGTTGCGCCATGAAACGGTCGGCCACGCCGATGAGCGTGTCGCCCGGGCGAACCAGATAGATAAAGTTGGCGCCCTCTGTGCCCGCTGCCTGCGCGGCGGCGTCGAGCGGCCACGCGGCCCCCAGCACACCAATCCATCCGGCCACGCCGATTGCGCCGATTGCATCGATTGCGCCCTTCGCACCCGCCTCGCCAGATCGCACTGCGATGCCGCGCTTCCTGCCTGCCGCCATTTCGAACCACTTCATAAACTCAGTCTTCCTGCTTATCCTGCAAACCCTGCGAATCCCACAAATCCGTCAACCCCTGCAAGTCGTGCAAGTCCTGCAAACCCTACAAGTCCGGCTTGCCCAAAGCGTCCGGGGTATTCTGGTGCTCCTGCTTGTCACCGTCTCCCGCGGCTTCGAAACGGTAGCCGTGCGAATACACGGAGRTCAGGCGCACGCCGTTCTCGGGCCGCAGCGCCAATTTGATCCGCAAGCGCGAGATATGCGTGTCGAGCGTGCGCGAGCCCGCCCCGATGTCACGGCCCCAGACAGCTTGTTCCATCACCTCGCGCGACACCAGGCGGCCAAGGTTGCGGAACAGGAACAGGGCCAGGTCGAACTCGCGCGGCGAGATCTCCGCCTTGTTCTCGCCGCAGGTCACGGTGCGCGCTTGCGGATCCACACGGTAGTTGCCCACCCGGATCACCGCGCTGTCCTGCTGCGCCTGCGGATAGGTGCGGCGAAGCAAGGCGGAAACACGCGCCACCAGCTCGGCGCGCCGGATCGGCTTGATCATGTAGTCGTCGGCGCCGGCGCCCAACCCGGCGACGATGTCTTCCTCCATCGCGCGGCTGGTCAGGAACAGGATGGGCGGATTGGGACCGGAGTTCTGCCGTACCCAAGTCACCACCTCGAGACCGCTCGTATCGGGCAATTGCCAGTCCACGACAAGAAGGTCGAACGCCTGCTCGCGCAGCGCCCGCAGGAACGTGCTGCCATTGGCGAAGCACTCGCACTCATGGCCTGCCGAGACCAGGATCTGCTGGATCAGCTCGGACTGGCTCTTGTCGTCTTCCACCGAAGCTATTCTCATACTTACCTCTTCCTTGCCGCCATGTTCCGCCCCGCACTTCCTGCGCACTTCTTGCGCAACTCCTGCGCAACTCCTGCGCAACTGCTGCGTTCATCCCGCGTTTTCCGTCAGGGAGAAAGCGCGAGCGCGAGCAGGCCAGGCCAGGCGCGTAGGGGGGAATGGTACAGAATCGGGCGTCGCCACGCCAAGACTGGCGTGGGGGGGGTACCGCGCACCCGCATCGCCCCCGCCCCCCGGGGCGTAGCACCATTATTGCAGCATGTAGGTTTCGTACTCGAGGCGATCGAGCTTGCGGTCGAGCATGTAAACAGCCAGCGCCACCACGACCAGCAGCGAGATCGCGAAACCGTAGCCGTACCAGGCCGGGCCCAGTTGCAGCGTCACCGCGGTGAGCGCCAGGTTGAGGATCACAAACAGCCCGGTGAGCAGCAGCACTTCGCGCCGGCGGTCGAGGTAGAAGTAGATATTGAGCACCCCGAGCAGCACCACCTGCAGGCTGGCGCCGATCACGTCCACATACAGCAGCGGCAGGTAAAGCTCCGAGATGCCCAGCGCCCCCAGCACCCAGCTGCCCACCACGAACAGCAGCAGCGCCGCGATGGCCTGCACCTTGACGATCTCGTACAGCCCCAGGCGGATCGTCTGCACCATGGTGTTGCGCATATCCTCGATATGCTCAAGCGAGCTGCCGCCGCGCACGGCGTTGTAGAAGGCGTCGTAGTACTCGACGAAGTCCGTCTCGATGCGCACCAGGAACACCGCCATGCCGGGGATGATCGCCAGGTAGGCCAGGAACACCGGGATGTCGTAGATGATCGATGCGTGCAACGGTCCGATCACTTGCTGTCCGGTGGACGGCGAATACCAGAACATGAACTTGTCGAGCCAGATGCCAAGGTTGTACAGCAGCCCGATCGCCATCAGGCTCGGGTAGGCATAGCGCCGCTGGAACACCTCGAACGACATGAAGCGCTGGCTGGTGTAGTTGCGGTAGATCAGCACCACCATCGCCGTCAGCAAGCTCAACTGCCCGGCCACGAAACCCAGGAGCAGGCCTTCAAGGCCATAGCCGCGCAATGCCAGCGCCGCCGCCACCGTCAGCGTATAGCCAAGCAGGAAGGTCCAGACGATAGCCTTGTACTGCTTCATGCCCGTCAGGAAGATCACCGCGATCCAGATATTGCTCATGACCACGAAGCCCGCGGTCATCAGCAGCCGGTAGAGCACCGACTGGCCCTGGAAGGCGAAGAGCGCGCAGCCGATGCCGGCCGCGCCCGCCAGCACCGTGACCAGCAGGGCCACCGCGTGGTAGTTCGACAGCACCAGGCCATCGCGCTTCTCGAACAGCCGGTCCGATGTGAAGCGGGTAAACGAGAGCTGCATCGGCCCGGTCAGGATCAGGCTGACCGCGATCAGGTAGGTCACCGACACCTGGAACTGTGTCACCAGGCTGCCCGGCACCACGAAGGGCAGGCTCAGCAGGCCGATCAGCAGGATGCCGACAATCGACAGGACCCACGGCCCGGAGCTGATGATGCCGGCATAGGCGTACGCGCCGAGCATGCCCGACAGGCTGTCCCGCCGCAGCATCTTGCGTAGTTCGAAACCAATCCCCGCCATTTCAGCGCCCTCCCTTCATGGGGCAGCCCGCGGCCTGGGCCGCCCTGGCGGGCGACGCGCCCGCAGAGGACGCCACCCGTGGCTGCGCCATCAGGCGCGTGTACAGTTCGCGGTAGCTGCCCACCATCATCTCCTGCGTGTAGTACCGCTCCACGCGCTGGATGCCGGCTTGCTGCGCGGCATGCCAGGCGCGCGGGGAACCTAGCAGGCCGATCGCCTTCTCGGCCAGCGCGGCCGGGTCGGCGATGCGCACCACGTCGCCGGCGGCGCCCAGTGCGGCATCCTCGCCGGGCAGGCCGAAGATCAGTTGCCGGCACGAGCCCACGTCGGTGGTCACGCACGGCACGCCAGCGGCGAAGCCTTCCAGCACCGCCAGCGGCAAGGCCTCGCTGATGGAGCTGAGTACCAGCACGCCCACCTTGGGCAGCAGGTCGTCGATGCGCTGGAAACCCAGGAATTTGACCTTCCCGGCGAGGCCCAGGCTCTCGGCCAGGCTGCGGCATTCCCGCGCGTATTCGGGATCCTCGTCCTCGGGTCCCGCGATCCAGCCCTCGGCATCCGGGAACTGCCGCACCACGGTCAGCATGGCGCGGATAAAGGTCTTGATGTCCTTGATCGGCACGACCCGCCCGATCAGGCACAGCACGGGCGGCACGCCGGACGCGCGCCGGGTGCGCAGCGCGGCCAGCCGCGGCAGGTTGATGCCGTTGGGAATATTGCGGGTGCGCTCGGCCCTGGCGCCGTCGGTCACCTGGCGCTGGCGGTTGCCCTCGTAGAGCGCGACGATGGTGTCGCCGGCGTCGTAGCACACGCGGCCCAGCGTTTCGAAGAAGCGCACCCACAGCTCGCGGAAATAGCTGATCTGCGAGATATCGCGCTCGAACACGTTGCGGTTGTCGCGGATCCACTGGCTCTGGAACAGGTCGATCTTGCGTTCCTTGGTGTAGATGCCGTGCTCGGACACCAGCAAGGGCCGGCCCGTGCGGTAGTGCAGCATGGCGCCGAGGAAGCCGGCATAGCCGGTGGAAACCGTGTGGTAGACCCTGGCCGGGATCAGCCCCTCGGCAATGCGCGCCAGCTGCCACAAGGGCTTGTGCATGATGCGCACGGTCCAGAAGTAATCGGTGAAGGACGGATCGGTGCAGTACTGGCGATATTGCTCGGTGATGGTGCGCCAGGCATTGCGGCTGTACAGGAATGCATCTTCCGACAGGTTGCCGCCGTCATTGAGCTCGGGCATCAGCTCGCGGATCAGTTCGCCGGCCTCCTGCTCGCGACCGGGCTGGCGCAGCACCTCGTGCAGTTGCGCCGAGGCGGCGAAGGTATCCGGATCGCCGTCGCTGCCGTGCACCAGCGGCGGCGGCGCGAAGTCGTAGAGGAAATGGGTCTCCAGGTGCACGACATTGTCCGGCAACGCATAGACCATATCGCCGTAGTCTTCGCGGCGGCTGCCGATAAAGACGATGGCGAAGCGGATTTCCGGGAACGCCCGGATCATCTGGTTGACCCAGCTCGACACCCCGCCGCTCACATACGGAAAGGTGCCCTCAAGCAGCAGGGCCACATCGGCCGAGTCGGCGCGGGGCGAAGGGGTATTGCTCATGATTGCCAGTAACGCAGCAGGGGCCGTACCAGTGGCAACGGCGATGGGCTGTCGAACAACAGCAGGATGGTGCGCACGGCGGCGTAGTCGCGCTCCAGGTAGGCGGCTTCGGCCAGCAGCGGCAGCGTGCGCTCTCGCGCAAAACCCAGCGCCTCGGCCCGCTCCAGCCACTCGCGCGCTTGCGCGGGCTCGTGGCGGTTCAGGGCCAGGCGGCCACGCATGTACCACAGCCCGGCCTGTTCAGGGTCCACCTCCAGCGCGGCGCGGGCGTAGCGCTCGACCTGGTCCGCGGTGTAGCGGTAGACGTCGCCTTGCACCAGGTTCTGGTAGATCAGCTCCCAGTGCAGGTCGGCCAGGCGCTTGTTGATCTCGCCGCGCTCGCTCGCGTCGAGGGCCTCTTCAAGACGCGGCAGCTCGGCCATGATCTGCTGGGTCAGTTGCTTCTCGGCGCCGTCCAGCATGCCGTAGGCCAGCAGGCGCACGTCGTCGGCGCTATCGGCCAGCAGTTCGCGCAACACCGGGCTGGATGTGCGCGCCGGCATCGATTGCATGGCCACCAGCGCGGTCATGCGCTCGGGCAGCGGCGCGCGCGTATTGCCAAGCTGCGCGCGCAAGCGGGCGCCTCCGCCATGGGTCACGCGCGAGATCAGGTGAGTGACGAACACCGGCAGTCCGACCAGGCCAATGCCGGCCGTCTGGCGCGGGCCCGGGAACAGGCGCGCGATCAGCAAGCTGCCGAGGCAGACGATGGCACCCGCCATCGGCACCAGGAAGCAGAACGCGAACAGATAGCCGTAGCTCCACGCGAACGGCACGCGGAAGCGCCGAGGCAGCAGGCGCCACAGCACTATCGCGATCATCGCGGCGGCAATCCCCTGCGACAGCAGGAAAGCCAGCAGCAACGGCGTGCTGGTACCGGCGCGCGCCAGCAGCGCCAGGGCTGCGATTTGTGCGGTGAGGCCGCCGACGCCGAGCTTACCCACGGGCAGCCTCGCCCAGTGCCACGGGCACCGGTACCGGCGCCGGGTGTACATCCACATGACAACGGTGCAGCAGCCGGATCAGCGGCTCCACCGGTGCGCTGGCTGGCACGGCCAGCATATGCACGCCGATGCGCGCGGCTTCGAAATCCGTGCCGAACTGGGCTCGCAACATGTCCTCGATCCGCACCAGGTAGGCCGAGGCCGCCTCGTTGTCGGACAGCGGCATCAGGGTCAGCAGCGCGCGCTGGTGCACACTGGTAAGCGGCCATGCCACGTCGAGCGCGCGGCGGCTGCGGATGACCTGCTCGAACAGCGCATCGCGGGACTCGTCCAGGTCGAACACCAGCGCAACGATCGTGCTTTCGATGCCGCTATCGCGGCGCAGCCGGGACAAGCGGGCGTAGTCCAGCGCGAAGTCGTACGGGCAGCCTGGCACGGCCGCCTCGATGGCTCGGGTGGACGCGGCATGCTCGACGCCATCGGCGTAGTAGCCCATCAGCACCATCAGAAGTTGCAGGTTCTCGTAGCTGAGCGACAGGAACGGCATGCGCTCGACCACCAGCAGGCCAACCAGCTTGTCGGCCCCGGACAGCACCGGTGCCACCGCCACATAGCGGGTCTGCGGATGATCCGGCGACTGGCGCGACAGCCCGCCGGCCTGCAGGTGCGCCAGCTGGCGCGTCTCCAGGCAATGGCGCACCAGCGCATCGTTGGCGTCGAACTCGAATGCCGGGCCAACTTGCGCCGAGGCCTCGTCCGCCACCTTGTCGCCAACGACCGCGTACAGCGCTGCCCCTTCCACCTGGCAGGCCTGCGCCACCACTTGCAGCATGGGGCGCGCGCCAACCAGCGCACTGCCGGACGCGCTATCTTCCAGCGTCACGGCACGCATTTGCGACAGCGTATCGCGCAGCGTGGTGGGCCTGGCCAGCAGGTCGTTCTCCAGCCGCGCGTGGGATACGCGCAGCAGGTAGTGGTTCTTGGTCAGCGCGGCAAGGCGCTCTTCCAGGTAGCGATTGACGGCGCGCGCGCGCGCCAGCCGCGTGCCCCACACATCGCCGAACTGCCCGGCCACCAGCACCGTCAGCAGCCCTCCCAGGAAGAACAGGCGCGGAAATGCCCCCGGCTGCGCTCCGACCTGGTGGAAAAAGAACCAGCCAGCCAGCATCATCAGCACGCTACCCACGCCAATCAGCGTGCCATAGCGCAGCGCCAGTATGATCGGCAGCAGCCATGCCCAGGGGAAACCCAGCCCGAGCAGCAGGGGGTTGTCGGGCAGGACCGCGTATCCCAGTGCCATCGCCAGGGCCATCGTCACCACCAGCTCGACCGCAGAGACCGGTCCGCTCGTGGCGGGCGCGAGCAACCGCAAATAGCGGCCGCCCGCGCCGATGCCTTGTCCTTCCCGTATCTTGTCGGCTGTATTGGCCACGATCACGCTCTCCCGCGACTCAACCCTGGCGCAGCGGCGCCAGCAGGCGGCGCAGCAGCTTCTGCGCGGTACCGGACAGCGATTCGCGGCTCCAGCCACTGTCGCTGCCGGTGGCGGTCCACACCACCTCGCCGGTGCTCACGTCGAGCAGCTGCAGGGAAATGCCCACCGCCGGCTCGCCATCCACGCCGACCTTGTAGCGCCATTCCTGCACCGCGCCGGTGAGGGCATAGCGCACCTTCTGGGTACGCGCCCATTCCAGCGCCTTGCCCACCGATTCCCGCTCGGCCGGCTCGAACAGCGTTTCCGGGTTCAGGCTGGCCGGATAGCGCTTGACGTTGGCAATGCCGCCGGTCTTCAGCAAGCTCTCCGCAATCGCCTCGGCGCGCAGGCCCGCTTGCGGCGTCTCGGTGTAGTTGACGATCGGCAAGACCGCCAGCGATTCGCCGGCAGGCAGCGCGGGGGCGCGGCCCACGTCGGTCACCGCGCATCCGGCCAGCCAAAGGGCCGCGCCCAGCGCACCGCACCAGCCCAGCAGTCGTGCCGCGCGGTTCTGCTTCGTGCTAGTTTTCTCCATGACTCACTCCCCTTCTCGATTGCGTACGGTGAACCGGCACTGGTGTGCCCGCCCGGATTAAAAAAGCCATTTGTAGCGAACACCCGCTTCGGTCAGCGGCGTGCCGCCATTGCGTGCCGCGGTTTCGTGCTGCACATACATGGACAGGTGATCGTTTCCGAACACCTTGCCGGCCACGCCAAGCTGGGCCCGGAAGTTCTGCCCGGCACGGGTGTCGTGCAACAGGCCGATCTCGGCGAAAGGCCGCCACTTGCGCGTGTAGTCGTCGAGCAGCTCGGTACCGAAACCGAAAGTCACGCCCGCCTGCGTGAAGCCCTGCGGCATGTAGAACCCGGGCGTGGCTTCGTCGTCGGCGGGTACCAGCGTCGCCAGCTTGCTGCTGAGCGTGCCGCCGCGCGTGCTGTAGGTAGCGTGGGTGCCGACCAGGCGCACGGTGTAGTCCGGGTAAGCGGTACGGATGCGATAACCCAGCTCCAGGTCGTACACCAGGCCGTGACCCAGTTGTGAGCCGTCCTGGCCACGGAAACGGTCGTACTCGATACGCGCGCCCGCGAATTCGCGCAGGCTGAAGTTGTAGGTCGCGCCCAGTCCGAGCACGTCCTTGACGCCGCCGACCCGCAGCGCCGCCGACTCGTCGGCTTGCTGGTTGAGGCCGGCCAGCGTGGTGAGGTTCAGCCGGGTACCCTCGCGCCACTCGCCGGTAAATCGCGCGGTGGTCACGCTATCCAGGCCGTCGCGCCGTCCCACGCCGAAGCGCCAGCGCAGGTGCTGGTCGCGGTAGCCGAGCGACAGCTCGCCACGCTTGTCGGACGAAGGCACGCCGGTAAGCTGCGTCTGGTCCACGCTGTGCTGGGTGCGCCAGGCACCGCGCAGGTTCAGGTCATAGCCATCCCACAGGCGCACGCCGCCGGCCAGGCCGTAGTCGAAATAACTCAGCGGGCTCTGGCGCTGGTATGTCATGCGCGGCTCGATGGCCTGCGCATTGAACAGCAGCGTGTCCTGCAGGGTCTCCTGCAGCGCGTCGTCGGTACGGGTGGTTTCCTGCGTCTCGTAGGCCAGCGTCTGCGCGGCGCCGAGCCGGTCGAGCTGCACGTTGGCTTCGATCTGGTTGTCCACCGGAATGCGGCCGGCCTGGCGCTCCAGCACGCGGTCGAGCGCGGCCAGATCCTGGTTCGCCAGCGCCAGCGTGATCTCGGCATAGGCCGGGCGCAGCAACTGGCGCGCATACTGGCGTGCCAGCCAGGCACGCGCCAGTTCATTGGATTCGTTCGACAGCGCCCACGCCAGCGCCACTTCCTTGGCGGCGGACGAGACCACCGCCTGCTGGCGCGCTTCGCGCTGGGCCATGCCCGCCGGCACACTGGCGTCCAGCGGCGGCAAGCCGGGTATCTCACCCAGGCGCGAAGCCGGATTGGCCGGCCCGGTCCAGTTGGCGGCGTTGGCACCCGCCATCACGGTGCGGTCGCCGCGCAGCATCTCGATCACCAGGCGCTGCGAGACATCCCCCGACGCAAAGATCTGGCCAAGCGCCACTGTCTGGCGGCGCAGTTCGGCAGGCGCGGGGCCGCCTTGCGCATCTTCCTCCTCGGCTGCCGGATCCATGCTGCGGGGATCCGAGGCACGGCGCCCGCTTGCGGTACGGTCGCCATGCAGGTCAACCCAGGCCTGGCGGCGCAGGCGCCAGGCAGTGCTGGTCTGCCCGATGGCGTCGTAGGCATCCGCGGCAAGCCCGAGCCAGAGCGGATCGGCGTTCTTGCCGTCGGCCATCTTGCGCAGGTAATGCAGCGCGGTGCGGCCGTCCTGGAAGCGCATGCTGCCAGCGGCAAAGGCGCCCCACAGATCCGGGTTGCCCTCGGCCTCGCTCTTCAGGCGCAGCATCATGGCGCGCACTTCGGTATCCGAGCCGAGATCGACCAGCGCCCACATCAGCGCGGCCAGCGTCTCGCTGCCAGCATCGGGCAGGCTGGCGGCACGGCGCAGGTCGGCCAGGGCCAGCTCGCGCTCGCCGCGGGCGCGCTGGTACTCGGCGCGCATGGCCAGGAAACGGCTGGATTGCTCGGCCTGCTTCAGCTGCCCGGGGGTCATGCCCTGCAGCAAGGCGGCGACGCGGCCGTAGGCCCGTGCGCGGGTGTAGTAGTTGATGGCGAGTTCTAGCGACACGAGCTTGCCGCCCTTGCGCCAGCTGGCCTCGGCAATGCGCCCTGCATCAATGGGCGAACTGTCGTAGAAATCCATCAGGTTCGAGAAATCCGATTCCTCGATATCGCGCACTTCGGCCAGGCAGTCGTTGCGGCCGGCGCCCGGCGGCATGGCCATGCAGTGATCGTCATGCGACTCGGCCATGGCCAGCATCAGTTGCCGGTAGCCTTGTTCGAGCAAGTCGCCACGCTGGTTCAGGCGTGCCAGTTCGGTCAGGGTGCGCCAGTACTCGATATCGGTGGAGCGCGCGGTGCGCATGGACGGCACCATGGCCTGCAGCGCCTCGGCCAGCTTGCCGCGCACGTAAAGCAGGTTGGCCTGCTTGAGCGCGTACTGGGGACGTGGGCCAAAGCGCTGCTGCAGCTCCGTGTAGAGCTCGTAGGCGCGGGCATCCTTGCCGGCGCGCTCTGCCAGTTCCGCCTGGCGCTCCATGATCTGGCGCGCGTTGGGGCCGTGGCTCAGGCTTTGCAGGAAAGCCAGCCCTTGCTCTGGCTCTCCCAGCCGTTCGTAGGTGGCGACCACCTGGTCGATGGTGGCGAGGTCGCCGCTGCCGGCGCGATGGCGCAGCGCGGCCAGGTAGGCGCGATCGTCGCTCAGTCCCGGGGCCAGGCGCAGCACCGCCTTCCAGGCGGTCTCGTCGTTGGTGGCCTGGGCATATTCGAGCCAGCTCCTGAGCGCTACCGCGGGCTGGCGATTCCATTCCGCGACCTGCGCCAGGCGTTCGCGCCAGCGCTGCGCGCCGGGCTGGCGCCGCACGGCGGTCTCGGCGACGCGCTGGGCGTCGTCGAGCTTGCCGGCGGCCAGGAAGACCTGGAAGGCCAGTTCGTAGTCATCGGCGTTGAACGCGCGCTCGGCCGCGGGCGGGGCGCCGCTGTGCGCCACCGCAGGTGCGGCCGGCGCAGCCACTGCGGCAGGCTTGCCCGCGCCGGCGGAATCCGCCAYTCGGCGCAGGTGCGGCATCGCGGCGTCGCCCATTGCGCGGCGCAGGGCCAGCCCGCGCGGACCGTCCAGGAAAATGACGCCCTGCGCGGCCCAGGGCTGGGCGGCGGCAACCCGGCGCACTTCGGCGCGTTGCAGCGATGCTCCCAGCGGGGCAGGCTGCATGCTCGGCGGCAGGCGCAGCAACCGCTGCGCATAGTGCGCCGCCTGCTCGGGCCGGTTGGCGGCCAGCGCCAGTTTGGTCAGGTAGCGCAGGACCTCGGCATTTTCCAGCAGCTTGCCGCCGTGTTGCTCGGCCTGCGCCAGCGCCTTGTCGAGTTCGTTGCCGGACTGCAGCGTCTTGAGCGCGGCCAGGAACAGCCGGCGCTGCTCGGTCGGATCGGTGGCGTGTGCCTGCGCGGCGAACAGCGCRTCGGCCGCTTGCTGGTAATCACCGCCAGCCAGCGCCGCCGATGCCGCCTGCGCACTCCACAGCTCGGCGCGGGCGGGATCGCTCTTGGCCAGCGCGCGGTAGAAATGCTGCGCCGGCTTGAGCGCGTTGATCGAGCGCGCGGCGGTCGCGAGCTCTTCCAGATCGGTACGCCCCCATTGCATCGGCAATGCCTGGTCGAGCAACCCGGCGAGCCGTTCGATGTACTGCTTGCGCTCCGGCGTGTCCGGCAACGCGGCAAACGCGCGCTGCTGCGTGATCTCGATACGGGTGCGCAGGATCTGGTTGGGTAGTTCGGCGTCGGCGGCGGCGCGCGCGCGCACTGGCCCTTGCCGGCTGGCGGCATGGCGCGCTTCCAGCCGGGCCAGCATGGCTTCGGCCTCGTCCAGGCGGCCGGTACGCGCATATTGCTCGGCCAGCACCGCCATGAAACCGTTGTCTTCCGGCGCGGCACGCCACCAGGCTTCCAGGTAGGCCATGCTCAGGCCGTCAACCGCGCGGCCTTCACCCAGCAGGCGTTCGCGCAAGGTTTCGCGCGGGAACATCAGCGCCAGGCCGATCCCCACCATGGCGGTGAAGGTCAGCACGAACGCTGGCTGCAACAACCGCTCGCGCTCAGGCGGCGCAGGTGATTTCGACGCTTTGCTTGGCATTGTCGGGATGGGAAACGGGTGTGGTATCGAAGCGCAGCGTGCCGCGCTCCCGCACGCCCTGCACCGGCTTGCCATCGATGGCAACCCGGCAGCGGTCCGCCCCTGCGAGACGGAAGAAAGGCTTGGTGTAGCCGCTGAACTCAAAACGGATCTGCTGTGCGCTGCCCTGGCCGGCGCGCTGCCAGTTCCGCACGAAGCCGCTGGCCTCGGCGACCTCGGGGCCGGCGGGCGCGGCGGCGCCGGGCCCGCGCATCACGATGCGCGAGGCGCCATCGGCCAGGTGCACGTAGACACCGCCGCCGGGCGCCGGCGAAGTGCCGGTCACGCCTTGCGAGGCCGCCACGTCGGTCACGCCCGCGCCGGTCCAGCGCACGTTGCGCAGATTGCCGTCGCCGCGCACGATCCACGCGCCGGGCTGCTTGCCGTCGCCGCCGGTTTCGCGCGCCACCGCCATGCCTTGCCAGTCGATCACCTTGCGCACGTAGTCGGTGGCATGCACCGGCAGCAGCGGTTGGCTCTGCACGTAGTCGTAGACCTTGCGCAGCGCCTTGAGCGAGGCTGCCTTGGTGCCCGAGTAATTGTGATAGTAGATGTTGACCGACTTGAAGCGGTACGGATGGTCGGTCAGCTCGTAGGTTTCAATCACGCGCTCGAAACCGTAGAACGGGCCATGCCAGAGATTGGTGTAGACGTTCTCGTTCTGGTTCGGGGCGAACACCTGGAAGGTGCCGTCGGCCTTGTTGATGCCAAGCGGGGAAATCGCGGTCCAGGTCGGGTTGCTGCGCGTGATCAGCGTATCGCCGCCGTTCATGTTGAGCACGCCGGCCTGGTCGGTCAGCCTGATCGCCTCGGCGGGTGGCTGGCAGTCGCCCGACCACAGCAGCATGCTGACGGGCTTGCCGGCGGGCGCGAGCGTACGGTTGATGTAGTCGATGGAGCCGCCGACCTCGCGCTTGAGGTCCATGGTGTAGCCCGGAATCGCCAGGTGGAAATCTGCGTCGCCTTCGGTGGCGTTCTCCGAATGCGCGCCACCGGGCACCGTGCGGCCCCACTCGAAGGGATGCGAGAAGGTGTGGCTGGCCACCTCCACATAGGGCTGCGCGAAGATCTTGCGTGCGATCGGCTCCAGCTGCGCGGTCAGCTTGGGATACATGCCATCGCTGGCCACTTCGCCCTGGATGATCGACATCGTCATCGGCAGGCGGTAGCGGTCCCAAATCTCGCGGAACAGCACTTCGCCGGAGAAGCCGCCGCCAGGGATCTCGGCGCGCGAGGCAAAACCGTCTCCGTCCACATGGATGGTCAGCAGGCGCCGGCCGTTCTCGGTGGTGACATCCGGTACCGGCATGTCGGGCAGACGCAGCGCTTCGCGCAGGAAAGCGAGCGGCTGGACGACCCAGCGGTCCTGGTCGTTGGCGCTTTGCCGCACGGCATAGGGGCCCAGCACATAGCCGCCCCAGGGAGTAATCGCGGCGGCGTCGTAGGTCAGCGTGCCCGAATTCAGGCGCAGCAGGGAGCGATAGCCAGGGCCATCGCCGACCTGCACGAGCGCCGCCTGGGTGCGGTCCGGCGCCACCGGCATCTCGAAGCCCATCATCGGGTCCTTGGATACCACATCCGCCTTGACGCCGACCTTGCCCTTGACCGGGTTGAGCTGCAGGCTCGAGGCGAGCGAGCCGTTCATGCGCGCGCCGAAGTCATTCAGGAACACCACCGGCACGCCCTGGTCGATATTGCGCTGTACCCAGCTGAAGAAGCGGCCGGGCTGATCGCGCACATTGCCGGCCATCCACACCACCACGCCCGCGTAGCGGTCCGGGCCGATCTCGGGCAGCGGTTGGCTGGCTTCGGCGAAGTCGACGCGATAGCCCAGGTAGTTCAGCGGCATGGAAACGAAGCGCACGCCGGCGGAGTCGTCGATCGACACGCCGGGCTCGCGGTCCTGCACCACCAGCACGCGGCGCGGCATCACCTCGATGCTGCCGATGCCAACCGTCTGCAGGCCAGGGTCGGCCACGTAGGGGATGATGTCCAGCGCGCGGATCCGCGCGGCGGTGTCGCGCGCGCACTTGCGGTCGGTGGGCGGGCAGTAGTCGATCGAGATCACCGGCAAGCGGTACTGCTCCCGGATCGTGCGGGCCTGGCCCAGCAGCCAGTTGCGGTCGGCCTCGCTGACTTCGGTGTAGCGCTTGCCCGCCTGGTCCCAGCCGCGGTAGAGCGACTCGAACGCGACCGCGTACGCCAGCTGGCTGACTTGCGGCAGGATCTCGAAGCCGCGATTGAAGATCAGCCTGGCGTCGGGATAGCGGGCCTTGATGGCGCGGATCACCGCCACCATGCCTGCTTCCTGGCGGGCACGTTCGGCATCGGTCTTGGCAACGAGCTGGTAGGAATCAAGCGTGTCGAGGAAGAAGCCGCGAAAGCCGCGCTGCCACAGCGGCGTGATGACCTTGTCCACATAGAAGGCAGGCCAGCCCTCGGCGGCCTGGTCGACCACGCGGGCGCCCCAGGCGTCGTTATTGCCGGTCAGCCAGGCCTTGGGGATGTCCTTCAGGTAGGGGCGCGAAGGATAGACCTCGCCAATGCTGACGTAGGAGAACCATTGCGTATTGGGCGTGGCGGCGGTGCGCGGGTCGAAGCCGCTGTCGGGTTCGACCACCGCGATATCGAAGGCTTGCAAGGAGTCCACCGGCGGCTTGCTGCCGTAGTGGAAGGCAATGTTGGGGGCGCGTACACCTGCGGGTGTCGCGGTCTGCGCCTGCGCCTGTGCCGGGCATAGCCAGGCAGCAATCACGGCCAGCAGCGCGCCAAGCCAGGCTCTTGTCATCGGCGTACCCCGGCTTGCTTGGCGCAAGCCAGCCACGCGGCGCATGACACCGTCCATTCGCAACAAATTCACTTGTTGGCCCCCTGTTTTCTTCATTTTTATGTCCCGCTCCGGAAGAGCTCGCTTTGCTTGCCTGCCAACGCGCTCTCGCGCCTGGTGCCGCGTGACGATGCATTCCGGGTATGGCTGTTCCCATCTACGGCTTCCCACGCTGCCCGAAATACCGGGCAGTCCCCCGCGGGATATTTATCAAAGTGCCTGATCAGGCACTATGGCGGGGGGGAATTCTGAGGCATGCGGGTAAGCCTGCCTATAAGCATTTCGGACTAGGGATGAAGCACTCGGGCAAATGCGGGAAGGTGCAACAGTTGCCTGATAGTGCCGGATTCCTGGCTCCGACCGCTTCGATTGGCGCACTGACGGAATCCGCCAAGCCTGGCCGCTCCTGGGTGTTGCCAACGGCAGCACGCTTAGGCGGAGTCGCCGCGCCAGGGTGCCCACCGCGCCCGGTGAAGATTATTACAAAGTGGATATTTAGGGCATTTTTGGCATTTTCTGCAAAGAAAACATATCGCAGTACGTGCCGGAAATTCGGCGCTGACGAGTCAGCGGTGACCAATAGCCACGCGTCGCGCCGCCATGGCCAKGGCCGTAATACAACGCATACCGCCCGTCCGGCGCAACCGCCAAGGGAATCTTAGATCACGCGCCTCGGGGCCAATGTTAACAATTGTCACACGCGGTGAAAACAAGGCATTTGCGGCGCTTCGCTGTGTAGAATTTTTTCAAACAGAAGAACATATTCACCTCGGCAAGACCACACCGGACATGCGCCGGCGGCACGCCGCATTCGGGAATGTCGCAACCCAGCCAGGGCGCACAGACGGGCTCCACGCAACACGCGCGAACCCACCTTCGAAGGCAAACTCCGGCGCATCGACCGCGCGCCGAACTCGATGGGGATTCTCATGCAGTCAGATGAGGGCACTGCCGTGATGGCATTGCTTGTCCTGTTCACCGCCACGCAATGCATCCTCGCGGCCCTGATGATGGCCCTGCGCCAGAGCGCGGCCGGCCGCGCCTGGGGTGYGGGACAGGTGTTCGCCTGCGCCGCGGGCCTGCTGGTCATCGATGCCCGCGGCGGGCCTGCCTGGTTCCTGCTGCTGGCGCCGCTGTTTGGCGTGGCCGCCCAGCTGCTGATCCATCGCGGCGTGTTGCTGGCCGATGGCCGCCAATCGGCGGACTCCCGCCCGCTCACTGCCGGTGCGCTCGCCATCGTCGCCGTGCTCGCTGCCGCCGCGCTGGGCAACGGCAGCCGCCTGGCCGAAATCACTGGCTACGCGGTGGCTGCCGTCACCGCCTGCTTCACGCTCGCTTACCTGTTGCAACGGCCGCAAGCACTGACCCGCCGCAGCCGTCCGCTGGTGCTGACGGCGTGCGGCCTGCAATGGCTGGCGCAGTGCTGCGGCCTGTATGCGGTACTCAAGGCGGGCGCCCCGGCGTCCAGCCTGGATGCCGAGGTCCTGTTCCAGCTGCGCCTGCTGCCTGCCTTCGTGGCAATCCTCGCCGGCCTGGCTGGCTTTACGCTAATGACCATGGAGGGGATGCTGGCCGAACAGGAAAAGCAGGCGCGCCTCGATCCGTTGACCGGGCTGTTGAACCGCGGCGCCATGGATGACGCCGCCCGGGTGCTGTCCGCCGAATTCACGCGCCGCGGTCATCCGCTGAGCTGCCTGGTGATCGACATCGATCGCTTCAAGCACATCAATGACAGCAGCGGACACCGGGCGGGCGACCGCATCCTGCAGCAGATCGGCAAGGTCCTGAAGGAAACGCACCGCGCCACGGACCTGGCGGGCCGTTATGGCGGGGAAGAATTCTGCGTGCTTTGCCCGCATACCACCGAAGCCGATGCCATCCTGCTGGCCAACCGCATCCTGCGAGGCATCCGCGCCATCGCGTTGCCGCACGAGCTTGGCGGATTCGCCAGCGCCAGCATCGGCGTGGCGCAGATCCGCGACGGCCAGGGCGGCGGGACAGCCACCTGGGACAAGCTCTTTGGTGGCGCCGACCGCGCGCTGTATGAGGCCAAGCGGCGCGGCCGCAGCCGCGTCGTCCTCGCCTCGGAACTGGAATCGCTGCCCGCGCGCGAACTCTGCCTGCCTGCGCAAACCGAAGCCTGCCACTGAGCGCCGGGCAGCCGCGCGCCCGCCAGCGCTTGCCCGTGCCGATATGACGGGAAAATCGCATCGCCATCCGCTGCCCGGCTAGAATCCCCCAGCGCATGCTAGTCCGGACGCACTCGCGAGTCCGGTTAGAAAACATCCCTGGAGATTCCGAATGAAGGTCGACAACATCCTGCAGACCATTGGCAATACGCCGCATATCCGCGTCCAGCGGCTCTTTGGCGATACGCATCAGGTCTGGATCAAGTCCGAGCGCTCCAACCCCGGAGGTT
This sequence comes from Cupriavidus sp. 01L45, assembly GCF_056399885.1. Taxonomy (NCBI): domain Bacteria; kingdom Pseudomonadati; phylum Pseudomonadota; class Betaproteobacteria; order Burkholderiales; family Burkholderiaceae; genus Cupriavidus; species Cupriavidus sp. 01L45. The sequence goes on along the minus strand of NZ_JBFTSG010000056.1, from coordinate 55,341 downwards.
CCATCAAGGACCGGATCGCCCTGTCGATGGTCGAGGCAGCCGAGCAGTCCGGCCTGCTCAAGCCCGGCGGCACCATCATCGAGCCCACCTCGGGCAATACCGGGATCGGCCTGGCCATGGTGGCCGCGGTCAAGGGCTACAAGCTGGTGCTGGTGATGCCTGACAGCATGTCGGTGGAACGCCGCCGCCTGATGCTGGCCTACGGCGCCACCTTCGACCTGACCCCGCGCGAAAAAGGCATGAAGGGCGCGATCGCCCGTGCCGAGGAACTGGTGGCGGCCACGCCCGGCGCATGGATGCCGCAGCAGTTCGAGAATCCCGCCAATATCGAAGCACATGTCCGGGCCACTGCGCTGGAGATCCTGGCGGACTTCCCGCAGGGCATCGACGCCCTGATTACCGGCGTGGGCACGGGCGGCCATATCACCGGCTGCGCCCGCGTACTGAAACAGAAGTGGCCCGCGCTGAAGGTATTCGCGGTCGAGCCCGTGGCCTCGCCGGTCATTTCCGGCGGCGCGCCCGCACCGCACCCGATCCAGGGCATCGGCGCCGGCTTCATCCCCAGGAACCTGGATACCGAACTGCTGGACGGCGTCATCCAGGTCGACGCCGAGCCGGCACGCGAGATGGCGCGCCGCGCCGCACGCGAAGAGGGCATGCTGGTGGGTATCTCGTCCGGCGCCACCCTTGCCGCCATTGCCCAGAAACTGCCCGACCTGCCGGCCGGTGCCACCGTGCTGGGCTTCAATTACGACACCGGCGAGCGCTATCTCACTGTGGAAGGCTTCCTGCCAGCATAAGGCCGCGTGCCGCCGGGGGATTCTCTTCAGGCAGCGCGGCCCGCGGTGAACCATACTGGAGATTGACAGGTGCCGGCGCAAGAGCGCGCCGGCTGCCGATTTTGCCGATCTGGCGCACCACAGGTCCCGCTGCCCCGCGCGGCGGGGCCCGGTAAAGCGTTGACACAAGGAGTTGAGATGAGCATCCCAAGTTATGAAGTCGCACGACTGGCATCCCTGGCGGTGCGTCTTGCGCTATCGTCCGGTCTGTCGCATGAAGAGATGCAGGCTGCGCTCAGCCTCGCGGCCACCATGATCGAGCAAGACGAAGGCGCCACGCCCGAAAGCACGGCAGCGACAACGGTGCCGCACGTCAAGGTGACACGCACGATCCATTGAAGCCATCTGGCCGGGGCCCTTGCCCTGCCCCGCCACGCACCCATCGGCATGCGGCCCCTGAGCCGCCTGGCCTCAGTTCAGCAGCCCCGCCCAGTACAGTTCCGCCGCGGCCAGCACGGTCCGCATCTGCGTCGTATGCGCCAGGCGGAAGGCGTCACCATAGATGGTCTGGTCCGGGAATTCGGTGACCAGGGTGAAGGGCACGGTTGAACGATGATCCTCGACGATCATGCAGGGAATCCCGTTAAGCACCGGGAATGGCACCTCGCCGGCATGGCCGCCCCAGGTGGCGAGTTGCCGGGCGTTGAATCCGGCCAGTTCCGGCGAGGCCGCGAGTTGCGCAGTCAGCGCCTGCATGAATGCCGTGCCGTCGCGCCCCGCGTGGTGGCGCAGGATCAGGAAGAAGCCCTTGGGAATGGTCCAGGTCTCGAAGCCCGGCGGCACATAGCCGGTAAGCGGGCGCGTCCATTCGTGGGCGGGATAGCCATGCAGGCTCATGTGCAGCCCCGCGCCGGTACGCTCGATCGCCTCCAGGCGCGCCGCCTTCTCCCCGAACGGCGGCGCCGTGCGTGCCTCGAGGTCGTCGCCTAATGCCGTGTAGCGCGCGGCATGCGACATATGGCGGGGGTTGTCCTCGCGCAAATGCACATGCAAGGCCGCACCGTCGGGATTTTCCAGCGCGATCAGGGCGAAGTGCGCATGCGGGCGCTGCTTCAGCGCGTGTGCCGCGCGCAGCGCACCCACCACGCCAGAGGTTTCGTTGGCATGCTGACCACCGGAAATCACCAGCCCCGGCAGCGAGCCTTCGATGTGGGTGGCGTGGACCACGCGCCCCTGCGTGGACAGGACGCTGAAGCGCTTGCCGCCAAGCGCTTGCATCTCGACGGCGGCTTCATCCGGCGTCAGCGGCCGGGAGAGCCCGGCGAGCGCGTCGGCGGAAAGCGCCGTCCCGGCAGCGTCGGCGGCCACTACGCGCGGATGCGGCAGCAATTCCACGCGCACCCGTGTAGCGCCATCGGTGCCATCCGCGCTGCGCACGTCCGGCACGATCTGGCCGGGTTGCAAGGTACGATCGCCGCGCGGCAAGCCGGCGCGATCCTGGAAGAACTCCAGGATGGAGAAATACAGGTCTTCGTGCAGGGCTTCGCGCGTACTGATGCACTCGTCCTGACAGGACAGCCGGCGCTCGATGCCGCCTGTGCCGATGCCAATGCGCAGGACATCGAAACAGGGCGCCTGCACCCCCCAGCCATGGCTGCGGATCGCGTTCATGGCGGCGGCGAATGCCAGTTCGAACTCGGTCGCCAGCGGCCCATCCTCCAGGCAGGTGTCACCCTGCCACACACGCAGCCACCCGCACGGCGCGCCCGACGCCGCTAGCGGCACGAATACGCGATGGGCGATGCCGCCATCGAGCTGGACGGCATAGTGCCCCGGGTCGTCGCCCTCGTCCAGGCGCAGCCTGCCCCCAGGCAGCATGCCGGCGAGCGGATAGGCTTCCAGCCGGAAACGCTGTGCCGTTGTTGCCGCCGTTGCCGTCGTGGCGGCAGGCAGGCGCACGGCGATGTCGCGCGCGCCGGCAAGCGGGCCGTGATCGGTTTCCAGGCCCAGTTCATCGAGGAAGAAATGCAGCAGCGGCTTGTAGGCGCTGCGGATGACCGCCGCCACACCCGCTGCGGCCAGGCGATGCTCTGCGGCGCGGCGCGCGGCGGCATCCTCGAACACCCAGGCTTCCACGCGCGTGCCGGGCAGGGAGGCAAGGCGCTCAGTCAGGCCATCCAGAGTGCGTGAAATGGAGGTATCGAGCAGGATCGTCATGGCTGGCCTTGGCGCCGCGCGCGGCGGACTGGGAATCGGATCCGGCATTATAGGCAGGCTCCCGATCCTGCGTGCGGCCACACCCAGGCCCGCTGGCTGCCGCGCCGGGCAGCACCTTCCGCAGCCTCGGCCGGGCCAGTTCCAGCAGCAGGTCGAGGCGGGCCAGGCGATCGTCTTCACCGCCTTCATCGCCCTCGCCGCCCTCTCCGCCAGCCTTCGGTCCGCCCCTGAACAGCGTGCAGGCCTCGGCAAGTACGCGCTGCTGCAGCGCGCTGTCCAGCAGGATCAGTCGCGGCCTGGCGCGAGAGCAGGCGGCAGACACGTCGACGGCGAGACAGTGCCCGTGCCGGGCCTGCAGCGGATCCAGCCACATCATCTCGTTGCGCTCCAGCCCGAACGCCTGCGCCAGCCGCACCCGCATGCCCATGAGCCGCAGGGGGCCGCTCAGGGGCATGCGCATGACGTAGCGCGCCGCCTGGTCCCACTGGCGCTGCGAGGCGGGGCGTGCGGGTTCGATCAGGCGGCGCAGCATGTCATCGGCCTGAGTCACGCCATTGCGTCCGCTCAGCCATAGCCAGGCACTGGCTTCCAGCCGGCTGGCCAGGTCCACGCCGCGCCTGCGCCACAAGCGCCGGCCTAGCTGGTATTGGGCCTCGGCATGGCCAAGCGCCGCGGCCTTGCCAAGCGCCTCGTCTGCAAGCCCCACGCTGTAGCGCGTGAAGTGGCGGTTGCGGTAGAGGCAGGCCAGCGCATAGCTTGCTTCGGCATGTCCCTGCGCCGCGGCACGCGACAGCCAGCGTTGGGCCTCGGTATGGCTGGCCTTGCCAATGCGGTCACCGGCGTCGAGCGTGGCGCCCTGGCGATCCATCTGGCCATGCCAGAGCCCCAGCCGGAACTGGGCCTCGGCCGAACCGGTGCGCGCCGCGCGTTCGAGCAGCTGGCGCCCGAACCGGATCACGTCGGGATGCCTGTCGGCATGGTCAAGCAGCGCCTCGGCCTGCGCCAGCATGCCAGGCGGATCGGCCGCCTCGGTGCCGCCAGCGGCTGGCCCGGCTCCGCCGGCCGGCGGGACCGCCGCGAGCCGCGCCAGCCGCGCCAGTTCGTCCGCATGCGTTGGCTGGGCAGGCTGCGCCCGCAGCCATGCCAACAGCCTGAAAGCCGCCTCGGCATGACCCTCGTCGGCAAGCTCGCGCAACCATGCCAGCGCCAGCGCGCGATCGGATTGCGGCCGGGCGTCCGGAGCCAGCGCCCATTGCGCGTAGCGCCAACGTGCCACGCTCGAACCGGCCCGGCCGCCTTCCGCGTAGCAGGCCAGCGCCAGATCGGCTTGCACTGAGCGGCGCGCCACGTCCAGCGCGATGTCTTCCCAGATCATCCGCCGCACCCAGGCCGCGCCGCCCTGCTCCGCACGCGCCAGCCAGAACAAAGCGCTGTGCTGGTTCGCGGCGGCACCGTCATGCCCATAGAGATAGGCCTTGCCAAGCGCGATCTGCGCGGCGACATCGCCGCATCGGGCTCGCTGCATGGCGGCGAGGAAAGGGCGAGACGCCATGGCGCGGCAAACCTCCTGCAAGGTTGAGTTGGATTGGATCGAGCCAGGTAACAGGCCAGGGGGAAAGAGACCACCGCGCGGCGCGTTGCTGTTCTTGCGGAAAGGCATGGCGAACGGCTGGAAGTGGCTCCGGCTGATGTTATGGCAATCGCCTATTCACAACATCTTTATATTGGAACTAAAAAAATACAATAAATTGAAAAAACGAATTTACAACCAAATTGAACTAGGATTACTTTCCATTAAAAATCATTTACATCAACATAAATTCAAATCAAGCCTTTGATTTAAAAGAAGAAATAATTAGTCAAAAACAAGTTTCCTAATTACAACACCAACCGAGCATCCGCTTCTTATCCCCGCGCATCGCCTCACATAATTCCTCTCGAACGGTGGACGTTCCCCGATTAACTCATCAAGGAAAACCCATGAAAATCAAGCTGTTCGCAGTCGCCGCAGCCACCCTCTTCGCCGCCAGCGCCCAGGCGCAATCGAGCGTGACGCTGTATGGCGTGGTAGACGTCGGCATCGAGTACCTTTCCAATGCCAATGGCGCCACCAAGGCAAATAACAGCAATAGCCGCGTGGCCATGCAGTCGGGCAATATGTCCGGCTCGCGCTGGGGCCTGCGCGGCGTGGAAGACCTGGGCGGCGGGTTGAAGGCGCTGTTCCAGCTGGAAAGCGGCTTCTCCGTCGACGAYGGCGCCGGCAGCACGGATGGTTTGTTCAACCGGGCTGCAACGGTTGGCCTGCAAGGCCAGTTCGGCACGCTGACCCTGGGCCGCCAGACTACGCCGATGTATGACTTCGGCCTGCGCTATGACCCGATGTCCATCTCGGCGCGCTACTCGGTTACCTCGCTCGACGCCGGCTTCATGAGCCGCGCCAACAACTCGGTGAAGTACGTGGGCAATTTCAACGGCGTCACCGCCGCCGCCATGTACAGCTTTGCCTACGATGGCAAGGAAACCGCCGGCCAGGGCGGCAAGAACCGCGAGTACGGCGCCAGCCTGGCCTACGCCAGCGGCCCGTTCGATGTGGGTGTCATGTACGAGCAGCGCAATACCACGCTGTCCAATAGCGATGAAATCAACGCGCGCAGCGCCTCGATCGCCGGTGGATATGCCTTCGGCCCGGCCAAGGCCTTCCTGGGCTATCGCTATGCGCGCGGCGGCAACTGGGTGGTGGGAAACAGCGAGGGCCAAATCACCACCTCCACGGCCAAGGTCAGCTCCAACCTGATGTGGGCCGGCATGGCTTACAACGTGACGCCGGCCCTGAAGCTCACCGGCGCCGCCTACTATGAAGACGCCCGCCGCGTCTCGGCAGATCCGTGGCTGTTCGTGGTGTCGAGCGACTATTCGCTGTCCAAGCGCACCGACGTCTACCTGAACCTGGCCTACGCCCGCAACCGTGACGGTTCCGGACTGGGCCTGAACGGTAAGAGTGGCCCCCTGACCGGCGGCATGCGCGCTCCTGTTTCGTGATGCCCTCGCACATCAACGCTTCCGCCAATCGCCCGGATCAACTGGCTTGCGGCAAGCGCGGCGTGGCGTCGCCGGGCCGTCCCAGCTTCCTGGCAACCCGGTGCTTGAAGGTGGCCACGGTCTTTGGCGAAATCCCCAGCCGCGTCGCTATTTCCAGGTTGTCGTACCCATCAGACAGCAACTGGTGCACGCGCGACTCGCGCGGTGTGAGCCGCGTGGCATTGGCCGCGGCTTCGCCATCGAGGCCCGCGTTGCAGATGGATTCGGGAAAGACGGCATACCCCTGCTGCACCATATCGAGTGCCGCCGCCAGCAAGTGAAAGGGATGCGACTTGCTCACATAGGCACTCGCGCCAGCCCAGCGCGCCAGTTGCGCATCGCGTTCGGGATCGCCGCCCGACAGCACCACGATCCGGGTCGGCGGCTCCATCGCGCGAACGCGGCGCACCACTTCCAGCCCGTCCAGGCCTGGCAGGTTGATATCGACCACTGCCAGCGCTGGACGCAATTGCCGTAGCACGTTCAGCCCCTCCACCCCGTCCGCCGCGACGGCCACCAGCGCGTATCGGCCGTGCCTGTGCAAGTTGGCGCGGATCGACTCGAGGATAAACGGATGGTCGTCCACAGCCACCACGGATAACGGTTCTTCCACTTCGACTTGGTCCATATCAGCCCCTGTTAGCTAGCGTGCGATTTTGGCTGAAACTCTCCCGAACAGGCTCTAGGAATTTTCTGCTATGAGGCGTGAATTATCTCAATGCATCGACGAAACCAAGCGAACTCTCAAGGTAACCGGGATGAGCCATGGCGAGGCTGGTGCACTTTTGTCCCGTGCACATTTCCTTACAACCCGGACACACACCCGCGTCACTGGGGCGCTAAGCTGCCCCCTTGTGCAAGCCGTGTCTTGCCTAGCCAAGGAAAGTAAGCATGAGCCGCTCCCGTCCGAAGTTACTGCCACTGCCCGCCACGCTGCCATGCGCCACCAGCATCACGCCACGCATATCGAACGTGGCGGCCGCGCGGCAGTCCCGGTGAAGTGGTCGACCATCGCGCTGGTGGTGCTTGGCTGGCTTGGCGCCTGCACCGGCATCGGATGGTTGCTGATGGCGTGGTCCGGCCTGGCCGGGCAGTGAGTTTCCGACGCCCGGAAACATACCTCGCGCCACCGGCCCATCCTCCCTCCGGTCCCAAGGGCCATCATCAACGCGCCATTTGGTAACGGCGTATTTCAGCCGCGCCACGGAATCCCGCTGCGCCCCCAATCCAAACCGCCCCATTCCCAAGGCAAGGAGAGACCATGTACGATCGCGCCGCCCTGCCGCGACAGATCCACCGCGCCATCACCGCCGGTGTCACGCAAGACACGCCCGCGCCACGCACCAAACCTGCTTGCCACGCCGGCGCCAAGCGGGCAACCGCCGATCTCCTGATGTCCGATATCGGTCCGCTGAAACTGTGCCGGCATTGTGGCGAGCACTGGCCCGCCGACGGCGAGTTCTTCGCGCGCGATGCGCGGCGCCAGGATGGCCTTGAACACGTCTGCAAGGCTTGCCGCAAAGAGCAGCGACTGGTTCGCTGACGGCCCCCGGCCTGAAGCGTGCCGCAAGCGCCACCATCGACGCTCGCATGTATGGAATGTGAAGGCTATCTCGCCCTGGCGACGTGCCTGCCGGTACTCCCCCGCGCAGGAACCGATCTCACAATCCCGGCTTATTTCAGGCAAACAACCTAGGGTTATCCCTCGTTTCCGCAGGATATTCCACCTGGCGTGGCGACAAACCTGGATGTTCGTTTTGTCCTGTTGATGGTTCGTTCCGTCTATTCCCTCCCGTGCCCGGCGCCGTTATTGTTGCGTTCAACAACAATCTGCTTACCGCACCAGGAGACACGCGATGCGTACACAAGTCGCCATCATCGGCGCCGGCCCCTCGGGCCTGCTGCTGGGGCAATTGCTCGCCAAGGCCGGCATCGATGCGGTCATCATCGAACAGCGCAGCCCCGACTACATCCTCGGCCGTATCCGCGCCGGCATCCTTGAAAGCGTGACCGCCGATGCGCTCGAACGCGCCGGCGTGGCGCAGCGCCTGCATCACGACGGCCTGGTTCACCACGGCATCGAACTGTCTTACGGCGGCGCGCGCCACCGCATCGACTTCCAGGCACTGATCGGCCGTTCCGTGACCGTCTACGGACAGACCGAGGTCACCCGCGACCTGATGGCCGCGCGCGAAGCCGGCAACGCCGTCACCATCTATGACGCCGAAGACGTGAGCGTGCACGATTTCGATACGGCCACGCCCATCGTGCGCTATCGCAAGGACGGCCAACCGCAGGAACTGCGCTGCGATTTCATTGCCGGCTGCGACGGCTTTCATGGCGTCACGCGGCGCAGCGTGCCGGCGCCGTCCAAGCGCATCTTCGAGCGGGTCTATCCCTTCGGCTGGCTCGGCGTGCTCACCGATACGCCGCCGGTAGCGGATGAACTGATCTATGCCAGCCACGAGCGCGGCTTCGCGCTATGCAGCATGCGCTCGCTCACGCGCAGCCGCTATTACGTCCAGGTGGCCGCTGACGAACGGGTCGAGGACTGGTCCGACCAACGTTTCTGGGACGAACTGCGCAGCCGGCTGGACGCGCCCGCCGCCGAAACGCTGGCGACCGGCGCGAGCATCGAGAAGAGCATCGCGCCGCTGCGCAGTTTCGTGTGCGAACCGATGCGCTTCGGCAACCTGTTCCTGGCTGGCGACGCCGCGCATATCGTGCCGCCCACCGGCGCCAAGGGCCTGAACCTGGCCGCCAGCGATGTGCTTTACCTGGCCGACGGCCTGATCGCACGCTACCTGCACGACGATGCCAGCGAGCTTGACGCTTACTCGCAGAAATGCCTGCGCCGGGTATGGAAGGCGGAGCGCTTCTCATGGTGGATGACATCGCTGCTGCACCGCTTCCCCGATGCCGACGACTTCGCGCTGCGCATCCAGCAAGCCGAACTGGACTACCTGACCGGCTCGCACGCCGCGCAGATGTCACTGGCCGAGAACTACGTCGGCCTGCCTTACTGAAGCCTCGCGCCAGGCCTTCAGCAATACCGAGAGTCCGCCGCCAACGAGCGGCCTAGCAGGAGACCCGCATCATGACGCCCCCGAACAGCGGCCAGCCGGCCGCCACCCACGACCCTGCGCGCCTGCCGGGCGCCAGCATCGACGTCCAGCAGTTCATCGACAACCAGCCGTTCTCGCGCTTCCAGTGGATCATCCTGATCCTGTGCTTCCTGATTGTCGCCGCCGACGGCTTCGATACCGCGGCGATCGGCTTCATCGCGCCGGTGCTGGCCAAGGAATGGGGCGTCAGCCGCGCCCATCTCGGGCCGGTGATGAGCGCCGCCCTCTTCGGCCTGGCCGCGGGCGCCCTGGTGGCCGGGCCGCTGGCCGACCGCCTTGGCCGCAAGAGCGTGCTGGTGGGCTCGGTGCTGTGCTTCGGCGGCTGGAGCGTGGTCTCGGCCTTCTCGACTTCGCTCGAAGCGCTCACGGCGCTACGCTTCCTGACCGGCCTCGGCCTCGGTGCGGCCATGCCCAACGCGGTCACGCTGATGTCGGAGTACGCGCCCACGCGACGCCGCTCACTGGCGGTCAACGCCATGTTCTGCGGCTTCACGCTGGGCTCATCGGCCGGGGGCTTTGCCGCGGCCTGGCTGATTCCCCACTACGGCTGGCATTCCGTGCTGCTGGTTGGCGGTATCGCGCCGCTGGCGCTGGCCGTGCTGCTGGTCTTCTGCCTGCCGGAATCGGTGCGGTTCATGGTGGCGCGCAAGGCGCCGGCCGCGCGCATCGCCGCCGCGCTGTCGAGAATCCGCCCCGGTGCGCTGCGCGGCGACGAACGCTTCCATGTCCAGGAGGCCGCACCCGCGGATGCCGCGCCCTCGGCAACGTCATCGCTGCGCGCCATCCTGATGCCACGGTTTCTCTCCGGCACCGTGCTGCTATGGACCACGTACTTCATGGGCTTGCTGATCTTCTACCTGTTGACGAGCTGGCTGCCGACGCTGTTCGCCGACGCCGGCTACCCGATCGAGAAGGCCGCGCTCATCACCGCGCTGTTCCCGCTGGGCGGTGGCATCGGTACCCTGACGGTAGGCTGGCTGATGGACCGCGGCCATCCCTGGCGCATTGTCGCCGGCACCTATGCGCTGACGGGCGCGCTGGTCTATGCGGTAGGCCACGGTGCCGGCGATCTCTTCCTGCTGGGCGTGCTGGTGTTCGCCGCGGGTACCTGCATGAACGGCGCGCAATCTTCCATGCCCACGCTGGCCGCCGGCTTCTATCCCACGCAATGCCGGGCCACCGGCGTGGCCTGGATGCTCGGCATCGGCCGCTTTGGCGGCATCGTCGGCGCGCTGCTGGGCGCGCAGATCCTGGGCCTGGGATGGAGCTTTGGGAAGATCTTCGGTCTGCTCTCGCTGCCGGCCTTCGTTGCTACCGCCGCGTTGCTGATCGCCTCGGCGCGGCCGGGGACAGCGGCGCGCCAGGCCTTTGGCCAGCACGACGCCGCGCATTGACGACACGCGCATCGCCGGCGAGATGCGGGCACGCGGCGTGCGCAAGCACTGATCGGGGCCGCATTTTCGCCGGACGCGACCTGATGGATATCTGAAGGCCGAGGCGGCATGGCCCGGTGCACCGCCCGGTCGTCCATGCCTGCAATCCACCGATTCCCCACATCACCGCATCGCGTCCATCCATCATCAGGATGAGCACAGCGGCGCGATTGGTTCGCTGTCCCACACAGCATGTGTGGCCGCAGGCAGGAAACAGCACCGCCCGCTTTGCCTGCGGCACTGCCGCGGCCTAACATGCAAGGAAAGCTAAGCCCGGTTACAGGGCCGATGTACCAGAGAGAAATCGTGGTAAGGCGGGGACACCTTGGCGAATTACCTGGAAGAGTACTGCGCACGGATCAGGCGCGGGTCGGCGACGGCTGTCATCGACAAACCGGTGCTGGTTGATCGCGACGGCATCTACACGATGTCCTACGTGCCATTCGAACACAGTCATGCGAACGCGCGGCTGGTGTTGGTGAGCACCACACCGGGACACACGCACGTCACGCTGGCAGCCGAACTGACCGAGAGCCTGATGCAACGGCATGCGCCCGGACGCACCATCCAGCGCGAGAACAAGCGCCAGGTGGAGCTGGGGGGGCGGCTGGTGCGGCCCAACCTGATTCGCATGCTGGATCATTTCCGCATCGCGCAGCTGATCGGCCTGCCCGGCGCGGCGGCGCTCTGGGACAAAGGCTTCGAGCAGTTGCAGCCGCTGGCATTGCTGCCGTATGCCACCACCCGGCGCGGCCTCGCCTTCGATGGCGACCTGGAGGAACTGATGGCCGTGCCGATGCTGCGCACGGTGTTCGAGGCAATCTTCCTCGGCGCGCTTGCGCATACCCATGACGAGGCACTCTTCGTCGCGCTGGGGCGCACGGCGTGGGCCGCGCTGGGCCATGCGGCCGATCGCGGCCTGCTGCAGCGATGGCAGTTGCTGGGCATGATGCCCGTGCCCGCCCGCGCGGGCAGCATGGTGAAGTATTTTCTGCGGGAGGTCGCCGCCGGCGAACTTTCGCCGCGAGATCCCGTGCGCCACCGCACCGTCTGGCTCGACGCCGCGCATGCCGAACTGATGGCGGCAGTGCGCAGGCAAGGCCGGCGAGACTCGGAGTCGGGCCTGCCGGGCATGGCGGATACCTGCCTGGAGGCATGACGCCGCGGCGCCACTCCTCTCCCACCGCGGATTGATATGCCGAAGACAGCACCCCACCTCGGTGGGGTTCATCTGGCACTTTTGGCCGCCGATAGCCTTCAGTGAGGGAATTGCCTCCCTCACCATTCCCGATCGGCGGCCCCTTGTGGCCGCCTCTTTTTTTGCGCGCGCCCTCAAGCCCGCAGATGCCAGGCCCGCAGGTAGTGCAGCAGGTCCAGGCCATGCGTCCCGTGGAACCACACATGGCGCGACAGCGCCAGCGCGCCGATCCACGAGGCGGCCACCACCATCAGGTCGCAGCGGCCACTCTTCCACCAGTTCAGCGAGTGCCGTCCCAGAATCCACGGCACGCCAAGCGGATTCGGCCAGTCGGCCAGCAAGTGCATCAGGCCGCCGCAGGCAAAGCCAAACGCCGGCGCAGCCAGCCAGTGCAAGCCCAGCGAGCGATGCGCCACCGCCAGCAGGGCCAGCCAGGCGATGCCCCAATGCGTCCAGGTGCGATGAGTGATCCACAAGCGGCGGGATTTTGACCACCAGGCCACCTCCAGCCAGTCGGGCGCACCGCCGCCGGCCACGCCCGCCAGGAAGGCAAGCCCGGCGGCGAAATGGAAGGTGCCGCCGGCGCCTGCCCTGGTCACCACCGCGGCGGCGATCAGGCCGGCCGCCCATCCGGTGGCATGGTGTGCTTTGCTGGAAGCCATTGTCGTGCGCTCTGCGGTCGTCGTGAAATCGAGGGCCGCAATGGTGGCAGATCGGGCTGCAAAAGGACAGCGTTGACGGGCCGCATCGTCAAGGCCGTGGGCCAGCCTTGCGTGCAACCGCGACGCACACTAAGTTGGAAGCAGCCTGCGGCTACCCTGCCGCTGCCCCCTGGGAACGATCATGAGACGGTACATTGCCCGGCAAGCCCGCGTCATCCTGCCGGCGATCCCGCTGCTGGCGGCGGCCCTGTGGCTGGCGCCGGCAGTCCACGGCCAGCCGGCGGAAACCGGCCCCCTCACCATTGGCGGTTCGCTGGTGGTGGAAGGACCGCTCACCGTGCATGGCTCGCTTACCGTGGACGGCAGCATCCTTGCGCACGGCCCGCTGAGCGCGGCGTGGTTTGCCACCCTGCCGCCAACCTATGCGCCGCCGCCGGGGGCTGGCCGGCAAAAGGTCTTTCATGGCCCGCTCACCGTGCACGGGCCGCTGGTGGTGCAAGGCAACGTACAGGTCAACGGGCCCGTGAACATCGACGGGCCGCTAAGCGCGGGCGGCAGCATCGACGCAGATGGCCCCATGCGCGAGCGGCGGCGCGGCCGCTGAGGCACGCAGTAGGGCTCAGGCGGAGCGGGGCAACGCCGGCGGACGCGGGACCATCATGGCGAGCGCCGCGCCGCCGACGATCAGCGCCGCCGCGCACGCCAGGGTCCACGTCAGCATGGCAAATCCGAACCACACCAGCAGCAGCGTAGCCACCAGGGGCGTGCCGTAGGAAAGTACCCCCAGCAGTGCCAGGCGGCCATGTTTGGTGCCGTGGTCCCATGCCACGAAGGCGATGCCGGTGGGCCCCGCGCCAAGCAGCAGCACCGCCAGCCATTCGCCGGCATCCGGCATCACCGTGGTTTCCAGCGCGAAGTGGCACAAGGCACCGCACAAGGCCACCGCGCCGCACACGCTCACCATCGTGGTGCTAGGCACCTCGCCATGGCGCCGGTTGGCCACCGAGTATCCCGACCAGATCAACGCGCACGGCAGCGCCGCCAGGTAGCCCAGCACCACGGCGGCCTGCCCGCCCGCCGGCGACGACGAAGGCGACCCCTGGGGGGCGCCGCCGACGATCAGCAAGGTGCCCAGGAAGCCCAGCACCGCTGCGGCGATCTGCCGCCTGCCCAGGCTGCCGCCGGGGGCCAGCGCGGAGAACAGCACCATCAGCAGCGGCCAGAGATAGGCGAGCAGGCCAGCCTCGGCTGGCGGGATCACCGCGAAGGCGTAAAAGTACAGCGCGTGATAGAGAAAGATGGCGCCGAAGGCGAGCAGCCATGCCCGCCCCCGGCTGTCCGGTTGCCGGCCGGCTGGCGCGGCACGCGTTGGCAGCACCAGCCATGGCAGGCCCATCAGGAACGCCACGCCGAAGCTCAGTGCCAGCAACTCGAATGGCGGCAGGCGGCGGGCCTGGGCGGTCAGCAGCGGCAGCGTTGCCCACAGCAACAGGGCGAAGGCGCCAATCGCAGTCGGGCTGATCATGCGCCTGCCCGGGGAAGGGCTGGCAGGCTGGGAGCGGGTCGGCATGGCAGTGGCATATCCTGGTTCGGCGCGGGGACATGCCCCGCATGCCCTGCATCCTGGCAGTGGCTTTGCCGCCAGTCTTGGCAAAAACGGCTGTTCCGGCGCGGCGCGGCCTATCCCCCTTCCCATATTCGCCAAAGGGCGCTACAATCGCGCCCCTCGCGACACGAAATTCACATGACGTAGCGAGCAAGTCTAAGTCCCCTTCGTCTAGAGGCCTAGGACATCACCCTTTCACGGTGAGTACAGGGGTTCGAATCCCCTAGGGGACGCCAGTTCAGAGAGCACGCCATATAGGCGGTCTCTTACAAGAGCGTCGGAAATCGCTCTAAGCGATTTCCACAGCCACTGCGGAGTGGTAGTTCAGTTGGTTAGAATACCGGCCTGTCACGCCGGGGGTCGCGGGTTCGAGTCCCGTCCACTCCGCCAGCATTGCCTGAATACCGCGCGAAGATCGCGCTGCCAGGAAAAATATAGCCCGCCATCAAGGTGGGCTATTTTTTTGCCTTCAATCATCCCCACCGTTATCTCGGCAGCCTCCTGCCAACTTGCTGGCAAACGTGCGCCAGCTATGCGCCACCGCCGTCCGCGGCCCCTGAGCTATCGATCGCGCGCACGATGATCTCCAGGGTGTCATCCAGGTGATGGATGGTCTGCCGCTTGGCGGTTTCGGCATCGCGTTGCCTGTACTGGGACAGGATTTCCGCATGCTCGGCATTACTCTGCGCGATGTGCTCCGGGCTCATGTAGAGCGACAGCGAGATGTACGGCGCCGCCGAATCGCGCAGCGTCTTGACCAGGTGGGCCAGCCTGCTTTGTTCCTGGGAGGCCCACAGCGCCGCGTGAAACTCCAGGTTCAGCTCGGTCCACCGCGTGACGTCTTGTGTCTGCAGCATCTCTTCATGCAAGCCCTCGGCCCGGGCAATATCCCCGGCGGTGATGCCGCGCATTGCCTCTTCGACCATCATGGGCTCGAGCACCTTCCTGAGCCGGTAGATTTCCCGCACATCGTCGAGCGTCAGGCCGCGCACCACCGCGCCGCGATGCGCGTCGAAGAACACCAGCCCCTCGGAGATCAGCGTGCGCAAGGCTTCGCGCACGGGCGTCGTGCTCATCTCCAGCCGCTTGGCCAGGTCATCCTGGCGCAAGCGCTCGCCCGCCGTCATGCGGCCTTGCAGGATGTCGGCGCGCAAGGTCTGCACCGCATACTGATAGGCGGTAAGCCGGCGCGAAGGCGAGGCTTGCACTTTGGAGGCGGGAATCGGCGAAGTCTTCAAGGCGCTGGCTGCTGGTTGGTGAGCGAATGGCGTGGCAGTGTACCCCACTTCGCGAGCGCCTCCGGGATCTGCCCGCGCGGTGTCCCGGCGGCCAGCAGCGCGCCCAGCAGCAGCCGCGCCTTCAAGGGATGGAGCCACTTCGCAAGCATGGCGCCGCGCCGTGCCAGGTCGACTTCGGAACCGGCGAAGCCATAGGTTCGGGAGGCCGTGGCCCCGGCCCCCGTGCGGCTGGCGATCACCACGGGCACCACTTTGGCCAGGCGCTCGATGTGCCCGGCGAAGCCAGACGAGACGTGCCCCGCCCCGAACCCCGCGACCACGATCGCTTCGTAGCCGAGATCGAGCGCGGCGGCGGCCAGGTCGCCATCGTCACCCAGGAGCGCCGGCACCACCGCCACCTTTGGAAAGGCCCGCACAGCCGGACTCACCAGCGGCCTGCCAACCGGCGGATGGAAATACTCGGGCTGACCCTCCACCACCCGTCCCGCGGGCCCGCCATCGGGCGACGCGAAGGTCTGGACCGACAGGGAATCCGACTTGCAGACCCACCGCGCCCTGTGCACGGTGTCGTTCATGACCACCAGCACGCCGCGCCCGCGGCTCTGGTCGTCCATGGCCACCTGCACGGCGGCCAGCAGGTTGGCGGGGCCATCCGCCCCCGCGGACAGCGGCGTGCGCATCGCTCCGGTTATGACCAGGGGCTCGGGGTGGCGCCAATACAGATCCAGGAAAAACGCGGTCTCCTCGATCGTGTCCGTGCCCTGGGTCAGGACCACGCCTCGCGCCCCTCCGGCGATCTTGCCCTCGGCCCACGCCAGGCAGGCCAGCAACTGCTCGGTGCCCAGCGAAGCGCTTGGCAACTGGAACAGCGGCTCGGCGGAGAGATCGGCCAGTTCCCCCAGCCCCGGCACGGCCGCAACCAGTTGGGCGGCATCCAGCCTGGGGACCACACCGCCGGCGGCATCCGACGGCGTCATGCTGATGGTGCCCCCAAGGGAGGCGATGGCAACTGATGGGCGCGACATATGGTTTTCCCGTAGCGTTGAAGTATGCATTGTGCATTATATATACTATACAATTTGCAAAACAATTGCAGATCCCCTCACCCCGCTCAACCGTTACGGAGACGCCCGATGCACCAACACCCGCCGCCAAGCAGGTACCGCTTCACCATCTTCTTCCTGATCGTCGTGATTGCCCTGGTCAACTACATCGACCGCGGCGCCATTGCGTATTCCGCCGGGCAGATCATCGGCGAGTACGGCTTCGACCGCGCCGGCTGGGGCGCCGTGCTGGGCTACTTCGGCTATGGCTATATGTTTGGCGCGCTGATCGGCGGCGCGCTGGCGGACCGTCTCGGCGCGAAGCGGGTGTGGGTGATCGCGGGCGTGGCGTGGTCGCTGTTTGCCATCTGCATGGTCTGGGCCGGCGACATCGGCCTTGCGGTTTTCGGCGGCTCGGCGCTGAGCGGGTTCGCCATGGTGCGCATCCTCTTTGGCTTCTCCGAGGGACCCGCGTACTCCATCATCAACAAGACCATGTCGGCATGGGCATCGCCGGCGGAGCGCGGCTTCGCGGTGTCCATCGGCCTGTTGAGCACGCCGCTGGGCGCGCTGCTCACCGCCCCGGTAGCGGTCGGCCTGCTGCTGCTCACCGATAGCTGGCGCGCCATGTATGTGGTGCTTGGCGTCCTGGGCCTGGTCCTGATTGCCCTGTTCTCGCGCGTGTACACCAACCGGCCCGAGGATCATCCGAAGGTGAATGCGGCGGAACTCGCCCTGATCCAGGCGGGCCGCGGAGCCGCCCCCAAGGAGACCGCGAACGCCAGTGCCGCATTGCCGTGGTGGGCGTTCTTCAAAAGCCGGACGCTGGTATTCAACGCCATCGGCTACTTCTCCTTTATTTACGTCAACTTCATGCTGCTGACGTGGACACCGAAATACCTTCACGACGAGTTCAACTTCACGCTCTCCTCGCTCTGGTACATCGGGATGATTCCCTGGGTTGGCGCGTGCTTTACGGTACTGCTTGGCGGCCGCATCTCGGACTGGCTGCTCAAGCGCACGGGCAAACTGGTGATTGCCAGGAGCTGGTTTGCCGCCGGCTCGCTGTTGCTGACGACGCTGTGCTTCCTGATGGTGTCGCAGGCGCATAGCGTGTGGACCGTCATTGCGCTGATGACGCTGGGCAATGCACTGAACGCGCTGCCGAACTCTGTCTACTGGGCCGTGGTGATCGATACCGCGCCGTCGCGCGTCGGCACCTTCAGCGGCATCATGCATTTCATCGCCAACATCGCGGCGGTGCTGGCGCCCACGCTGGCCGGCATCCTGTCGGCACGCTACGGCTACTCGTCGATGTTCATCGCCACTTCGGTCGCGACCGCGCTGGGCGTGTTCGCCATGCTCCAGGTCCGCCCAGGGGTCGGTCCCCGCGTCGAAAGCGATGCGGGTGCCATGGCGGCGGCGGAATAAGCGCTGCCTTCAGCCCGCGGCGGCGCGCGGCAGGCGGACCGCGAAGCACGAGCCCTGCCCCTCCTTGCTGGTAACCACCACCTCGCCACCGTGCAGGTCGACCGCCAGCTTGACCAGGTACAGGCCAACGCCCGCGCCTGCCGTGCCGGCGACGTTGCCGCCGCGCACAAAGCGCTCGAAGATCTGGGCGCGGTCCTTGTCGGGAATGCCCATGCCGCGATCGGACACGGAGACGCTGATCGCCTCCGTGTCCGCGGATAGCCGCACGGCAACCGGGACGCCCGCCGGCGAGTACTTGATCGCGTTGCCTACCAGGTTGCTGATTGCCTGGAACAGCAGCTTGGCGTCGCCGTGGAAAATCTCGCCAACGCCGGGTTCGATGGTTTCCTCGATCACGGCCGCGGGAGAGCTCTCCCGGTGCATCTCGCACACCTCATGCACCAGCAGCGCCAACGAAAAATCAACGCCCTGCAGCGTGGCAAGGCGCCCGCCATCGAGCAACTGCGAGGAGTCGAGCAAGTGGTCGATGAGATTGGTCATGCGTCGCACGGCCACGCGGATGCGCCCGCAGCGCTCGGCGAGAACGTCGGCGGAGGGCGCATCCTTCATGCGCATGAGCCGCTGCGCGTGGCCATCGATCACGTTTAGCGGCGTGCGGAACTCATGCGAGGCCATGGAGACGAAATTGCGCTGCAGCACCGCCAGGCGCCGCTCGTTCTCCAGCGTGTCCCGCAGCATCGTGGTCTGAGCGGCCAGCGCCGCCTTGCTGCGCTCCAGCTCGATCGTATTGTCCCGGAAGCGCACCACCGCGCGGGCAATCTCGCCAATCTCGTCCTTGCGCCCGGCACCCGGGATATCGACGTGCGGATCGTTGTCGGTGATGCGGTGCATGCGCTCGACAAGCGCCGCGATGGGATTGGATACCGCCCGCACCAGATAGGCCACGGCCGCGATCACCAGGAAGCCCGACACCAGGATGGCGCCGGCGATCAGCCGGCGGGCCTCGTGGTAGGCATCGGCTTCACGCGCGGTGGCCTGCGCGGCGCCGACGACATTGCGCTCCGTCAGCACGCCCAGCGTGCCGTTGGCCTGCTCGAAAGCGTGGCGCGACTCGCCGCGGTAGAGCGCCACGGCTTGCGTCGTGTCCTTCTGGTGGGCCAGCGACACCACGCGGTCGACCAGTTGACGGTAAGCGGACCACTGCGCCATGAACTGCTGGTAGAGCTCCAGCTCCGCCGGCTCATGCTCGATCTTGCCGTAGCGGGCCTCGACCTCCTTGATCACATCGTCCAGCTTGCCGATCTGCCCTTCGGCCGCGCGCAGGTCAGCGCGCGAAGTCGCGATCAGCGCATCGCCTTCGAAGGCGCGGTAGTCGGAAATATAATTATTAAGGTCGCCCAGGATGCGGTTGCTCTGCAGCCAGCGGCCGCTGATCTGCGCGGACACGCTATGAAAGTTGCTCAGCCGGTTGATGCCGAACAGCCCCACGCCCACCACCAGGAGCAGGAACAACACGAAGACGAGCGACAGCCGCACGCGGATCGGCCTGAGCATCGGCACCGAATCAGGCAGCCCGACCAGGCGCCGCCCCAAACCGCGGCGCACCCGCCGGCTGGCGGGCGCCGGGCGAATTGAGTGATTCATAAGACTTTTATCCTGAATTTCGCTACGCTGTGCGCGGGGCGTGCCGTGCGTCCCGACGGCCTGCCGGAAGTCCCTCCCCGCCGGCGCTACCAAGGACCACCATGAACGATGCCCGCCGGAAGATCCTCTGCATCGAGGACGATGCCGAAACGGCCGCCCTGATTGCCGAAGAACTGATCGAACGGGGCTTTGCCGTCAGCACCGCGCACGACGGCCAACAAGGCCTTGCCGCCATCCTGCGGGACACGCCGGATCTCGTCCTTTGCGACGTGAGTATGCCAGTGATGACGGGCTTCGAACTGCTCGAAAAGATCACTTCGCTGGCGCCGCGCTTCGCCGACATGCCCTTTGTGTTCCTCACGGCGCTGGCCCAGCGCGAAGCCGAACTCAAGGGCCGCAGGCTCGGGGCCGACGACTATGTGACCAAGCCGGTCGATTTCGACATCCTGACGAGCATCGTCGAAGCCCGCCTTGCCCGGGTGGCGCGCACGCGGCCGGGCTTGCCGGCCGTGCAGCTCAGCGAGCGGGAAGTGGAGGCACTGGTGTGGTCCGCACGCGGCAAGACCTCGGGAGAGATCGCCACCATCCTGGGCCTGTCCAAACGCACGGTGGACTTCCATATCGACAATGCGCGCCAGAAACTGGGCGTCGCCACCCGCATCGAAGCTGTCGTCAAAGCCGCGTCCGCCGGCATCATCAAGCCATAGCGCGCCCGCGCCGGCTGCACTCCGGCCAGCCGGGCAGCCCCGGCCCGGCCGCTGCCCGAGCCACTTCCGCCATCGTTCCACGCTGAATGCCGGCGCGCCGCAGGAGTCCGCATCCGGAACCATCGACGAGGATCGTGCCACCGTTTGCGCAATCGGAACTGGCAAGAACCCGATCGCGAGACGGGCACACCAGAAGCAATACCGGATGAATCCGCAACAGATTCCGAAATTTCCCAAACGAAGCTGGGTACGGGCTTGATACGCTGCCGCCATCCAAAGTCATCGCTGATTTCTTTGGATGCTCCCTGGCGGACTCTTCAACCCGCAGGGCTACAACACTGTCGTCGGTGTACGCGGCAGTCTGCTCTCGGGCGGCCAGCGCGCCCGCAGCCATTGCCAGGGCGCTGGCCACCAATCCGCGCCTGCTCCTGCTCGATGAGGCGACCGCCAGCCTCGGCTACGAATCCGAGCGAGTCATTCACGACAACCCGGAGAAGATCTGTGCCGGTCGCACCGTGTTCATCGTTGCGCACCGGCTCTCCACGCTGCGGCTGGCGGATCGCATCCTGGTGCTGGGTAACGGGCAACTGGTCGAGCAAGGGCACCACACCGAACTGATTACCAACCCGGGCGGCAAATACCGCGCGCTGTTTGACGCCTTCCGTGTCCTGGAAACACCGATCGTCAAAGCGAAAGCGCCTATTCAAACGGTCGGTGACACACGGCCGCGCTGATGCGGAACTGGTACCGGAAGAATGAGAACAAGGAACTGAGATGCTAAAGAAAATGCTGGTGACCCTGAGTGCCTGGGCGCTCGTTGGTTGCGCTCCGCTCGATCTCTCGCGGAAGGCCCCGCTGGAATTGAATTCCGACGAAACACTGGT
This sequence comes from Cupriavidus sp. 01L45, assembly GCF_056399885.1. Classification (NCBI taxonomy): domain Bacteria; kingdom Pseudomonadati; phylum Pseudomonadota; class Betaproteobacteria; order Burkholderiales; family Burkholderiaceae; genus Cupriavidus; species Cupriavidus sp. 01L45. The sequence continues at coordinate 34,296 of NZ_JBFTSG010000056.1, read as the reverse complement.
GTTAGTCGCTGCGCGCGTGAGTAATACACGCGAACCAAAGTACCCCATCAAGCTCTTCGGAATCACATTTGAACGATCCCCACTGATGTTTTCCAAATCGGGAACGGCCACCGAAGCCGCTACAACGGCCATCGGCCCACCAGAGAATCAGACGTTCCTGATTGCGGCCAAAGTGAAGGCCGGGGATAACGAAATGACGTGGTTGTCTGGCCTTACCGAACGAACCACCGCGCCGGGTTTTGGGTCAATGCGCTTTGGTGTATCCGCTCCCTTTACTGCGATGCCGGGCAAGGTGCAATACCTCGGCTTCCTGGACATCGAGAATGTGGACAGGAAGAACAAGGATCAGCAGCCATCCGGGCCAGGAGCACCAATCCTTGATCAGGCCATAACGGGACTCGCAATGGGGACGCTCGCCATCCGGCTTTCCGATGAGTCGCAGCGGGATATCGGGCAATTCAGGCGCGCGTTCGCCACACTGGCTATGCAAGCCATCCAAATCGCACCCCTGCAGCAGATCACGCTGGAGCCACGCACGATCAAGCCCGCGCTGAATCAGGGCTTTGACACCCCTGCAGAACCAGAAGTCGTGCGCCTGCAACACGCATCAAACTAAAAGCGCGCTCCCGGACACACGTGGAAACGCCGCAACGTGCAGACGGCGTCGCGCAAGCTCACAGCTGGAGAGTTGCGGATATCGATCGATGATTCGGTCCTGAGAGCGCTTTCGCCATACCGGACTAGCCATGTCACCCGCTTTGGGGACCATAAGCCGGACTTGCACGGCCCATCTCACCAAAGAACCACATTATTTTTACAAATCAATAGGTTAGGTTCATTTTTTCGAAACCTTCACGAGGCCCTGCCGCCCCTCTACTGTGATCAATCACAGTAGAGGGGCGGCAGGCATTCCACCTAGAATCTGCGCTATTCCATCGCTCCCCGACCGGGGGCCACGGGATTAAGAGCCCTGGGAAGCCACGACGCCCCCAACAATGCACCACCGCTGCACGACCCGATGCCGCGGGGTGCGGGCATCCTTGAATCAGCTGGTAGCGCCCACTGCGCTGCCGCGCATCGGAGCAGGCGGCGCACCAGTCCCGGCCCCCTTCCGGGACCGGTGCGGTTCGCGTCTACGCTATGAGCAGATCGCAACAGCAACAGCCAACGCCGCCCGAGCGGGATATCCCGGCAGCGGGCCGGGCCGGCCGCGTGCCACCCCAGCGGCCCCTGCGCCCCTTTGCGGATGAGTTGCGGCGGGCCACCACGTTGATCCATGTCCGCGCGAGCGGAGCTGCAGACACCGGTGATGCCGGGCTGGCCGCATACCTGCTGTCCGCATGGCGCACGTTGCATAGCGCGAGCCACGTGCCGCCGCATTGCCCGCGTTGCGGCGGGCACAAGACGGTCTACGACGGCACCGATGATGGCAGCCTGCCCTTCTTCCATTGTGGAGGCTGCCGCCAGCGCTTCACCCGGCTGACAGGCACGCCCATGGCGCGGCTCAGGCTGGAGGACAAAGCGGAGGCGTTCTTTCAGCTGGCCTCGCAACAGGTGTCGGTCGCCGAAGCGGCGCGCCGGCTGGCGATCAAAAGCGAGACCGTCAGGCATTGGTCGGTCCAGACGCGCCTGTGGCTGCTGGAACTGGATCCGCAAGGCGAGTGGGAGCGTCGCGTGCAGCTCGGCGTGCGCTACGCGGTCATGCCGGCAATCGCCCGCGGCGAAACCGCGCCCGCGACGCGCGGATGCAGGTGCTCCATCGCATCCGACGATAGCGAGGCGCTCGCCGAAATGGAGAACGCGCCTTTGTTGATACGGGTATGCGCCCTCTGCGAGCAGACCGCGCACTAGCATGGAGCAATCCGCCCCAAGGAAAGCCCGTATATTTACTCGCGCGGATATCAACCCAGTCTACCTGGTGATGTGAAATATAAGATCTATTTATATTTAATTTTCATCACATAAAAACACGGACAACCATTTCCATCGCACGCTGAACAGGTAGCGTTTCGCGTAAGGTTCCGTCACGCAATCCACCTATATCTTGCCGTTTCCGGCATGGTGTCGCGCGCCCTTGCGCGCTACACGGCCTTTGCATGGGACATCGCTCCAGGAAATCTCAATAGCCATTCCTCAAACCAAGTTTGAATTGGCTTTGCAAATTTCAAGAAAAGGATACGGGTAATTACCTAAATTTCCGAAAGCTATTTGCAATGTTGCGGAAGGGCGATTGAAAGATTTCGCTGTCATAACAGTGGCAAGTAGCGATGGGAGTATTCATGATTAAAAAACCAACTAACAGAAAAGTTGGAGCAGCCGTCATTCTGGTCTTGGCGGCTCGGGTCGCCTGCGGTGTCGAACTGAGCGGAGATACCGACCCGGTACCGCTGGTACCGCCGGCAAAGAAGGCGCCTGGTGCCGGCAACGCGCCAGCCAGCGGGTGGGACCAACCAGCTTCAACGCCGCGCGGGACCGGTGCGGCCACGACGCCGCCGGCACCGCTCAGTGCCGAAGAAAAAAACAAGGGCCTGGTCGGGCCGGGCTTCTCCCTGTGGGAGCTCTCGGAAGAGCTGCGCGCGAGCAACCCGCAACTGATCCAGGCGCGCTCGCTCTATATGGCGGCCAAGGCCACGGTGCCGCAGATCGCCGCGCCCAACAATCCGCAGGTGGGCTTCATCTGGGGCGCCCTGCCCAAGAACAGCCCGCTGGCGCTGGCGCAAGCCCAGAACTTCAGCTATACGCTCACGCAGTCCTTCCCGTTTCCGGGCAAGAAGGCGCTGGCGGCCGATATCGCCAACACGCAGGCGGAGTCCATCGACGCGCAGCGCGACGCGCTGTACCTGCAGCTCTACGCACAGCTGAGCACGACTTACTTCCAGGCGCTGGCGCAGAAAGCGCAGCTCGATGTGCTGCGCCTCAACCTCAAGCGGCTGGAGCAGGTCAAGCAGGTGGCGCGCATCCGCTACGCCAACAATGCGGCGGGCTATGTCGACTACCTGAACGCCCAGGTAGCACAAAGCAGCGCGCAGAACGATACCTTTGGCCTGGAGCGCCAGTATGACAACGCGCTCAAGACCATCAACACACTGATCGGCAAGAGTCCCGAGTTCCCGCTCGAATTGCGCACGGATGCCAGCGCGGCGCGCCTGCCGCCCACGCCCTTGCCCGAACTGGAGGACATGGCGCTGCGCGAGCATCCCAATATCCGCGCATCGCGCTTCCAGGTGGAAGCCGCCGAAAAAGGCGTGCGCCTGGCCCGCAAAGCCTACCTGCCGGATTTCCAGATCATCGCCACCTTCAACGGCAACAACCCGCCACTGGGCTTCCAGCCGGCCAGCTACGGCATCGAGTTCGACGTCATCATCCCGCTGTTCTTCTTTACCAAGGAAAAATACGGCGTGGATGAAGCCGTAGCCAACAAGGTGGCGTCCGACGCCAACGAACAGTCGGTACGCCAGCAGACGCTGCTGGCCGTGGATACCGCGCACAACAACCTGCGCCAGTCGGTGAACCAGGCCGAGTTCCTGCGCCAGCGGCAACTGCCTGAGGCCCTGACAGCCTACAAGATGGCCTTCACCAACTACGCCAACAACAATGCCAACTTCACCGACCTGCTCACTGCCAGCTCCGCGCTCAAGAATGCGGAACTCGCGGTGACGCAGGCCGAGTCCGAGGCGCGCCAGGCTTACTACACGCTCGCCGCCGCGGTGGGCCGGGACAAATTCTGATGGCCGCGAAGGCCTTGAACCTATGAACAAGAATCTGATAATTGGCGCCGGCTTCATTGTGGTCCTCGCCGGCGGCATCTGGGGTGGCAAGTACTGGGCCCAGTCACTGCAGGCGGTACCAGCCACCGTGCCAGCCCTGGCCGCTGCGCCCTATACCAACGCTGAGACCGCCACGCCACGCCGCGTCCCCTCCTCGCTGGCCCTGCCCGAAGGCGGCTTCGATCCGAAAACGGTCAAATCCGCGGTGTTCAGCATGCAAACTGTCCCGGTCGACACACCCACGCCCGGCAAGCTCGCGTACAACGTGCAGCAGGCCAAGCTGGCGTCCGCGCGCGTGGCCGGCCGCGTGGAACGCATCCTGGTCTTCGAGGGTGCCGTGGTCCATGCCGGCCAACCGCTCGCCGAGCTGTACTCGCCCGAGTACATCGCCGCGCAGAATGAATTCCTGCTTTCGCACAACGCCTATCACACCCTGAGCAACAGCGACCTGAAGGAACTGGTGGATGACGCCAAGCTAACCATGCAGTCGTCCGAGAACAAGCTGCGCGTACTGGGCGCGACCACCGAGGACATCGCCCGCATCCGCGAGCGCGGCACGGCTTCCGACACCTTGACCGTGCGCGCGCCGATCGGCGGCACCATCGTCAAGCGCGACATGGACCCGGGCTCCTATCTCAATGTCGGTGATTCGCTGATGAGCATCATCGACACGCGCTCGATCTGGTTCACCGGCAATCTCTACGAGAACGATATCAAGAACGTACGCCTGGGCCAGGCCATCGAGATTGAAACCCCGGCCTATCCCGGACGGCACTACCGCGGGCGCGTCAGCTTTATCGCGCCCAATGTCGACGCCGACACCCATACGCTGCAGGTGCGCTGCGATGTGCCCAACCCGGACGGCACGCTCAAACCCGAGATGTATGCCACTGCGCGCATCGTCACCGGCAGTGCGCAAGCGCTGGTGGTGCCGCAATCGGCCATCGTCAAGGACCAGGGCAAGCTCTACCTGATGCTCCAGCCTGACGACAGGCATATCGAGCGCGTGGCCGTGCAGGGCACACCGCGCAGCGACGGCACCTTCCTGGTCACCGACGGCGTGCCGGCGGGCGCGACCGTGCGCGTGGTGACGCAGGGCGGCATGCTGCTCAACGAACTGCTGCTCAAGCAGGAGGCCTGAGATGGTCTTCTCGCCCATCAAAAGCATCCTCAAGCGGCGCCTGGTTATCGTCTTCCTGGCCCTTGGCCTGCTGGCAGCCGGCGTGCTGAGCTTCCTGCGGCTGCCGCTGCAAGCGTATCCCGGCGTGGCGCCGGTCACGGTGCAGGCCATTACGCAGTGGCCCGGCCGCAGCACGGTCGAGGTCGAGCAGCAAATCACGATCCCCGTGGAGAACGCGCTGGCCAGCGTGCCCGACGTGCAGTCCTTCCGCTCGGTCTCGCTGTTCGGGCTGTCGGTGGTGACCGTCAAGTTCAAGGAGGGCGTGGACAACTTCAAGGCGCGCCAGAACTTCGTCACCTACCTGTCGCAGGCCAGTCTGCCACCCGGCGTGCAACCCAACCTGTCGCCGGACGGCGACGCCACCGGCGAAATCCTGCGCTACCGGATCGAGGCCAATGGCGTTGACGTGACCACGCTGAAGACCTACCAGGACTACAGCGTCTACAAGGAGATCAAGCACGTTTCCGGTGTGGCCGACATCACCGCCTTCGGCGGTATGGTCAAGCAGTACCAGATCGTGCCGACGCCCGAGAAGCTGCAGGCCTACGGGCTCTCGCTCAAGCAGGTGGTGGATGCGGTGTCCAGCGCCAACGCCAACACCGGCGGCGGCCTGATGAAGTCCGGCGAGCAGCAGTTCGTGGTGCGTGGCGTGGGCCTGCTGCAAACGCTCGACGATATCCGCAACGTCACCGTCTCTGTGTCCAATGGCGTGCCGGTGCGCGTGCGCGATATCGCCCAGGTCGGGGTGGGCAACACGCCGCGCCTGGGCATGGTGCAGTTCGACCACCATGACGATATCGTCGAAGGCATCGTGCTGATGAAGCGCGACGAGAACGCCACCGAGGTGCTGGCGCGGGTGCGCGACAAGATCGCCGAGATCAACCAGAACGTGCTGCCGAAGAACGTCCAGGTCAAGACCTTCTACGACCGGCAGAACCTGCTCGACATCACCATGGGGACCGTCGAGCACGCGCTGTTCGTCGGCATCTCGCTGGTGCTGATCGTGCTGTTCATCTTCCTCGGCAGCTTCCGCGCAGCGGCGGTGGTGGCGGCGGTGATCCCGCTGGCCTTGTGCGTGTCCTTCATCAATATGGACCACTTCAAGGTACCGGCCAACCTGATCTCCCTAGGGGCAATCGACTTCGGGCTGATCGTGGATGCCGCGGTGATCGTGATGGAGAACATCATGCGCCACCTGGAGGAAGGCGAGACCAATGTCGAGGATGGCATCATCAGGGCCACCAGCGAAGTCCAGCGCGCCATGATCTTCTCCACCGGCATCATTATCGTGGCCTACTCGCCCTTGTTCTTCATGGGCGGGGTGGAGGGCATCATCTTCAAGCCGATGGCCTTCACCATGGGCTTCGCGCTGCTGGCGTCGATCGTGCTCGCGTTGACCTTCGTGCCGGCGGTGACATCCTTCGTGTTCCGCGGTTCGCTGCGGCCGCACTCGCCGAAATTTATCGCGGTGATCCTGCGCGGCTACAAACCCCTGCTGCGCAAGCTGCTGAAAAAGCCCGGCCTGGTGTTCCTGGCCGCCTTTATCGGCCTGGCCGGCACGCTGTACAGTTCGCGCTATCTCGGCACCGAGTTCCTGCCCACGCTGGAGGAAAACAACCTGTGGCTGCGCATCACGCTGCCCAACACCGTTGATCTCGACTACTCGGCATCCATCGCGCGCGACCTGCGCGGCTTCTTCCGCGAGCAGCCCGAGGTGAAAACCGTGTCGGTACAGATCGGGCGCCCCGACGATGGCACCGATTCCACTGGCGTGTTCAACCAGGAATACGCGCTCTACTTCAAGCCCCCGGCCGACTGGCCCAAGGGCGCCACCAAGCAACAGGTGGTGGAAAGGCTGTCCAAGCACCTGGATCGCATCCCGGGCATCGAGTACAACTTCTCGCAGTACATCCAGGACAACGTGAACGAGGCGCTGTCCGGGGTCAAGGGCGAGAACTCGGTGAAGATCTACGGTTCCGACCTGGTGATGCTGCAGAACAAGGCCAAGGAAGTCGAATCGATCCTCAGGAAAGTGCCGGGGCTGGCCGACGTCGGCATCTTCAAGGAGCTGGGCCAGCCCACGCTGAACATCACGGTCGACCGCGAGAAGAGTGCGCGCTTCGGCATGAACGTCAGCGACATCCAGTCCGCCGTGCAGTTCGCGATCGGCGGCGATGCGGTAACCAACATCCTGGAAGGCGAGAAGACCTTCGGGCTGTCGGTGCGGCTCAACGACCAGGCGCGCAACAATCCGGACGTGATCGGGCGCCTGCTGGTGGATACGCCTGACGGGCAGCGCATTCCGCTGTCGATGGTGGCCAAGGTGGAAGCCACGGATGGTCCGTTCTTCGTCTACCGTGAAACCGGCAAGCGCTATATCGCCATCAAGTTCGGCGTGCGCGGGCGCGACCTGGGCAGCGCGGTGGCCGAGGCACAGGACAAGGTCGGCAAGGCGGTGACGCTGCCGGCGGGCTACAGCATCTTCTGGGACGGCCAGTTCAACCAGATGAAGATCGCGCAGAAGAAGCTGGCGGTGATCGTGCCGCTGACCATCCTGGTGATCTTCCTCCTGCTGTACAGCACCTTCGGCAACTTCAAGGATGCGCTGATGGTGGTGCTGAACGTGCCGTTCGCGGCCATCGGCGGCCTGCTGTCGCTGCATATCGCCGGAGAGACGCTATCAATCTCGGCGGGTATCGGCTTCCTGTCGCTGTTCGGCATAGCGATCCAGGACGGGGTGATCCTGATCTCCTACGTCAACCGGCTGGCGCAGTCCGAGGATTTGCATGAAGCCGTGGTCGAGGGCGCCGCGCTGCGCCTGCGGCCGGTGGTGATGACGGCCATGCTGGCGGGTCTGGGCCTGCTGCCAGCGGCGCTGTCGCACGGCATCGGCTCGGAAGCGCAACGTCCGCTGGCCCTGGTGATCGTCGGCGGCATGGTGACCACCACCCTGCTCACGCTGCTGGYATTGCCGGTGGTGTTCTCGTGGGTGAACCGCCATCGCGCGCACAAGGGTGGCCCCGATTCGGCCTCGCTGACGCCGGCTGAAGGCGTTTGAACCTGAACCAACCAGTGGCTGGTACGCACGGGCGGGCCGGCCACGCAACGGGAGTCGATCATGAGCATGCGAAAGAAGGCACCGGCGACGCTGCTGGCCGTCCTGCTTTGCACCGGTGTCGGGGTAGCCGGCGCCGCGCCGCAAAAGGCGTCGGCAGGTAGCAAGCCATCGTCGGCGCAGTCCGCCAAGCAGGCTAACCGGAACTCGGTGCTGCCATCCAACGCGCGGAAATAGCCGGCTTCCGCGCTTTAGGCGCCGACCGGCACTCCGACGGGAATCAGGCCCGGGTTACCTTCCCCCAGTCCCCGCCACCTCGAACACTTCGCGCAACCATTGCGCAAAGACCCGCACGCGCGACGAGAGCTGGCGATTTTGCGAATACAGCACCGAGACCGGCATCGGCGGCGGCGGCAGGTCCGCCAGCACGACCTGCAGGCGGCCGTCCTTCAGTTCGGCTGCCACGCGATAGCGCGGCACCTGGACCAGCCCGAGCCCGGCCACCGAGGCGCCGGTGTAGAGGTCGGCACCGGTGACCGAGACGGTGGCCGCCAGTTGGATCGCCGTCACGCGGCCGTCCACGGTGAACTCCATCGGCACTGCCTTGCCTGTCCCGCTGGAGACGTAGTTGACCGCGCGATGCGCCGACAACGCGTCCAGGCCCTTCGGCTCGCCATGCTTCGCGAGGTAGGCCGGGCTGGCCACGGTGACCTGCTCCAATAGGGCGACACGCCGGCCGACCATCGACGAATCCTGCAGGTTCCCTGCACGCAGCACGCAATCGACCCCTTCGCGCACCAGGTCGACCAGGCGGTCGTCCTCGCCGATGTGGACTTCCAGGTCGGGATATTGCGCCAGGAAATCCGGCAGCGCAGGCACGACGAAATGGCGCGCGAGCGTTCCTTGCAGGTTCACGCGCAGGAGGCCTTTGGGCGCGGCATTCCTGAACGAGCCTTCCGCTTCTTCCAGGTCGGCTATCAGGCGCACGCAGCGGCGGTAATGCGCCTCGCCATCGTGGGTCAGCCGTACCGTGCGCGTGGTGCGCTCCAGTAGCCGCGCACCGAGCCGCTGCTCCATGCGCTTGATCAGGTTGGTGATGGTGGCGCGCGGGATCCGCAGGTCCTCGGAGGCCTGGGTAAAGCTCTGGCGCTCGGCGATGCGCACGAAGGCCTGCATTTCCTGGAATCGGTCCATTGCACTTCTCCGGGTGATCACGTGGCCGACAGGCAACCCGGCTCGCCCCATTGTTAAACCAAATGGAGCAATGATATCAAGTTACGGCTAATTATCTATCCAGCCGAATGATCCATGATTCGTTTCCCCCCCCCCGAAAGGAAACGATCATGAGCAACACCAACAGCACCGACAGCATTACCAAAGTCGCCATCGTGACCGGCGCTTCCCGCGGCATTGGCGCAGCCATTACCCAGCGTCTCGCCCGGGACGGCTTCGCGGTCGCGGTCAACTATGCGGCCGGCGCGGCGCAGGCCGAGGCCCTCGTGGCCGAGTTGAAGGCGGCAGGCGCAACCGCCATCGCGGTACAGGCCGATGTGTCCAGGGCCGACGATGTGCGCCGCATGTTCGAGATCACCGAGCAGCAACTGGGCAAGGTCGACGTGCTGGTGAACAACGCCGGCGTGCTCAAGACCGTGCCGCTGGCCGACACCAGCGACGCGCTCTACGACCTGACCTTCGACATCAATGTGCGCGGCACCTTCAACACCTTGCGCGAAGCCGCCGCGCGGCTCAACGACGGCGGGCGCATCGTCAACTTCTCCAGCACCACGCTGGCGCTGAACATGCCTGGCTACGCCGTCTACAACGCCACCAAGGCCGCCGTCGAATCGTTCACGCATGTGTTCGCCAAGGAATTGCGCGGCCGCGGCATCACGGTGAACGCGGTGGCTCCCGGCCCGATCGCCACCTCGCTGTTCCTCGACGGCAAGACCGACGAGCAGATCCAGGCGTTCGCCAGGATGCCCCCGCTGCAGCGCCTGGGCCAGCCGGAGGACATCGCTTCCGTGGTGGCCTTCCTCGCCGGCCCCGACGCCGGCTGGGTCAACGGCCAGATCCTGCGCGCCAACGGCGGCGTCGCCTGAATCCGATCCGTCGCGCTGAGCCATCAGACACAAGCAGACACAACGCAAGGGGAACATCATGCAAAACGCCAATCAACAAGTCATCCTCGTCACCGGCGCCGGCACAGGCATCGGCAAGCTGAGCGCGCAGGCACTGGCTGAAGCGGGCCATATCGTCTACGCGACCATGCGCGATGTGAAGGGCCGCAACCGCGGCCGTGCGGACGAACTGCGCGCGCTCGCCAAGTCCGGGAACATCCAGTTGCATCCGCTCGAACTCGACGTGTTGTCACAGGAATCCGCCGACGCCGCAGCCGCGGCGATCGTCCGGGAACAAGGGCGCATCGATGTCGTGATGCAGAATGCGGGGCACCTGGTGGTCGGGCCCGCCGAGGCCTTCACGCCCGAGGAAATGATGCGAGTGTTCGAYACCAACCTGTTCGGCGCGCAGCGCGTGAATCGCGCCGCCCTGCCCTATATGCGCAAGCAGGAAGCCGGGCTGATGCTGTGGATCAGCAGCACCACGACCAAGGGCGGCTTCCCCCCGTTCATGGGGCCTTACGGCGCGGCCAAGGCAGCCATGGATTCGCTGGCCGTCACGCTGGCCTATGAGATCGCGCGCTTTGGCATCGAGACCTCGATCGTGGTGCCGGGCGCGTTCACCCGCGGCACCGCGCACTTCCCCAGCGCGGGCAAGCCCGCCGATTTGGCCACGGCCGCCGCCTATAGCCGCTATGACGGCGTGATGGACCAGATTGGCGAACGCCTGAGCGCACTCACTCCCGACGACGCCGACCCGAAGGCCGTGGCCGATGACATCGTGCGGATCGTGGGCCTGGCTGCCGGCACGCGCCCGATGCGTTCGGTGATCGATTTTGTCGGTGATGGCGCGCGGGAAGTGCTGGAAGTCTCCGAGCGCGTGCGGACCGAGTTTGCGAAGCGGATCGGCATGCAGGACTTGCTGCAAGCCACGGTCTGCCGCTGAACCATTCCCTGCCAACCGAAAAGCCGGCCCGGGCCGTACCCCGGCCCGGGCTCACCGTCAGGAACGGCGATGAAACGATGGATCCCACTCGCATTCGCCGCGCTGCTGCCGGCTCTGCTCGCATCCTGCGAAGCCCACCCGGCCAGGCAAGGCGATGCCGCTATCACCCGGGGCAAACCCATGAAAGCGTCGAAGACCTATCTCTACCTGCTGCGGAAGACGCCGTTCTTCACCAGCCTGACAACCGCGCAACTGCGCTGGACCATCGACCATTCACGCGAGTGGGAGGCGGAACCCGGCACCGTGATCACGCAGTGCGCGGACGCAGGCGACAGCGCCGCCGACGTCTGGGTGCTGCTGGACGGCGGCTGGCAGCTCGAACACGGCGGCCAGGCCTACCCGTCCGGCCATGCCGACCCCGGCAAGTGGTTCAGCGCGCGCCAGGCCTCCGGCACCTGCCGCCTGGTCGCGCACGAACATAGCTATGTGATGCAGGTCGCGCGGGCGGATTTCGACGCGATGCTGGCCCAGGGCTTTGCCTTCGGCAAGCAGATGGACGCCGGCTACCGCTACTACGGCGAAATCTTCGGGAGCATGCCGGCGAGCACGGCGGGCAGCCGGGAAGGACGGCGTCCGCAAGCCCCGCCCTAGCCTGCCAATCCCGCGTTGCGCCACACGCGGCACGCGCAAATGCCCCGGCCCCTGCCTACAATGAAAACAATAAGAACAATGACGGCAACCACCGGGCAATCCATCATGAACTTCCATCTGGCTTCGAAGCCATTCCCCGCTGCGTCGGCAGGCCAGGCATTGCCCGGCGCGCGCATGCGGGCTGGCCTGCTGGCGTGCGGCTTGTTGCTGGTGCCTGCCGCGCCCCCCGCCCGGGCGCAGGTATCCGCCGCATCTGCCACATCCGCGCCAGCGGCACCCACGGCTCCCGGCGCCGCCTTTTCCGCCGGCACGCCCGGCGGCCCGTTACCGGCCGGCTGGAAGAACCTGCCGGTCGCGCATGGCAAGACGCTGACCCGTTACAGCCTCGTAACAGACGACAGCGCCACGGTGCTGCAGGCCGATGCCGCCGCCTCCGCCTCCGCGCTGATGCACAAGGGCAACGTCGACCTGGCAGAAACACCGCAGCTGACCTGGCGCTGGAAAATAGACCGGCCGATCGACGATGCCGACAACAGCGTCGCATCGAAAGAGGACGCGCCTGCGCGGCTGGTATTCATGTTCGAAGGAGACAAGAGCAAGCTGCCGCTGGGCGACCGTGCCGCCATCCAGCTTGCCAAGACGCTGGCGGGCGAGGAACTGCCCTATGCCACGCTGATGTACGTCTGGTCCAATACCGCGCCGGTCGGCTCGGTCATCGACAATCCCCACACCTCGCGGGTCAAGATGATCGTGGTCTCGGGCAGCGCCGACGGCACCGGCAAGTGGCTGGCGCTGAGCCGCAACGTGGCGCAGGACTTCGAGCATGCCTTCCACGAGAAGCCGGGCAAGGTGGCCGCCTATGGATTGCTCACCGATACGGACAACACCAGGGCGAGTGCGCGCGCCTGGTATGGGGATATTCGGTTCGGGCCGGCGAAGTAGCGGGGGCGAGGCGCGGTGGGGCAATACCGCCCTGGCCTCGTCCGCGCATCGAGTTGTCAGAAGCCGGTTACAACTCCGGCTCCCAGGAACCCACACACCGCCTCGGCAAATTCCCGCGGCTGCTCCCAGTTGGACAAATGGGCCCCGTCCAGCTCCACATAGCGCGCACCGGCGATCCCCGCGGCTACCTCGCGGCCTTGCGTCGGCGTGGTCGCCAGGTCGTGCGTGCCGGCGATCACCAGCACCGGGCTGGCGATGCGCGATAGCAGCGGGCGCAGGTCGGCATCGCGCACGGCGGCACAGTTGGCCGTATAGCCTTCGGGCGACGCATCCAGCAACATCTGCCGCACCGGGGCGATGCGCTCTGCGTTGCCGGCCAGCCAGCCGGCGCTGAACCAGCGTGCCAGCACGGCGTCGACGATGGCGGCCATGCCCTGGGCGCGTACCGTCTGGATGCGGGTGTCCCAGCCGCTGGCCGGCCCGATCAGGGCGGCGGTGTTGGCCAACACGAAGCGCCCGAAGCGCTCCGGGTGGCTGGCCGCCAGCCACATGCCGGTCATGCCGCCCATCGACAGCCCGCAAAAGTGGGCGCGTCCGATGCCGGCGTGATCCATGATCGCCAGCACGTCCCGCCCGAGTTCGGCAAACCCGAACGGCCCGGCCGGGGCCGGCAGGCCGGAGCCGCCGTGGCCGCGCGTGTCGTAGCGCAGCACGCGGAAGCGGGACAACAGGCTGTCCATCTGCGGCGCCCACATCTGCAGGTCGGTGCCGAGCGAGTTGGACATGACCAGAACGGGCGCGTCCGGCGCCCCCTCGATCTGGTAGTGCAGCGCGATGCCCTGGTTGAATGCGGTGGTCATGACGATCTCAGTCTGCGCGGATGCCGCGTTCGCGGATCAGCTTGCCCCATTTGTCGGTTTCAGCGGCGAGGTGCTTGCCCAGTTGCGCGGGCGTGCTGCCGATCGGCTCGGCGCCGATGCCGGCCAGGCGGGTACGCACCGACGGCTTGGCCAGCGCGTCCACCATGGCCTGGTTCAGCCGCGCGACCACGGCGGGCGGCGTCTTGGCCGGCACGAAGGCGGCGAACCACGGCGACAGGTCATAGCCCTTCACGCCGGCTTCGGCCAGGGTCGGCACGTTCGGCAGCGTCGACGAGCGCTTGGCGGTGGTCACGGCGATCGGCGTGAGCTTGCCGGAATCGATATGCGGCTTGGCCGAGGTGATGCTGTCGAACATGTAGTCGACCTGGCCGCCCAGCAGGTCCGTCATGGCCGGGCCGCTGCCCTTGTAAGGCACATGCAGCATCTTGACCCCGGTCAGCGAGGTAAACAACTCGCCGGCGAGATGGATCGAGGTGCCGTTGCCGGCCGAGGCATAGGTGTACTTGTCCGGCGTGGCGCGCGCGGCGGCGATCAGGTCGGGGACCGTGGCGGGCAGCTTCTTGGCCTTGCTGGTGACCAGTACATTGGGCACCACCGCCAGCAGCGACACCGGCGCGAAGTCCTTCACCGGGTCATAGTTCAGCCGGCCGTACAGGGCGGGGTTCACCGCCATGCCGTTGGCCACGATGATCAGCGTGTAGCCATCCGCGGGCGAGCGCGCCACCAGCTCGGCGCCGATATTGCCGCCTGCGCCGGGGCGGTTTTCCACCACGATGGCCTGGCCCATCGACTTCGACATTTCCTCGCCCAGCGTGCGGGCGATATTGTCCATGGCGCCGCCGGCGGGGAATGGCACGACCCAGCGGATGGGGTGATCGGGATAGGCGTCGGCGTGTGCGGACGGCAGCACGGCCAGGGTGGCCAGCGCGCAGGCGCAGGCGGCCCAGGCGCGCAGGAAAGGCAAGCGCATCAAAGTCTCCTCCAGTTGGTTTCGGAGTTGGAGTTGGACCGCGGCCATCGCGGGCCGCGGCGTTATTTCTTGATTACTTGATCGACGACGGGTGCCGCGCCAGCGGCGTGACATGGATCTCCATGTACGGGAACAGCGGCAGGCCGGACAACATCGTGTGCAGCTCGTCGTTGGACTCGGCATCGAAGATGCTGTAGTTGGCGTACTCGCCCACCACACGCCAGATATGCGGCCATTTGCCCTGGCGCTGCAGGTCCTGCGAGTACGCCTTCTCGCGCGCCTTGATCTCGTCTGCCTGCGTGGCAGGCATGTCGGCCGGAATCCTTACGTCCATTCTCACCAGAAACAGCATGCTTTTATTCCTTGGGTCTGTGTTTGCTCATGGGTGGCGGCAGGTGCGCCTCAGGCGGCACGGCGGTAATGCGCCAGCTTATCCTCGTCCAGCGTCAGGCCCAGCCCCGGCCCCACCGGCAGGTGCAAGGCAAAGTCGCGGTACTCGGGACGCGCCGTCACCACATCATCCTTGAGCAGCAGCGGGCCGAACAGCTCGGTGCCCCAGGCCAGCCGCGGCAGCGTGGAAAAACCGTGGGCGGCGGCGATGGTGCCCACGCTGCCCTCCAGCATGGTGCCGCCATACAGCGCGATGCCGGCGGCGTCGCCAACCGCCGCGGTGCGCAGCATCTCGAAGATGCCGCCCGACTTGGAGATCTTCAGCGCGAACACGTCCGCGCCGGCGATGCGCGCCAGTTCCATCGCGTCCTCGGGGCCGCACACGGACTCGTCGGCCATCACCGGCACGACGAAGCGCGCCGCCAGCCGGGCCAGCGCGGGGCGCTGCTCGCGCGGCACCGGCTGCTCGACCAGGTCGATGCCGGCGGCTTCCAGCATGGCGATGCCGGTGGCGGCGTCGGCCTCGTTCCAGGCCTGGTTGACATCCACCGTAACGCGGGCGCGGTCGCCCAGCGCGCGCTTGATGGCCGACACGTGGGCCACGTCGTCGCGTACGGAGCGGCGGCCGATCTTGAGCTTGAAGGTGTTGTGGCGGCGGGCCTCGAGCAGCGACTCGGCCTCTTCGATGTCGCGGCCGGTATCGCCGCTGGCCAGGGTCCACAGGCAGGCCAGGTTCGGCCGCACCGCGCCGCCCAGCAGTTCGGACAGCGGCAGGCCCAGGCGCTTGCCCTGCGCGTCGAGCAGCGCGGACTCCAGCGCCGACTTGGCAAAGCGGTTGCCGCGCGCCACCGCGGCCAGGCGCTGCATGGCCGCGTGGATATTGGACGCATCGAGGCCGGCCAGCGCGGGCGCCAGATAGGTATCGATGGTCAGCTTGATGCCCTCGGGGCTTTCGTCGCCGTAGCTCAGGCCGCCGATGGTGGTGGCTTCGCCAATGCCCTCGACGCCATCGCTGCAGCGCAGCCGCACGATCACCAGGGTCTGGCGCTGCATGGTGGTCATGGCGAGCTGGTGCGCCCGGATGGTGGGCAGGTCGACCAGGATGGCTTCGACGGAGGTGACGGTTGCTTTCATGCTGTATGTCTGCCAAGTATGGAATACGCTGGGATGCAGTATGTGGCTTGACATTCAGGGTGTCCAAGACCGAGTATGTCCCGATCAATACCTTTAAAGTATGGAGGGGCAGGCGCCATGGAGCTTCGTCACCTGCGCTATTTCCAGGCTGTCGCGGCCGAACTCAACTTCACCCGCGCCGCCGAACGCCTGCATATCGCCCAGCCGCCGCTGTCGCGCCAGATCCGCCAGCTGGAGGACGAAATCGGCACGGTGCTGCTGGACCGCACCGCGCGCGCCGTGCGGCTGACCGAGGCCGGACGCTTCCTGCTGGAGCAGTCGCTGCAGTTGAACCAGCGTATCGACGAGATCGTGGAAGGCACGCGGCGCATCGGCCGCAACGAGAAGCGCTGGTTCGGCATCGGGTTCGTGCCGTCKGTGCTGTACGGTTTCCTGCCGGAGCTGATCCGCCAGGTGCGCGGCTCCGACACCGCGCTTGAGGTCGGCCTGTCCGAGCTGACCACGGTGCAGCAGATGGAAGCGCTCAAGGCCGGCCGCATCGATATCGGCTTTGGCCGCATCGTGCTGGACGACCCGGCCATTACCCGCACGGTGGTGATGGCCGAGCCGCTGATGGCCGCCGTGCCCAGCGGCCACGCCGCGCTGAAGGGTCCGCCCATGACGCCGGCGCAACTGGCGGCGCACCCCTTCGTGCTCTATCCGGCGCGGCCCCGGCCCAGTTACGCCGATCATGTGCTGGCGCTGTTCCGCACCCAGGGCCTGCAACCGCGCGTGGCCCAGGAGGCCAACGAACTACAGACCGCCATCGGCCTCGTGGCCGCCGGGCTCGGGATCTGCCTGGTGCCGGCATCCGTGCAGCGCCTGCATCGCGACGACGTGGCCTACATGCCGATTGATGCACCCGGCTTTACGTCCCCGGTGATGATGAGCTATCGCAGCGACGACCGCTCGGCACTGCTGGCCGAAGTGGTGAAACGGGTGGGCGAGCTGGCGCGCACGCCGCCACGGGACTGATTTCCGCCCCGGCGGCGAGATGAATAACGTCCGGCACCCCACAAACGGGTGATGCGGGCCGCGCGATCGGTTTGTACAGTGCACGCACAAAAAAAGAGACGGGGAAATCGTGCCACCGATGCAATCAGGGTCACTATCGGGCCATGCCGCCGGGCCACGGCCGGGCGGCCTGTTCATGGCTCTCCTTCAAGCCTGCGGCGACACGCTGCGCAAAGCCTGGGGCGGCACGCAATGTGAGGTAGCGCTCACCGCGCGCGAGCCGGGCACCTCGCCGGGCAGCGCCCCCGGCCAGCCACAAACCGGTGCCTTGCGCCTCCAGCTCCGCTACGCGGATACGCCGCTGACGCCCGGCGCCACCCGCGTCACGGCCACCGCCGCGGTGCTGCAATGCGACGGCACCGACATCACCGCCAGCCTCGCGCCGTCCGCATGGACCTGGCGCCAGGCCTCGGGCCTGTCGATGGGGGCCGGCTATGGCGCCGTCTCGGTCGATACCGAGGGCCAGGTACGTTCGGCGAGCGTATGCCCGCAAGGCCGCAGCTTGTCGCTCTCCGGCACCAGCCGCTCAGCCTGCCACGATATGGCCTCGGGGGTGGAAGTCAGCGTGCTGCTCGGCAACGGCGAGCGCCTGGTCCAGCATTTCCAGCCGGGGTTGGCCGGGCTTGAGTAAGGACTTAAGGACTTAAGAACTTAAGGACGTAAAGACGTAAAGACGGAAGGGCTGGGCAGCGCGGCGCAAGCGTGATCGGTCC
Organism: Cupriavidus sp. 01L45; assembly: GCF_056399885.1. NCBI lineage: Bacteria > Pseudomonadati > Pseudomonadota > Betaproteobacteria > Burkholderiales > Burkholderiaceae > Cupriavidus > Cupriavidus sp. 01L45. Next base: position 16,497 of record NZ_JBFTSG010000056.1, on the reverse strand, counting down.
GCCGCGGAATCAGCCCTTCAGGTACATGTTCAGCCGCTTGGCCGCGTTGCGCAGGTGGGTTTCAGCCGCCTCCGCCGCCCGCTCCGGATCGCCCGCCGCGATCGCGTCGTAGATGGTCTTGTGCTCGTCCTGCACGGCCTCGACCATGTCCGCGTGATGGCTCTTGGTATTGCTCCTCGCCTGCCGGATCACGCGCCGCGCGCCATGCTCCAGGTGTTCGCTCAGCGCCTGGAAATGCGGGTTGTGGGTGGCCTCCACAATGGCCTGGTGAAAGGCGAAGTCCTCTTCGTCCCCCAGCCGGTCGTTGGCGATCTCGTACTCCATGCCGATCAGCGCCCGCCGGATCCGCTTGAGATCTTCCGGCGTGCGGCGCATGGCCGCGAACCTGGTGGCCGCCACTTCAATCGTCACCAGCAGTTCCATCACCATCGCCAGCGAGTCTTTCTCGTCGATGGCCACATCCTGCATGCGAAACGCCTGCCGCTGGCTGCGCTCGGTCACGAACACGCCGCTGCCCGCCTTGGGTGCAACCAGACCCTCCGACTTGAGCTGCGACAGCGCTTCGCGGACCACCGCGCGGCTGACCGAAAACTGCTCGCATAGCACGCGCTCGCTGGGCAGGCGGTCGCCCACGGCGAACTCGCCGGTCTGGATCGCCTGGATCAGCCGCCTTGCGATCTCGTCCGGCAGGTGTTTTGGCTCGGGATGGAACATGGTTCCCTCCGGGCGCTGGGTGGACGGYGGCGCCGCGGCACCGGGCATGGTCTTGTTCACTACTGGCTCCCTGGCGCCAGCCGGCATCTGGCTGGCGCTCGATCTTGAATTGGTCTTACAGGTCAATGTAGCACGACTCAACTCGTCTGGAACGTGCGAAATGCACCAGCACCAGACCGTAGCAGCGCCTGCTATGTGCCAGAAAGCCAATCCCTGCAAGGGAAGATGACCCACGCTCCGATGCGTGGATAGCCGTCCGATCCGGTCCTCAGTAGAAACCCTCATGGCGGGCATGTCGCCGTTGACGGCTGTCGTCCATCTCCCTATAGTAAACCTGTCAGACCACTTTACACACAGGTCAGACCACTATGACGGGCCAGTTTCAGCGCCCGCCAGATGATCCCAACAAAGCTAGGAGACACCCATGAGCGGTAGCCGCATTCCCCGTCCTTTGTTCGCAGCCGCGGCATTCTCGGTGCTGGCTGGCACGGCATCGGCGGCGCCGGTAAAGATTGCGCTGGTCGAGACACTGTCCGGCCCGCAGGCATCGACCGGCCTGATGTTCCGCGCGGCGGCGCGCTATGCGATCGACAAGATCAATGCCACCGGCGGCTGGAATGGCGAGCCGCTCCAACTGGTGGAGTACGACAACCAGGGCGGCCCGGCGGGCGCGGCGGACAAGCTGAAGGCGGCCGTGGCCGATGGCGCCCAGATCGTCATGCAGGGTTCGTCGTCGGCCGTGTCCGGCCAGATCACCGAGGACGTGCGCAAGTTCAACCTGCGCAATCCGGGCAAGGAAATCCTGTTCATGAACGTCGGCGGCGAGGCCATGGAGCTGACCGGCGAGAAGTGCCACTTCTACCATTTCAAGTTCGCCACCAACGCACAGATCCGCGTCAAGGCGCTGGTCGGCGCGATGAAGCCGCTCAACGCCCTCGGCACCCGCGTCTATTCGATCGACCAGAACTACTCCTGGGGCATCGATATGGAAAAGGCCACCGGCGACTACGCCAGCGCGGGCGGTTACACGGTCGTGGAAAAGACCCTGCACGACGTCAACAAGGTCCAGGACTTCTCGCCGTACGTGGCCAAGATCGCCGCCGCCAAGGCGGACAGCGTGATCACCGGCAACTGGTCGAACGACCTGCTGCTGCTGATGAAGGCCAGCAAGGCGGCAGGCCTGAAGACGCGCTTCGCTACGGTGTTCCTCGACCAGCCGGGCAATATCGGCAACGCCGCCGATGTGGCGCTCGGCCACTATGTCGCCCACCCCTTTAACGCCGAAGCGGGCGGCGCGGAGAGTGAGCGCTTCGCTAACGACTTCAAGGCCAGGCAGGGCCATATGCCGGCCTACATCGAGCCGCAGACGGTATTCGCGGTGGAGATGCTGGGCGAGGCGCTGAAGACGGTGAAGCCGGAAGGCGGCAAGCTCAACACCAGCACGCTGGCCAGGGCGCTCGAAAACGCCAAGATCAAGACCCCGATGGGCGAGATGAGCATGCGCGCCGCCGATCACCAGGTGCTGCTGCCCATGGTGGTGTCCGTCGTCGCCAAGGACGCGAAGTTCAAGGTCGACGGCACCGACATGGGCTTCAAGCCGGTCAAGACGTTCTCCGCCACTGAAGCCGCCACGCCGGCCCAGGCCAGCTGCAAGATGCCGCGCGCCGTCTGACTCCCCCTGCCATTGCCATAGCAAGACCTGCCAGCTCAGCGCCGCCCGGCGCGGCACTGGCAAGCGCGGCCGTTCACTCCGGCGGCCGCGCGCCATATGGCCGCACAGGCTCGTTCCAAGGAAGCCTTCATGGAATACCTCATCGTCTCACTGCTTAACGGCGCCATCTACGGCTTGCTGCTGTTCATGGTGTCGGCAGGCCTGACCCTCATCTTCGGCATGATGGGTGTGCTCAATTTTGCCCATGCGTCGTTCTACATGCTGGGCGCTTACTTTGCCTACACGCTGCAGGGCGCAATCGGCTTCTGGCCGGCCATCGTGGTTTCACCGATCCTGGTCGGACTGGTCGGGGTGGCGGTGGAGCGCTTCTTCCTGCGCCGCGTCCATCACCACGGCCACGCGCACGAGCTGCTGCTGACCTTCGGCCTGTCTTTCATCATTGCCGAGCTGATCAAGCTGTTCTTCGGCAACTTCCCGGTGGATTACCGCATCCCGGCATCGCTGGACTTCGCGGCCTTCCAGCTGGGGGTTTCCTCCTATCCCTTCTACCGCGTGTTCATGGGCGGCATCGCCGTGGCCATGTTCGCCGTGATCTACCTCCTGCTCACTTACACCCGGGTCGGCATCGTGGTGCGCTCCGCCATCTACAAGCCGCGCATGGCCGAGGCGCTGGGCCACAACGTGCCGCTGGTCTTCATGGGCGTGTTCGGCATCGGCGCGGCGCTGGCCGGCCTGGCCGGCGCGGTGGCGGGCGCGTTCTACACCACCAACCCGAACATGGCGCTCGAACTCGGCGTGATGGTCTTCGTGGTGGTGGTGGTGGGCGGCCTGGGCTCGCTGGAGGGCGCCATGCTCGCCTCGCTGATGATCGGCCTGATCACGGCGTTCTCGGTCGGCATCGACCGCAGCCTCGCCGACCTGCTGGCCCTGTTCGGCGCGGGCGCCTGGGCCGGGGAAGCGGGCGGGCTGCTGACCCTGAAGCTGTCCAGCCTGGCCGGGACCATCCCGTTCGCGCTGATGCTGCTGATTTTGCTGGTTCGCCCGTCAGGGCTGATGGGCGAGAAGGAGTAACCATGACCAATGTCTCCAACACGCAGAAGACCCTGCTGCTGCTCGGCACAGGCGCACTGCTGGCGCTGCCGCTGGTGCTGTCGCAATCGCTGGTCAACGCATCGATCCAGATGCTGATCGCCGTGCTGTTCGCCGCCTCGTTCAACCTGCTGAGCGGCCAGGGCGGCATGCTGTCGTTCGGCCATGCGGCGTACTTCGGCATCGGTTCCTTCGCCACCGTGCATGCGATGAACGCCTTCGGCGGCAACGGCCTGCTGCCCACGCCGCTGCTGCCGCTGGCAGGCGGCGCCCTGGGCCTCGTCGCCGGCCTGGCCGCCGGCTGGTTCGCCACCAAGCGCACCGGCGTCTACTTCGCCATGATCACGCTGGCGCTGGCCGAACTGCTGCACTCGCTGGCGCCGCACCTGAAGGGCTGGTTCGGCGGCGAGGCGGGCCTGTCCACCATGCGCATGCCGGCATGGGGCCTTACCTTCGGCGACAGCAACCAGGTCTACTACCTGACGTTATTCTGGGTGCTGCTGTCGCTGGCGCTGCTGTATCTGTTCACCCTGACCCCGGTGGGCCGCCTGACGCTGGGCCTGCGCGAGAACGCCAACCGCCTGCGTTTCCTCGGCTACGACACGCACCGCCTCGGCGTGCTGGTGTTCGCCGTCTCGGCCATGTTCGCCGGCATCGCGGGCGCGCTGCAGGCGCTCAACATGGAAGCGGCCAACTACGTGGTGTTCGAGTCCTCGGCCTCCGCGGCGGTGGTGCTCAACAGCTATATCGGCGGCGTGAAGCTCTTTCTCGGCCCGGCGCTGGGCGCGGCGGTGATGACCTTTTTCGGCTATGCGGTCTCCGACCTGACGCGCTCATGGCTGCTGTACCAGGGCATCGTGTTCGTGCTGGTGATGATGTTCATGCCGACGGGCCTGGCCGGGCTGATCAAGTCCTTCGCCGCGCACGGCAAGACCTATGGCCTGCGCCCGTTGCTGCCGATCGCGCTGGTCTTCATCATCGGCACGTTGCTGCTCACGGTCGGCACCGTGTTCACGGTGGAGATGCTGCAGCGCTTCTTCTCGCAAGACTACCGCTCCATGGCCGCCCTGAATGGCGGCGGCTGGCCCGCGATCCCGCTGTTCGGCCGCGAGTGGGATCCCGTCTCGCCGCTGACCTGGCTGGTGCCCGCGGCGCTGCTGGCGGCCGGCATCGCGACGGTGCGCCTGGCCAACGGCCGCTGGCTGCGCCTGAAGGACGCCGCCCCCGCCGCCGAAGCCGTTGCCCACGCCGCCACCAACGTCCAGAGGAACCCGGCATGAACACGCAAGCGATTCTCTCCCTGCGCGGGCTGCGCAAATCCTTTGGCGACGTCGACATCATCCGCGGCGTGGACCTCGATCTCGTCAGCGGCGAACGGCACGCGCTGATCGGACCGAACGGCGCAGGCAAATCCACGCTGTTCCACCTGATCTCCGGCCGCCTGCCGCTGACCAAAGGCGAGATCGTGCTCAACGGCGAGCCCATCCAGGGCCTGACGCCGCAGCAGATCAACCATCGCGGCCTGGCGCGCTCGTTCCAGATCACCAATATCTTCGCTGGCCTGACCGTCTTCGAAAACCTGCGCCTCGCCGTGATGCGGCGCCACGGCCTGCAATACACGCTGTGGAAGTTCGCCCACAAGCTGCGCGCCGTGCGCGAAGAAACCCGGCACCTGCTCGAACAGGTCCGGCTGGCCGAACGCGCGCAGGCCATCGCCGGCGAGTTGTCGTATTCGGAGCAACGTTCGCTGGAGATCGCCATGACGCTGGCCTCGGACCCGAAGGTCATCATGCTCGACGAGCCGATGGCGGGCATGTCGCAGGAAGAAACCGACTATACCGCCGGCCTGATCCGCGAGATCGCGCAGGGCCGCACGCTGATGATCGTGGAGCACGACATGGACGTGGTGTTCTCGCTCAGCGACCGCATCAGCGTGCTGGTCTACGGCGAGATCGTCGCCACCGGCACGCCCGACGAGATCCGCAACAACGCACGCGTCAAGGAAGCCTATCTGGGCGAGGAGGTCACCGTATGAGCGCACCGTCCATGCCATCCGCCGACCCGCTGCTCAGCGTACAGGGCCTGCACGCGCACTACGGCAAGAGCCACATCCTGCACGGCGTGGATTTCCACGTGGGGAACGCCGAAGTGGTGAGCCTGCTGGGCCGCAACGGCTCGGGCCGCTCCACCACGCTGAAAGCCATCATGGGCCTGGTCCCGCCGAGTGCGGGCCACGTCAGGCTGCGCGGCCGCGATCTCGCCGGCGCGCAATCCTATGCGATCTGCCGGCGCGGCATTGCCTACGTGCCGGAGGAGCGCGAGGTCTTCGCCAACCTCACGGTCGAAGAAAACCTGCGCATGGGCGAACAGCGCGCCACCGAAGGCGCGCCGAAATGGACCTTCGAGCAGATGTTCGACTACTTCCCGCGCCTGAAGGAACGCCGCAATACCAAGGCCGGCAGCCTCTCCGGCGGCGAGCAGCAGATGCTGACCATGTGCCGCTCGCTGCTGGGCAACCCGCTGGTGATCCTGATCGACGAGCCCACCGAAGGCCTCGCGCCCAAGATCGTGACGGTGGTCGGCGAGGCCATCCAGGACATTCACCGCCGGGGCGTATCGGTGGTGCTGGTGGAGCAGAAGCTCGCCATCGCGCTGAAGGTATCGAGCCGTGTCTGCGTGATGGGCCATGGGCGCATCGTCTTCGAGGGCACGCCCGGACAACTCACTTCCAATACCCAACTTCTGAAGGACTGGTTAGCCGTATGAGCACTTCCCTGCCAATTGGATACCCGAACGCGCAACCCTTCGCGCGCGCCAGCTACCCCGGCCTGGCCGGCAAGGTCGTGCTCAACACCGGCGGCGCCAGCGGCATCGGCCGCGCGATGGCGCACGGCTTTGCCCGGCACGGCGCGCGGCTGATGCTGCTGGACCTGGACGCGGAAGGACTCGCCAGCGCCAGGGCGGAACTGGAAGCGGCCTACCCGGAAGCGCAGGTCGAAGTCGTGAAGGCTTCGATCACCGATCCAGACGCCGTGGAGCAGGCCTGCGCCGCCACCGAAGCCCGCTTCGGCCGCATCGATATCCTGCTCAACAACGCCGGCATCTCGATGAACAAGCCATCGCTGGAACTGACGCCCGAAGACTGGCGCCGCGCCATCGATATCGACCTCTCCGGCGTGTTCTTCTGCACGCAGGCGGCGGCGCGCCGCATGGTGCGCCAGGGCGGCGGCTCCATTCTCAGCACGGCATCGATGTGGGGCCTGGCCTCGTCGGCCCGGCGTCTGGCCTACTGCGCGGCCAAGGCGGGCGTGGTCTCGCTGACCAAGTCGCTGGCGGCGGAATGGGCTGAGTACAACATCCGCGTCAACGCGGTCTGCCCGGGCTACACCAGCACCGCGCTGATGGAAACGCTGCTGGCCAGCAAGGCCATCGACGGCGAGGCCTTGCTGGCGCGCACGCCGCTGCGGCGCTTCGGCGCGCCGGAGGAGATGGCGGAAGTCGCGCTCTTCCTGGCATCGGACTCGGCCGCGTTCATCACCGGCCATGCGCTGGTCTCCGACGGCGGCTGGACCGCCGACGGCTTCTGAGCGCGCTGTTCCCAACACGATTGAAAACACCATCGACCGGTAATCAAGGATCCTCGAATGTCTGAACGTAGCGCCCTGCGCCCCGCCGCCGAATGGGTGGAACTGCGCACCACCGATGAAGACTGGGCCAAGGCCGACCCCGCCCTGCTCGGCACGCTGCTGAGCCACCTGCACCTGATCCGCGGCTTCGAGGAAGCCGTGCTCGAACTCGCCGCCGAAGGCCTGGTCCACGGGCCCGCGCACTCCAGCATCGGGCAGGAAGGCGGCGCCGCCGGCTCCATCGTGCCGCTGACCGGCGCCGACCAGATCAACGGCTCGCACCGCGGACACCATCAATTCATCTCCAAGGCGCTGGGCTACCTCGCGCCCAACGGCATCGACCCGCGCGCGCCGCTGCCGGCGGATGTGCAAACGCTGCTGCAACGCACGCTCGCGGAAATCCTCGGGCTGGCGCAAGGCTACTGCAAGGGCCGTGGCGGTTCGATGCACTTGCAGTGGGCCGAAGCCGGCGCGCTGGGCACCAATGCCATCGTTGGCGGCGGCGTGCCGATGGCCGCGGGCGCGGCGTGGTCGCACCGGCATGCGGGCACCGACGCCGTGGCCATCACCTACTTCGGCGATGGCGCGGTCAATATCGGCTCGGTGCTGGAGACCATGAACCTGGCGGCCGCGTGGAAGCTGCCGCTGTGCTTCTTTATCGAGAACAACCGCTACGCCGTCTCCACCACGGTGGAGGAGTCCACCGCCGAGCCGCGCCTGTCCGCGCGCGGCATGGGCTTCAATATCCCGAGCTGGAAAGTCGACGGCATGGACCCGCTGGCGGTCTACCTCGCCACGCAGGAAGCGCTGGCGCACATGCGCGCCGGCAAGGGCCCCACGGTCATCGAAGCCGATCTCTACCGCTTCTTCCACCAGAACGGCCCTTTCCCCGGCAGCGCCTTCGGCTACCGCACCAAGGAAGAAGAACAGCAATGGCGCGCGCGCGATCCGCTCGAACTGATGGCGCGCCGCATGCAGGAACGCGGCCTCATCAGCGCCGGCGAGATCGCCGCGCTGCGCGAACGCATCAAGCAAGGCATGCGCGATGCCATGGCGGCACTGACCGAGGCCGATCCTTCCGGCAAGCCTGGCAAGCGCCGCATCCGTCCCGAACTGTGGCCGAGCCCGGATTTCCGCGACGTGGGCGTCCGTGGCGACCTGAGCGAGCTGGAAGGCCTGCGCTGCGAGGACGAAGCCGCCTTCCCGGGCAAGCTGGACAAGCGCAAGTTCATCGATGTGGTGGCGGACGTCATGCACCGCCGCATGGAGACCGACCCGTCGGTGGTGGTGATGGGCGAGGAYGTGCACCGCCTCAAGGGYGGCACCAACGGCGCCACGCGYGGCCTGCGCGACAGCTTCCCGGACCGCGTGCTGGGCACGCCGATCAGCGAGAACGCATTCGTCGGCCTCGGCGGCGGGCTGGCGCTGGATGGCCGCTACAAGCCCGTGGTTGAGTTCATGTACCCGGACTTCATGTGGGTGGCGGCCGACCAGGTCTTCAACCAGATCGGCAAGGCGCGCCATATGTTCGGCGGCGAGAGCGATGTGCCGCTGGTGCTGCGCACCAAGGTGGCGATGGGCACGGGCTACGGCTCGCAGCACTCGATGGACCCGGCCGGCATCTTCGCCACCAACCCGGGCTGGCGCATCGTGGCGCCTTCCACGCCGTTCGACTATGTGGGCCTGATGAACACGGCGCTGGCGTGCAAGGACCCTGTGCTGGTGATCGAGCACGTGGACCTGTACAACGCATCGGGCGTGGGGCCGGTGGACGACTTCGACTACCACCTGCCGGTGGGCAAGGCGGCGGTGCGCCGCAATGGCAGCGACGTCACCGTCATCACCTACCTGTCGATGGTCGGCCATTCGCTCGAAGCGGTGGAGCAGACCGGCATCGACGCCGAGGTGATCGACCTGCGCTGGCTGGACCGCGCCAGCCTGGACTGGGACACCATCGGGCAGAGCATCAGGAAGACCAACAATGTGCTGATCGCGGAGCAAGGCGCGCGCGGCACTTCCTACGGCGGCTGGCTGGCCGACGAGATCCAGCGCCGCTACTTCGACTGGCTGGACCAGCCGGTGCAGCGCGTGACCGGGGCGGAAGCCGCGCCGAGCATTTCCAAGGTGCTGGAGCGTGCCGCTGCCGCCCGCACCGAGGAAGTGGTGGAAGGCCTGCGGCAAGTGATGCGCGACAAAGGCGCGGCGTAAGCCCGGTGCCTGCCCGGCAAGCCAATTGAACGAATCCAAGGAAACCCAAGGAATTCCAATGACCCTGAACATGATTGCTCCCCTGGAGGTCGGCATCGCCGTGCGCGACCTGCCGCGCATGCGCCGCTTCTATGAGCAGGTGCTGGGCTTCACCTTCGTGAGCGAAGTTGCCGTGCCCGCGGCCAACGCCGCGCAGGCCGCGATGCATGCCGGCGGTTACACCGCCGTGCGCCTGCAGACGAACCATGGCGAGCGCATCAAGCTGCTGGCCCCGGTGCAAGCGCCGGCAGCCGAGCCGGCTCCCCAATACATCCTCGACAAAGCCAACGCCACCTACCTCACGTTTATCGTGGACGACATCCAGGCCGCGGTCGACAGGCTGATCGCCGCCGGCGTGGCGTTCCTGACCGGCCCGCAGCGCATTGAAGTGCGCCCCGGCACTTACCTCGCGTTCTGCCGCGACCCCGAAGGCAACGTGCTCGAGATCGTGCAGTACGCGGATATCGCGGCTTATCGCCCCGACCTGCAATCGCCGAGGAATGCCTGACATGGCCACCCTGCTACGCATGCCCGAGGTGGCGGCCAATGCCACCCAGGCCACGCTGCAAGCGTGGACCAAGAACGAAGGCGATACGATTGCCGTGGGCGACTGCATCGCCGAGATCGAAACCGACAAGGCCGTGGTCGAACTCAATGCCGACTCGGCCGGCGTGCTCGGTCGCCGCCTGGTGGCGGCGGGCCAGGACGTGGAAGTGGGCGCGCCGATCGGCGTGCTGCTGGTCAATGGCGAAACCAGCGTGGATATCGATGCGCTGATCGCGGCGGCGGGTGGTGGCGCGCAAGCACCGGAAGCCGTGGCGGCATCCGCTGGGCAAGCCGTTGCTGCTGCCACGACTGCCGCCCCGCAAGCCGCGCGCATCTTCGCCAGCCCCCTCGCCCGCCGCCTGGCTGCGCAGCGCGGACTGGACCTGGCGGCATTGCGCGGCAGCGGCCCCAATGGCCGCATCGTCAAGCGCGATATCGAGCAGGCCGCCGCGATTCCTGCCGCTGCCGGCGCACCTTCCACCGTGCGCCCGGCCGCACCGCAGGCCCAGGTCAGCGAAGCGTTCACCGAAGTCCCGCACAGCAATATGCGCCGCACCATTGCGCGCCGCCTGAGCGAGAGCAAGTCCACCATCCCGCATTTCTACCTCACGGCGGATTGCCGCATGGAGCGGCTGCTGGCGCTGCGCGCGGAGATCAATGCCAACGCGCCGCGCAAGATCTCGGTCAACGACTTCATCGTGCGCGCCGTGGCGGTCGCCTTGCGCGAGGTCCCGCAGGCCAACGTCGGCTGGACCGACGCGGCCATGCGGCATTACCACCAGGCCGATATCGCCGTGGCGGTGTCCACGGATGCCGGCCTGATCACGCCCATCGTGCGCGCGGCGGACATGAAGCCGCTGTCGCTGATCAGCACCGAGATCGCCGACCTGGCGACGCGCGCGCGCGCGTCGCAACTACGGCCCGAGGAGTACCAGGGCGGCAGCTTCAGCGTGAGCAACCTCGGCATGTTCGGCGTGTCCGGGTTCTCCGCCATCATCAATCCGCCACAGGCCGCCATCCTCGCGGTGGGCGCCACGCAGGCGGTGCCGGTGGTGGAAGACGGCGAACTGAAGGTCGGGCAGGTCATGCGCTGCACGCTTTCGGTGGACCACCGCGCCATCGACGGCGCGCTGGCCGCGAAATGGCTGGCCGCGTTCCAGCGCCTGCTTGAAAACCCCTTGTCGATGCTGATCTGAGGACCATGACGTGGCGAATTCCTCATTTGACCTGATCGTCGTCGGCGGCGGCCCCGGCGGCTATGTGGCGGCGATCCGCGCCGTGCAGCTCGGCATGAAAACCGCGCTGGTCGAGAAAGAGCACCTGGGCGGCGTTTGCCTGAACTGGGGCTGCATTCCCACCAAGGCGCTCCTGCGCTCCGCCGATGTGCTGCGGCTGGTCAGGGACGCGGCGTCCTTTGGCGTGCGCGCAGCCGCGCCTACCGCCGACCTGCCAGCCATGGTGGCCCGCTCCCGCGCGGTTGCCGCGCAGCTCAACAAGGGCGTAGCCCACCTGATGAAGAAGAACGGCGTGACCGTGCTCAACGGCCACGGACGGCTGGCGGGCAAGGGCAAGCTGGAAGTCACCGCGCCGGATGGCAAGACGAGTACCGTGTCGTCCGCCCACATCCTGCTCGCCACCGGCGCGCGCGCGCGCCAGCTGCCCGCGCTGCCGGCGGACGGCCAGACGGTCTGGACCTATCGCGAGGCGCTGGCGCCGCCCGTGGTGCCAAAGCGCATGCTGATCGTCGGTGCCGGTGCCATCGGCATCGAGTTCGCCAGCTTCTATCACGCGGTGGGCACCGAGGTGACGGTGGTCGAGATGGCGGACCGCATCCTGCCGGTGGAGGATGCCGACATCTCCGCGCAGGTGGCGAACAGCCTGAGCCGGGAAGGCATCGTGCTGCATACGGCCGCCAGCATCGGGAGCGCGGAACGCAAGGCGTCCGGCTGGTCCGTCGCACTGCAAGGCGGCAAGTCCGGCGGCGCGAAGATCGAGGCCGATGTCGTGCTGGTGGCGGCAGGCATCGTCGGCAACGTCGAAGACCTCGGGCTGGAGAAGACCGCCGTCAAGGTCGAGAAGACGCATATCGTGACCGATGCGTTCTGCCGCACGGCAGAGCCCGGCGTGTATGCCATCGGCGACGTGGCGGGCCCGCCCTGGCTGGCGCACAAGGCCAGCCACGAAGGCGTGATCTGCGTGGAACAGATCGCCGGGCTGCACCCGCATGCGCTCGATGCAACGCGCATCCCGGCCTGCACGTACAGCCATCCGCAAGTGGCCAGCGTAGGGCTGACCGAGGCGCAGGCCAGGGAACGCGGCCATCAGGTCAAGGTCGGCAAGTTTCCTTTCGTCGGCAACGGCAAGGCCATTGCCATGGGCAGCACCGCGGGCCTGGTGAAAGTCATATTCGACGCAGGCAGCGGCGAACTGCTCGGCGCCCATATGGTGGGCGACGAGGTCACCGAGATGATCCAGGGCTACGCCATCGCGCAGACGCTGGAGACCACCGAAGCCGACCTGATATCCGCCGTCCTGCCGCACCCGACCCTGTCCGAGGCCATGCACGAAGCCGTGCTCGCGGCCTACGGGCGCGCGCTGCATATCTGACCTCCCGGAGACAACATGTACAACTTCGATCAACGCACGCTGCTGCTGACCGGCGCCAATGGCGGCATCGGCCGTGAAACGGCCAGGCTGTTCCTGGCGCACGGCGCCAACCTGGTACTGACGGATCTCGACGAACCCGGCCTGGCTGGCTTTGCGCGCGAACTGGACCCCACCGGCGAGCGCGTCGCCACGCTGCGCATGGACGCCGCCAACCCTGACGATTGCGCCGGCGCCGTGGCGCTGGCGCAGGACCGCTTCGGCGGCATCGACTTCCTGGTGCCGTCGGCCGGCTTGTACCAGGCCCAGCCGGTCGCGCAGATGAGCGATGCGCAATGGCGTCAGACGCTGTCCATCAACCTGGATGGCGTGTTCTATCTTGTGCGCCGCGCCATTCCCGCGCTGCGCGAGAACAGCGCCATCGTCAACCTGACATCGGTGGCTGCGCATCGGGGCGCTTACTACAATGCGCACTATTCGGCCTCCAAGGGCGGGCTGCTCAGCCTTACCCGCAGCCTGGCGCGGGAACTCGGGCCGCGCACCCGCGTCAATGCGGTATCGCCAGGCGTGATCGAAACCCCCATGACCACCGAGCTGATCCAGAAACGCGGCGCCGATTCCGTCGAACAGACACCGCTCAAGCGCCTCGGCCATCCGCGCGAGATCGCCACAGCCATCGGCTTCCTGTGCAGCAACGCGGCCAGCTTTGTTACCGGCGAGGTGCTGCACGTCAATGGCGGGCTGTATATCGCGGGCTGATCCTCCGTCCGGCGGCCAAACAAGATCGCCGGATCCTGCTAACCTGCCGTCAGCGGCGCTGCGCCGAATCCCCCCAACATCGCTACGGAACCGGAACCAGACCATGTTGCAACTCCAAGACCCCTCCCTGCTGCGCCAGCAGTGCTATGTCGACGGCCGCTGGATCGATGCAGAGCGTCATATCGACGTGACCAACCCCGCCACCGGCGAGCGCGTCGGCCAGGTGCCCCTGCTGGGCGCCGGCGAGACACGCCAGGCCATCGAGGCCGCCAACCGCGCCCTGCCGGCCTGGCGCGCGCGTACCGCCAAGGAACGCTCCGCGCTGCTGCGCAAGTGGTTCGAACTGCTGCTGGCGAACCAGGACGACCTGGCCCGCATCATGACCGCCGAGCAAGGCAAGCCCTTTGCCGAAGCGCGCGGCGAGATCGGCTATGCCGCCTCCTTCATCGAGTGGTTCGCCGAGGAAGGCAAACGCGTCTACGGCGAGACCATTCCCGCGCCGGTCAGCAACCAGCGCATCGTCGTCACCAAGGAACCGGTAGGCGTGTGCGCGGCCATCACGCCGTGGAATTTCCCCGCGGCCATGATCACGCGCAAGGCTGGCCCGGCGCTGGCGGCGGGTTGCACGATGGTGGTCAAGCCCGCCTCGCAAACCCCGCTGACCGCGCTGGCGATGGTGGTGCTGGCGGAACGCGCCGGCATCCCCGCGGGCGTGCTGTCGGTCGTCACCGGCTCGGCTTCCGCCATCGGCGGCGAACTCAGCAGCAACCCGCTGGTGCGCAAGCTCACCTTTACCGGCTCGACGGAAGTCGGCCGTACGCTGATGGCGCAGACGGCGTCCACCATCAAGAAGGTCTCGATGGAACTGGGCGGCAACGCGCCCTTTATCGTGTTCGAGGATGCCGACCTGGATGCCGCCGTGGAAGGCGCCATCGTGTCCAAGTACCGCAACGCGGGACAGACCTGCGTCTGCGCCAACCGCCTCTATGTGCACAGCAAGGTCTATGACGCCTTCGCCGAAAAACTGGTCGCGGCGGTGCGCGCGCTGAAGGTGGGCAACGGCATGGAAGACGGCGTGCGCATCGGACCGCTGATCGACGGCAAGGCCGTGACCAAGGTCGAGGAACATATCACCGACGCGATCTCCAAGGGTGCGCGCGTGCTGCAAGGCGGCAAGCGTCACGCGCTGGGGCAATCGTTCTTCGAGCCTACCGTGCTGGCCGACGTGAAGCCCGGCATGCTGGTAGCGCGTGAAGAAACCTTCGGCCCGCTCGCGCCGCTGTTCCGCTTCGAGACCGAGGACGAAGTGGTCGCCATGGCCAACGACACGGAATTCGGCCTGGCGAGCTATTTCTACGCACGCGATCTCGGCCGCGTGTGGCGCGTTTCCGAGCGGCTGGAGTACGGCATGGTGGGCGTCAACACCGGCCTGATCTCGAACGAGGTAGCGCCCTTCGGCGGCGTCAAGCAATCGGGCGTGGGCCGCGAAGGCTCGCATTACGGTATCGAGGACTACCTGGTCATCAAGTACACCTGCATGGCCGGCATCTGAGCCATCGCCGTGCCCGCGGGACGGAGCGCGTCCGTCCCGCCTCCCGCCCCCCTCCCTCCACATTACCCAAGATCCCGCAATGCAGATCGATGGCAATACCCAGATTGTCGGCATCATCGCCGCCCCCATCGCGCACGTGCGCACGCCGCAACTCTTCAATGCCTCGGTAGCCCGCCAGGGCCTGAACGCCGTCTGCGTGCCCTTCCATGTGGATTCGGCGCAATTGCAGGCATTCCTCGCCGGCGCGCCGGCCGCGCAAAACCTGCAAGGCCTGGTCGTCACCATTCCACACAAGGAAAACGTGGTCGCCGCCTGTGGCGAACTGACCGACACCGCCCGCCTGGTCGGCTCCGTCAACGCCATGCGCTTCGACCGCGAGAAAGGCCACTGGACCGGCGGCAATTTCGATGGCGACGGCTTCGTCGCCGGCCTGCGCGAACGCGGCCACAGCCTGTCCGGCAAGCGTGTGCTGCAGCTTGGCGCCGGCGGCGCCGGCAAATCGATGGCCTACGCCATCGCCCGCGAGAACCCCGCCGAACTGGTCATCTACAACCGCTCCGCCGACAAGGCCGAAGAGCTCGCCGCGAGCCTGGGGAAAGCGCTGCCATCTGTCCCGATCCGCAGCGGCGACAACAACCCCTCCGGCTTCGACGTAGTCGTCAACGCCACGGCCCTCGGCCTGCGCGACACCGACCCCACGCCAGTACCCGCGCAACAGCTGAGCGCAGGCACGCTGGTGTGCGAAGCGGTGGTGCGCGACGGTGATACGCCCCTGCTCAAAGCCGCGCGCGAACTAGGTTGCACGGTGCACCACGGGCAGTGGATGCTGTACGGTCAGATCGTGGAAATCTCACGCTTCCTCGGCGTTCCGCTCGCACCGGAGTTTGTCGAACGGATCCTGGGGCCGGCGGACTGAGCGCGGGGAGAGCAAACCAGCGGATGGCAAGCGACCGACGTCGAAATCGTCGGCTGCCACTAAAGGAGAAAACGATGGCACGGGAAGTTCCGCTAACCAAGCCAGGCGAGATCCTGCAACTGGACTGGCTTGAGCCACTTGGGATCAGCCAGTACGCACTCGCCAAGGCAATCGATGTCCCGCCTCGGCGCATCAACCAGATCGTCAAGGGCGAGCGCGCCATCACCGCCGATACGGCCGTCCGGCTCGGCGTGTTCTTCGGCACCGATGCCCAAAGCTGGATGCACCTCCAAACCCACTACGACACCGAGATGGCAAAAGAAAAGATTGGCGCGGAGAAACTGGCAGCGATCAAGGAGCATGCCGTCGCCGCTTAGCGCTTTGCCTCTTCCACGTCATGCGAGCCCACCGGGGGTTCCTGGCGTGGGGAGTACCACCGGCATGCGGCATGCGAGAGTGAACGCCCGCCCTCTCCCGCAGGCGGGAGAGGGGAGCAAACCCGTGGATAGCAGAGGGTAGCGCGCCGGCGGATCCAGCCCCGCGCGAAAGCCCAAACGTTCGAGATCCGAGGACCAAGGCAAGGGCGCTGCCGCCAGATCAACGATTCGGTGTAGCCGTGTTTGCCGCCCGAGGGGCGGCAAACACCGGCCCGCGATGCGAAGCGAGCCGTCAAGGTGTACCAGGCCGTATGGGGCGCCTCGTCGGCAGGCAAAAAGAGCGGAAGAGAGGGACCCATGTTTGAGTATCGCCTTAAGGCGCCTTAAGGCGATGC
>NZ_JBFTSG010000055.1:0-66960 GCF_056399885.1 Cupriavidus sp. 01L45 | reverse complement strand
CGCGGGCATACGCGTCCTGGCGCATTTCATGGAGCGCACCGGCCCCTACGGCGGCAATGGCAACAGCAAGCACAAAGCTGCTGGCCACGAAAAGATTGAGGGATTTAAAGTTCACTTTTTGGCGCGGGCCAAGGTTATCCGGTTGCATGCTCGGGGTTGTCACTCCGCCCAGGCGCGAGCGCGCCGATTGTACTCGCTCAAATACGCGTGCCCGGCATCTGTCCTCCTTGGTCATGTCAAGGGCCGGCGAAAGCCTCTACGGTCTGGTGCGCAAGGGAATGCTCAGTGCGTCAGGATTCTAGAGACTCCCGAACTGCTTGATCGATTTGTAGAGGCCAAATCAGAATGTCCGCTTCCAGCCACATCAGAATGTCCTCTGGATAGACCTATACTGGTAGCGCCTGGGCTGGACGGGAGCGCGCCATGAAGGATCGGGGGTTGATCACCATGAGTCTGCGCGAAGTTGACCGCTTCAAGGTCATTCAGGCAACGGCCGAGGGCCTCCTGGCGCAATGGCGTGCCGCGGAGCGCCTGGATTTGACGGCGCGACAGGTCCGGCGGCTGGTCCAGCGCTGGCGATCCGATGGCCCTATGGGCTTGTTGTCGCGCCAGCGCGGGCAGCCAGGCCATCGCCAACTGCCGAGGATGCTCGAAGCGCAGGCACGCGCGCTAATCCAGGAGCATTACGCCGATTACGGTCCCACGCTGGCCTGCGAGAAGCTGCGCGAGTGCCATGGCATCGAGCTGGCCAAGGAGACCGTGCGCCGGATCATGATCGACGCCGGCTTCTGGGTCCCGAGGAAGCTGCGTCCGCCCAAGATGTACCAGCCGAGAAGCCGCCGCGCCTGCCTGGGCGAGCTGGTGCAGATCGATGGCAGCGAGCATGCATGGTTCGAGGATCGCGCCCCCATGTGCACGTTGCTGGTCTATGTCGACGATGCCACCAGCCGGCTGATGCAGTTGCTGTTCGTGCCGACCGAGTCAACCTTCGCCTATTTTGCCGCGACGCGCGCCTATATCGAGCGCCACGGCAAGCCGGTGGCGTTCTACAGCGACAAGGCCAGCATCTTTCGGGTCAATGCCAAAGGTGTCACCACRGGGCGGGACTATACGCAGTTCGGGCGCGTGCTGTACGAGCTGAATATCGAGAGCCTGTGTGCCAATAGCAGTCAGGCTAAAGGCCGCGTGGAACGCATGAATGGCACGCTGCAGGACCGGCTGGTCAAGGAACTGCGCCAGCGCGGCATCGMGACGCTGGCCGAGGCTAATGCCTTTGCCCCGGTCTTCCTGGCGGACTTCAATGTGCGCTTCGCCAAGGTGCCAAGAAGCGACTTCAATGCGCACCGTCTCGTACGACCCGACGAGGACCTCGAGCGCATCTTTACCTGGCGCGAATGGCGCAAAGTCTCCAACCGACTGACGCTGCAGTACGATCGCAAGCTGTACCTCATCACCGACCAACCCGAGCATCGGCCCCTGATTCATCGTTACATCGAAGTGGCCGAATATCCGGACGGCCGTATCGAGCTGTGGGCCGATGGCGCTGCCCTGCCCTACGTTCTCTATGACCGGTTGTCCGAGATCGATCAGGGCGCGGTGGTGGAGAACAAGCGGCTAGGGCATGTGCTGGAGATCGCSCAGCGCGTGCAGGCCCAGCGCGACAATCGTCGGATCCAGGCGGCACCGTCGCGCACGCTGACTGGCCAAAAACCGCGGCAGCAGCGGGAACCAGCGACACCCGGCACGAAACCACAACGGCAACTGAACGCGGAAGACTTGCGTCGCGCCATCGATGAACTGGCGCAACCGCCCCACCCTGTAGATACGTTACCGCCTCAGGCCAGCTCGACTGCGTTACGGAAACAGCCAAGAAAAAGACGCAAGAGAACCAACACCATCCTGCACTAGACCGGACATTCTGATCTAGCCAAAGACCGGACATCTGAATCTAGCCTAGACAAAAACCTGTCAGGGCTAAGTTGTAATGKCCGTTTTTTCCAATCAGAAGCCCAAGATGGTGGCCATGTCGACATCCAGCTGGATCTGGGGCGGGCTACTAGTAGGCAGGCCGTCGTAAAGGACGGTCTAACGGCTGGTGCCGTGGACTAGCCTTGGGCTTTGGATTTGTTCAGGGTGACGGCGGCGCGAATGAGAGTTTTCAACGCCTCCTCGTCTATCTTCTCGCCCTCGCGGAAGTCGATGGCACGCCTTGTGTTTCCGTCAAGACTGGAGTTGAAAAGGCCCGAAGGATCCACCAGAGCCGCCCCTTTGGCGAAGGTCATCTTCACGACATTCTTGTAAGTCTCGCCTGTGCAGATCAATCCGTCGTGCGACCACACCGGAACCCCTCTCCACTTCCACTCCTCGACGACTTCAGGATCGGCTTCCTTGACTAAAGTACGGAGCCGGTTGAGCATCTTGCCCCGCCAGTCGTCTAGCTCCTTGATTCTCGCGTCGATCAGCTGAGAAGGAGACTTGCTTTCCTGCAACCCGCTCTTCGTCATGCCCGTTTCTCCTCAAGAGTGAACTCCAGACCTGCAACACAGGGCTAGATGAGAATGGTAATGGCACGTGTCAGTCTATGGTGTTGATAAATGCCTAGGGAATTGCCCTTTCCGCAGGAATCCCAAAAATAATGGACGCACTGTCGGTTCCTGTCAGTAGTGTTCGACCTACTGCTGAGGGATATCCGGCTGCCGGGCAGTCGGAGATGGGACCAGGATTGCCCCTTCTCCCGCCAGTCGGTGGAGTGCGGGGATACCTCTAAAAAGAGGTTCATTGTGCACTTATTCGACGTACAATGCGGAACGTCCCGATCCGGTCAACGTCTACTTCGCTCTTCCGTCCGGGATGGAACGCATGTAAATGCAAAGTTGGCCGATTTGTTCGAAGTTAAAGTTAACGTAACCTGAGAAGAATAAAGTTGAAAAAGAAACTGAATGGTTTGTTCACTACCGCATTGGTGCTGGCTGCATCCACCGTCTCGGTCGCGAGCCCGGTTTTCGCGGAAGAGATGACGCCAGTTAATGTGGCTGATCTGTACATAAAGACCATCATCAATCATGACGAAAGCAGCGTAAACTCGCTGAACAATTATCTGAGGCCCGCCCGAAAAATCGCGGGACAGACGGGGGATTTCGCGTCGTTTGCTGATCTGGTCAAGGCTGACAAGGAATATCCAGATGACATGGCCAAGGATATTCTGGAACTGTTCCCTGCCCAATTGCAGCCAGCGCTGAAGCCTTCCGTGATGGAGTTGATGAAGAGCGTACTGAACGCCAAGAATCGGACCGAATGCAAGTCCTTGACCTCCAGGCAGGCCAAGTCGAACGGTGGGATGCAGACGAGCCTCGTGAAGTTCGAGTGTCAGGTGGTCAAAGTGCCGGAGCGCTGGCCCGCCGCGGTTCAGCGGCTTGCCGGGAGCAAGTGCAGTGCGCAGGAGTGCCAGAAGGAGATCCAGAACATCAGGAAATCCTATGAGTCGTCAGCAACTCAGACGTGGCGTGGTGAATTCCCGCTCGCTCGCGAGAAAAACGGTGGAGCCTGGCGCAATGATTTCCCGCGCGAAGCACTCGACGAGATCTGGGACCTCATTTAACCCGATCACGGCGCCTCATCCCCCACCGCGCTCCGGATCTGCGCCGCCAGCTGCATCAGGTGCGGCTTGAGAAGGCGCGCGGCGCTGGCCGGCGTTGCCTGCGTGGCCGTGCTGACGTTCAGGATGTGGATTGCGTAGCTCTTGAACACCAGCGGTGTGGAAAGCGCGACCACTTCCGGCTGCCAGCTGGCCATGCACCAGCCGTGCTTCCGTACCTGCTCGATGCCCTGCGCGATCTGTTGCTCCAGCGCCGGCCAGTTGGCGCGCAGGCGCTTGCCGAAGCCTTCCAGCAAGGCCTTGGTCTCCCGCGCCGGGGCTGCGGCCAGGTAGGCGCGGCCCAGGGACGTATGCTCCATCGGCACGCGCTGGCCGGTCACCACGGTGCGAAGCGAGACCTTGCGGCTATAGCGGATGGACTCCAGGTAGACCATCTCGTCGCGATCGGCCATGGCCAGCCCGACATTGATGTGCTGGCTTTGCGCCAGTTCGCGCATCAACGGTGCCGCCGCTTGCAGGACCACCGAGCCGCTGCGCATGGCGTGGGCCAGGCTGAGGACCGGTGCGCCGAGCCGGTAGGCGCGCAGCGTTGGGTCGTATTGGAGGAAGCCGGCGTCCACCAGGCTTTGCGTGAGCCGGCTGACGGTGGAGCGCGGCAGGCCGGTACGCTCGGCCAGCTCGCCGTTGCCCAGTACCTCCGAGCCCGGACGAAAGGCCCGGAGTATCTCCATGCCGCGTTCGAGGGAGCGGTTTGCCGACGTGCTGGTCGCTCTTCCTCGCGCTCTCGTCAGTGCTTGTTCGGGGTTCAAGGCGTTGCTCCTGATGGGGCCGATTTCCGGTAGCCGGAATCAAGCGTATCGGAGCGGAGTTTGACATAGCCAGCGCTCGCGGAACCGGGCACATTGCGACTCTGCGCGCGCTCTTACGCCCTCTCCTGCCCTCTTTAGTCCGCCAGCACGACAACGCCATCCGCCGCCTTCACTCCTTGGGAGGCCGGCAGCACAAAGACCGGGTTGATCTCCGCCTCCACCAGCCGCTCGCCCAAGGCTGCGGTCATGGCGGAGAAAGCCACAATGGCGTCCGCGAGGGCGTCGACGTCAGCCTTGGGCCGCCCCCGGAAGCCATCCAGCAGCGGCCAGGTCTTGAGTTCGCGAATCATGCCCAGCGCTTCGGCGCGCGACAGCCCCCCCGCCGGCGGGAGCATGCGCAGGGTGGTGTCCTTGAACAGCTCCGCCGCGACGCCGCCCATGCCGAGCAGGATCGCGGTGCCGAGGGCATCGCGGTGCATGCCGAGGATCATCTCGACACCGCCGCTGACCATCTCCTGGACGAGGAAGCGCCGCGGCACCACGCCGGTATGCGCGTGCACGTCGGCGCACATGCCCGAAAGGCGGCCCGCCACGTCTTCTGGCGACAGGTTGACGGCTACGCCGCCGACATCGCTCTTGTGCGTGATCTCGGCCGAGAGGATCTTCAGCACCACGCGCGCGCCCAGGCCGCAGGCGGCCGCGGCTGCCTCTTCTCCGTTCGCGACGATGGTTTCGCGCACGGCGGGGATGCCGAAGCGCGCGAACAGTTGCTTTGCGGCCGCTTCGTCGAGCGCGCCGCATGGGTAGTCCGCTGCGGCGCGGACGGCGTTGGCATGCGCGGCGGGCAAGCCGGGCGTCGTAGCCTGGTCTGCCGGCGTCTCGCGCCATTGCGCGGCGCGCAGCATTGCGTCAAATGCCACGGTACAGCTTTCCGGCGCGCTGAACGCGGGCACGCCGCGCTCGTTCAACAAGCTGGCAGCCTGCGGCGCATGTGGGCTGACATATGCCAGGATCGGCTTGTCGCTGGTGGGCAGGCATTGCTGGATCGCGCTTGCCATCAGGTCCGGCATCGCCAGTCCCGACGATCCGACGATCACGGCGACGGCATCGTAGCTCGGGCTATCCAGCAGTGCCCTGATCGCACCGCGCAACAGGTCTGGCTGCAGGCCTGCCAGGGTGACGTCGATGGGATTGCGATCCAGCGCCGCGTGATCGCCCTTTTGCAGCGCCCGCAGCCGTTGCGCGGTGGCTTCATCGGGCGGGGGCGTCTCGAAGCCGGACATCCCGAGGCTGTCCGATACCAGGGTGCCGGCGCCGCCTGTCGAGGTCAGGATGGCGATCCGGTTGCCGCGCAGCACCCTGCCGGTGGCTAGCGCGGCGGGGATATCCAGCAGGTCCGCGAAGGTTTCCGCGCGGATCACCCCAACCTGCCTGAACAGCGCATCGTACATCCGGTCCGCGCCGGCGAGCGCGCCCGTGTGCGATACCGCCGCCCGGGCTCCGGCCTCGGAGCGCCCGATCTTGAAGGCCACCACCGGCTTTCCGGCCCTGGCGGCTTTCAGCGCGGCGGCGCGGAATTTTTCCGGGTTCCGTACGCTTTCGACGTACAGGGCAATCACCCTGGTGGCTTCGTCATCGGCCAGGTAGTCAATGAAATCCGCCAGCTCCAGATCCACTTCATTGCTGGTGGAAACCAGCTTGGACAGCCCGATGCCACGCGCGGCGGCGCGTGACAGCAAGGCGCCAAGAATGCCTCCGCTTTGCGAGACCACCCCGATGTTGCCGGCGGGAAAATGGGYCATCTCAAGCGCGCCGCTGGCCGACAGCGGGATGTTGTCGGTCAGGTTGACCAGGCCGATGGTATTGGGGCCCAGCAAGCGCATGGCGCCCGCTGCCTCGATCAGCTCGGCC
The DNA here is from genome assembly GCF_056399885.1 of Cupriavidus sp. 01L45. Classification (NCBI taxonomy): domain Bacteria; kingdom Pseudomonadati; phylum Pseudomonadota; class Betaproteobacteria; order Burkholderiales; family Burkholderiaceae; genus Cupriavidus; species Cupriavidus sp. 01L45. The sequence continues at coordinate 60,645 of NZ_JBFTSG010000055.1, read as the reverse complement.
TGGCGCCGCGCACCTTCGGCGCCGGTTTCGGTATAGCCGCTGGCCAGCACGATGGCGGCGCCGGTGCCGCGGGCGGCCAGGTCGCGAACTGCCAGATGGGCGCGTTCCGCGCCAAGCAGGACGATGCCCACATCCGGCACCTCGGGCAGCGAACGGACATCCGGATAGCAGCGCAGGCCGTCGATCTCGCTCACCTTTGGGTTGACGGGGTAGATGGCGCCGGCGAACCCGTGCTTCTTCAGGTAGGCAACCGGGCGTCCGGCGGTCTTGGCCGCATCGGCGGAAGCACCGATGATGGCAACGCTGCGCGGTTTGACCAGGCGGCCGATGACGGAGAGTGTGTTTGCTGTGTCCATGGTGTCAGGCCTTTCCCTTTGCCGCCATCTTGTCGAGGAATGCCAGCACGGACTCGCGGTGCTCGGTGCTGGTGTAGCAGATGCCCTGTGCCTGGCTGCCCTGCGCGAACACCTGGCCGGCGGGCAGTTCGAAGGTCTGGTTCAGGATGGACTTGCCCAGCGCCAGGGCGGTGGCCGACCCCTGGCTCAGCTCGGCGGCCCAGGCGCGCGCATTGGCCAGCAGCGTTTCCGGCTCGCTCAGGCGATCGGCGATGCCAAGCTGAAGCGCCTCGGCGGCATCGACCTTGCGGCCGCTGAAGATCAGTTCCTTGGCTTTGGCCAGGCCGGTGCGGCGCGGCAGGAAATACATGCCGCCGCCGTCCGGGATCAGGCCGCGATGAATGTAGGACCACGCAAAGCTGGCGCTTTCCGACGCCATCACGAAATCGCAGCTCATCGCCATGTCCGCGCCAAGCCCGGCCGCGGCGCCATTGACCGCGGCGATGGTCGGCTTGGGCATGTTGTGCAGTAGCGCGACCGTATGGTGCACCCGTTGCTGGCGCGCCCAGCCATTGAAGGCAACTTCGCCCGGCGGCGCGTCCATGCGCCGCTGCATGCCGGCTACGTCGCCGCCCGCGCAAAAGCCCTTGCCGTTGCCGGTGAGGACCAGCGCGCGAATGCACTTGTCCTGCGTGACGTGTTCGAGGGCGGCAATCAGCTCGGTGCGCATGTCATCGGTCATGGCATTGCGTTTTTCCGGGCGGTTCAGCGACAAGGTGGCGATCCCGGCATCGATGTCGAGCGTGATCAGCGAGGTGGTGGTCATTGGTTGGTCTCTCTTTGTCTGGTGGCCATGCGATTGGCCTTGCGCATCATGTGTTGCCGATGCGGCGGGATTACTCGACGGTGATCTTGGCTTCCTTGACCACGCGGCTCCAGCGGGCCTCTTCGCCGCGCACGTAGCGCCCGAATTCCTCTGGCGTGCCCGCACTGACCTGAAGGCCCTCGGTTTCGGCACGCTTGCGGAACGCGTCGGTCTGTACGGCCTTCCTGGCTGCCGCATTGAGGCGGGCGATCACCGGGGCGGGCGTGCCGGCCGGCACGAACAGTCCGTACCAGCTTTCGGCCACATAGCCGGGCACACCGCTCTCCGCGATGGTGGGAACCTTGGCCAGCACCGGGCTTGCGGAGCGTTGCGCGGTGGTCACCGCGATGGCGCGCAGCTTGCCGCTTTCCAGCTGCGGTCCGACCGCCGAGGCGGTGGCGAACATGACGTCGACCTGCCCGCCCAGCAGGTCGGTAATCGCGGGGCCGGCGCCACGGTAAGGAATGTGATTGAGATCGACCTTGGCCAGCGACTTGAACAACTCGCCGGCAAGGTGCGCCGAGGTGCCCGGGCCTTGGGAGGCAAACGAGATCTTTCCCGGTTTGGCCCTGGCGGCCGCGATCAGGTCCTGGACTGTTTTGTAAGGACTGTCCGGGCGCACCACGAGCACGTTGGGCGACCGGCCTACCAGCATCACGGGGGCGAATGCCTTGTCGGTCGCATAGGGCAGCTTGGCGTGGATGCTCGGGTTGACCGCGTGGGCCAGCGTCGCCATCACCAGCGTGTAACCGTCCGGCGCGCTCTTGGCCACCACGTCGGAGCCGATGATGGTGCCAGCGCCCGGCTTGTTGTCGACGATCACGGGCTGGCCCAGGTCCTGGGACATCGTGACCCCCATGGTCCTGGCGATCAGGTCGGTCCCGCCGCCGGGGGCGAAAGGCACCACGAGGCGGATCGGCTTTTCCGGGTAGGCCGCCGTGGCGGCCAATGGCGCCAGCGCGGCCATGGCGGCGAAGGGAATGGCCAGTTTGGCCAGCATGCGGCCAAAGAGAGGGATTGAATTCGGCACTTGCGTCTCCGGTCTGGTTTCAGTGCGGGACCCGGCGCCACTTTCGCGCCTATCCCCGCCCGTTTTTGATGAGTCCAGAGTAAGCGTTAATGCCGTCCGATACAGCCCCGCATTTCCGGCAGACGGAATTGAGAGCGGCCGCTTCCGTGGCCGGACGGGCTCACGCCTCAGCGGGAATGGGCTGGCACGGAATACCGCAGCATGGAGGGCGCGCCATCGCGCAGAGCGCTCGCATATGCGCAGTCACGCGGATGCAATCCGCCCGCGGCAATGGCTAAGCAGGATACGCGGGCAATGCCAGCGCGTCGCGTATCACGAAGCGGTCGCGGCCATTGCGCTTGGCTTCGTACATGGCGGCGTCGGCCTTCTCCAGCATCGGCTCCAGGAACGGTGATGCCGGGATTTCGCAAACCGCGCCGACGCTGATGGTGACATACGGGTGTTGGGGCCAGCCACCGTGCGGCAGCGCCAGCGAGCGCACGGCCTGGAGCAGCCGCAATCCGGCCTCCCCGGCTTCGCGCGGCGAGATGTGCGGGAGCACGATGGCGAACTCTTCGCCGCCAACGCGGGCGCAGAAGTCGCCGGGGCCGTTGCGCATGGTTTCCCCGAGGGCGCCGGCGACCTGGCGCAGGCATTCGTCGCCGTGCACGTGGCCGTGGAGATCGTTGTACTGCTTGAAGTAATCGACGTCGATGATCAGCAGGCCGACGGGGATGCCCTGCTCGAACGCATTGGCCAGCGCGGCGGCGGCCTCGCGCTGGAAGAACCGCCGGTTGAACACCCCGGTCAGCGCGTCGCGGTACAGGTCGGCCTCGATGCGCGAGAGCTTTTCCTCGGTTTCGCCCAGCCGCACCGCCAGCGTGGAGTTTTCCGAAGTCAGTGCCTGTTCGCGCGAGCGGAAACGGGTGACGTCGCGGAGGAACACAATGCGCCCTACCGGCTGCCGGTTGAGGTTGCGTACCGGGTCCACGGTGAGCTCGTAGTCGACCCGCTCCTCCGAAATCAGGTGGGATGCGCCGCTACCGGGCATCCCCGAGCGGCTGGCGGCGATTGCGTCATTCCAGGCTGCCGGGTATGGGCTGCCGCGTTCCACGGCTTCCAGCAGCCGGCGGGCGGCGGGATTGAAATCGACAATGATGTCGTCCGCATTCACGATTACGCAACCCTCTTGCAAGGCATCGAACACCCGCAGCCTGGCATAGTGCCCGACGTCATCCAGGTGCCCGCGCAGCGCGCATATCCACACCAGCACCGTCATCACGGAGAGGGTGGCCGGGGTCAGGTCGCCCCCGAGCGGCCCTGTCCATCCACGCAGGTATGCGATATTGGCCACCAGCGGCAGCGCCAGTCCGCCCGCCAGCACGGCGCGCCCGCCCCGCGTCAGGCTGCTGCTGGGCACGCGGGCCGTCAGCAGGAAGTAAAGGCTGATCAGTAACAGCAGGTAGGAATAGGCAGCCACCACCGCGTACGCCGGACCATGGGTGAAGACCGCGCCGGGTGGCCGGCCACCAGGTACCATCGCGATCGAATCCCAGATCAGGTGGTGCCGTTCGTTGGTGAAGACGAGGCCCAGCGTCACGATATTGATCACGATGGGCATAGAGAGCAATGACCAGGGAATGACGAACCTGGGCCGGCTGAGCTGGATCATGGCGCAGAGCCAGGCGATCGGTACCGCGACGATGCCGAAGTACTGCAGCCTGGCCCACATCACGCGGGTTTCCAGGTCGAAGGAACTCAGTTCCAGCAGGCGGCCGCCGCTCCATATCACGCAGCCGAAGGCCAGCATCAGGAAGGCCTTGACGGTGGGGTCGTCCCGCCTGGTCCACGCGGCCACGGCAACCGTGAGGCTGCCAACGACGGCAAAGGTGAGACAAAGGATGAGGGGGTACGAAGGCATTCGGCCGGTTCCAGGACGCGCTCGCCCGCCGGCGGGGCCCGGCGGCTGATTTTCCGGACGGATTATAAGGCGGGTCTGCGGGCGGCATGGAAGCCGATGCCACCCGGGCCCCTCCCCTCAAAAGCCCAGCTGCCGCGCGGCCAGGTCTTTCATGATTTCCTCGGATCCACCACCGATCATCATGACCTTGACCTCCCGGTATACACGTTCGCTCAGCGTGCCGCGCATGAAACCCATCCCGCCCAGGATCTGCACGGCCTGGTCGGCGCAGAACTGCATCGCCTGCGTGGCCTGGATCTTGGCCATGCAGGTGCGCGCCACCAGTTGCGCGGGGTCTCCCGCCTGGTGCTGGACGCGGTAAGCCAGGTCATAGACGAGATTGCGCGCTGCCTCGATGCGCAGCGCCATGTCGACCAGCTTGTGGCGGATCACCTGCCGCTCCACCAGCGGCTGGCCGAATGTGTTGCGCTGGCGCGCCCAGTCCAGCGCTTCCTGCAGGCAGGCCTCGGCATAGCCATAGGCGCTTGCGCTCATCCCCAGCCGCTCGGAATTGAAGTTGCGCATGATGATCTGGAATCCGCGGTTTTCCTCGCCGATCAGGTTGGCGGCGGGGATGCGGCAGTTGTCGAAATGCAGGTGGGCGGTGTCGGAGGCGAGCCAACCCATCTTCTTCAGTCCGGTGCGGGTCAGGCCGGGCGGGTTGCCTTCGATCAGCAGCAGGGAGATGCCGCCCGCGCCCTTGTTGGCAGGGTCGGTGCGCACCGCCGTGGTGATGAAATCGGCGCGCATGCCGGAGGTAATGAAGGTCTTCTCGCCGTTGACGACGTAGTGGTCGCCGTCGCGCACGGCCGTGGTCCTGAGGCTCGCCACATCGGAGCCGCCGCCCGGTTCCGTGATGGCCAGCGCGGCGATCTTGTCGCCGGCGATGACCGCGGGCAGCACGCGCTGCTGCAGCGCCTCGCTGCCTGCCGCGACGATCGGCGGCACACCGATGGAGTGGGAGTGGAGCGACGCATTGACGCCGCCCGAGCCGCTGCGGGCGAATTCCTCGGCCTGGATCAGGTGGTAGAAGATGTCGCCGGGCGTGCCGCCGAAGCGCTCCGGGTACCCCAGCCCGAGCAAGCCGATCTCGGCAGCGCGCCGGTACAGCGAGCGGGGAAAGGTCCCGGCTTCATCCCATTCGTTCACAAACGGCGAGATCTCGCGGGCGACGAATTCGCGCAGGGTGYTGCGAAACTGTTCGTGCTCGGCCGTGAAATAGTGTGCGAGCGGCGGCAGGGTCTGGAGGCTCATCGTGGGTCCTGTCAGTCGGCAGGCAGCCGGCGTGGCTGCCGTTTGGGGTCGGGGGCATGTGGCATGGGAACCGGCCACAAACCGGCAGGCGATTCCATGCGGCACTGCCGGCATGCCTCGACCATAGGCTGCGCCGCGCACTTCGTCTTGCGCAAAGTGGTCGGCGCGCCGGTGCCCGGCCCCGCCGCTATCCAGGTGGCATTGCCTCGAGCTGTCTGGCGGAAGCTTCCAGCCCCTGGAGGATGCTGTCCGCCACCTTCTGCGGGAAACCAGCCGGCAAGGCCGCGCCGACCTTTCCGATGACCGCCGGCGTTTGCGCGATGAGCCGCTGGATCATGCCCTCGGCATCCGGGCCGTGGAAACACTTGGGCGCCATCGCGTTGAAATGCCGGCGCTGCACGTCCTTGAACAGGTAGTGCCGGTTCTTGCCGGCCACCGCCATGGCCAGCTTGGCCTTGTGCCACGACCACTGGTTCGCCCCGTTGCCGACCACCGGCCAGATCGACATCACGTCATAGAGCGGTGTCATCCGGTAACGCCCCCCGGGCAGCAACCGGATGCTGAAATTCTTGGCATGCCCGTCGGGTGCCGCCAGCATCCAGAACAGGATCTGCGTGGCGAGGAAGGACTCGAGGTCTTCGTCGGCGTGGGTCGATTGCCGCAGGATCTGCGCGATATCGCGCATGCCCGGGCCGCCGTCCGCTTCGTATTTCAGGTGAGGAGCGACACCCAGCGCCTGGCAGAAGTCCTCCTGCGGCAGCCGCAGGATCCAGTTGCCCGACGAGTGCGGTTGCCGGTCGAAGCGTTGCACGCTCAGGACCTTCTGGCTGGCGAAGGTCTTGATTTCACTGTGCGCGACCGGCAGGCCATAGGCGGCGAGGATGGTCAGGCAGAGCCACTCGTTCTCGACCGAGGTGCTGAGGTCGGCCCGCTTGTTGCCCACCAGCCCGAGCGGCAGCTTGAGGATGTGGGTGGTGGGCGTGGCGCCGTGGGGCTTCATCCACTGGTTGCCGTGCCACAGCAGCGCAGTCTTCTCCTGCGCGCCGGCCAGGGAGATGCGGAAGTCGTCGTCATCGCCCTGTGCGCCCAGGGCGGCCGAGCCGACCATTTGCCGCAGCAGTCTTTCGATATCGGCATCAGACTGCGGCGTGCCGTCGATGCGGTCATGGCCCACCGGCTGCTCGCTTTCGCCGAGCAACTGCACCGCGCCGACGCAGTCGCGGCCGATGGCTTCCAGCAGATCGAAGGCCTCCGTGGTCGCTGTCTTGAAGCGGGTGGCGAGGCGCTTGCGGATGGCGTCGCTGTCGGGCAGCAGGTTATCGAAGTAGTTGCGCACCCTGTCGCCCTTCAGCGGTGAAGCATCGACGCCGAAGGGGAGCGACAGGGACAAGGGCCGGCCGGCGGGCGAGGCGATCCAGCCGGGGTCGTACTGCAATTCCATATCGCCCCGCGTGGGGATGCGCCACGTCCCTACCCGCTCGCCATTGGCCCACACCGAAAGCGCCCGCGCATGCGATTTGCGGCCCATGCCTACCACTCCACCGTCGGGGAATCGGCGCCGGCCGGGCGCTTGTCCTGGACGACCAGCTCAAGGCCCAGGCTGCCGACCAGCGCCAGCAACTGATCCGCGCTGATGCTGCCGGGGTTCAGCTCCATATGGGAGACGCGGCTTTGGCTGATGCCCAGGCGCGAGGCGAGGTCCGTCTGGGACAGCTTCGCCGCACGCCGTGCGGATTGCAGCACTTGCCCTAGCTGGCCGGCGGTGGAGAGCAGTTGTTTCATCTTGGTGGTCCGGGCGTACCCGTTATGTGCGTAAAATCATTTTATGAGTAGTGTGGGTATTCTGCAAATACCAATTTAATGGGTATTTGCATTTTACCAATTTAGTGGGTAGGAAGGGGCGAGATCGACCGCTGTCAAGCCGTGCCAAAGCCCGGTTGCCAGGTGTTACGGAGCAGGAAATCCGAGCTTGTTGCGGGAGCAGCCTAGCCAGGCATACCCCCGCCCACCGCCACCCGCTCGCCGATCAGCGCGAGCTTGCGCGAGCCGGCAAAGATGTCGCTGGGCTTGAGCCCGTAGACCTGGCGGATGGAGTGGCTGAAGTGCGTGGAGTCGGGATAGCCGGTATCCAGCGCCACATGCGCCAGATTGGAGTCCTGGGTGACATAGTGCAGCAGGCTGCGGGCGCGTTTCCAGGTACGAAAGCTGCGGAACGGCGTGCCGACCTCTTCCTTGAACAAATGCAGGAAGCGCGAAAACGAAAGATGGGCCGATGCGGCGCAGGACCCGGCCGTGGCGGTGGCCGAGGGCGCGTTGCGGATGCGCTGCACCACGGCTTCGATGCGTGGGTCCAGCCGGCGTGGCGCCAGCGCATGGCCGAAGAAGATCTGGTCGAAGCTGTCCGCCTGCAGGTCCAGTTCCCGTCCGCGCTCGCTCAGGTAGGCGTGGGCCTGGCGCACGTGGCGCACGAATGCCGCATCGTCCACCGGCCCCACCCGGCCGCGGATCACAGACGGCAGGCGGGCGAGGTCGATGCTCTCGGCCTCTAGCCCGAGGTCGCAGATCATGCGGTCATCGCAGGCCACCGAGTGCGGCATATAGGCTGGCACCACCGCCAGTTCCGTGGACGCCCAGGGCCCGCCGTCGAAACGGATGCGAATGGGTGCGCGCAAAGCCACATAAATCAGCAAGCCGCCCATGGTGCGGACCGAGGGCGAGCCCAGCAGGCCGGCGTAGAAGAGCCGCTCCGGCGTGAGCCACATTACCCTGCCGGTCCCTGCCCTGGCGCCGGGCGCCAAGGTCATGGCTGGCGGGCACGCAATGCCTTGTGCTTGCATCTGCATGTCCTTTGTCTCCTGCCGGGCGCTGTCCGCGCGCCGGTTGGTGCGTCGTCAGGCCTGCTGGTTGTGCGGTCTGGGTGCTTCGGACGACGCTGGCCGGGCGGTGCTGCCGTGCCGCGGCGCAAAAAGCAGCGTAGCCGGAGCAGCCGGCTGCGTCTTGCGTCAGGTGGCTATGACCAGGCGTTCCGGCCCGGTGGCGCCAGGGGCCGGACCGTGCGCTGGTCAGCCCGGCGCTCCCGCCACATCGTAGTGTTCCCGATAACGCTGGCGCAACTCGAACTTCTGGATCTTTCCCGTGGAAGTCGCCGGCAGCGCGGCCAGCAGCACCACGTCCTTGGGCACCTCGAAGCCGCCGAGATGCGCCTTGCAGTGGGCGCCCAGCTCTTCCTGCTCCACCGCCGCGCCTGGCTTGAGCGTGACGAACGCCGTCACCGCCTCGCCCCAGCGTGCATGCGGCAGGCCTACCACCGCCGCGTTGGCTACGGCGGCATGGCGCAGCAGCACTTCTTCGACCTTGATCGAAGGTACGTTTTCCCCACCGGTCTTGATCATGTCCTTGATGCGGTCGAGGAACAGCAGTTGCCCGTCCTCGTCCAGCACGCCCAGGTCGCCGGAGTGATGCCAGCCAAAGCGCTGCACGCGGGCGGTGGCCTCCTGGTCCTTGTAATAGCCCAGCATCACGTTGGGCCCGCGAAACACGATCTCACCCGGCTCGCCGGGGCCGAGCAGCCTGCCGTCGTCGGCCATCACCGCCACCTCGTTGACCACCGTGCCGACGCCCCAGTACGCGCCGAAGCGCTTGCGCTGTTCCTCCGCCTCGAAGATGGTGGCCGCCGGGTACATCTCGGTCTGGCCCGAGCACAGGACGAAGTTGGGGCAGAACGCATCCAGCAGGCGCAGCAGCAGGTTCTTGGGCAACGGCGCCATGCCGTAGATGCACAGCCGCACGCTGGAAAGATCGGTGTTGGCGAACTGCGGGTGCTCCAGCATGGCCCGGTACATCATCGGCAGCGCCACCACGACGCTGACGCGGTGCCGGGCCAGGTCGGCCAGCACGCGGGCGGGATCGAAGCCGCGACCCACCACCACGGTGTGCCCGCCTAGCAGCGCACTCATGGTATTGCCGTGCTGGGCACAGTGGAACATCGGCAGCAGGCAGGTAAAGACCTCCCGCGCCGTGCCGCAGCCCGTATCGACCAGGTTGGCGGACAGCACCGAGTGCACCGAGGCGTGGGAATGCATCACGCCCTTCTGCGGGCCGGTGGTGCCGCTGGTGTACATGATCTGCGCCAGCTGGCCGCTGGCGATATCCACGTCGGGCAGCGCCTCCGGCTGGCCGGCCAGCGCGTCGGAGTACTTCGTCGCGGCCAAGCCCGCCAGGTCGCCTGCCACCTCGCCTGCGGGCTCCAGGAGCACAACGGGAATGCCCAGCGCCGCCACCAGTTCCGCGATGCCGGGCCGCGCCAGCACTGACGCGTCCGCCACCAGCCGCGTGACCTCGGCGTGTTCCAGGATGTATTGGATCGCGTCCGGCGCCAGGGCCGTATTGATCGGCACCCACACCATGCCCGCCTTCTGGATTCCCAGCAGCGCCACGATCATGCCGATGGAGTTGTTGCACAGCATGCCGACACGCTCGGCGCTGCGCATTCCCTGCGCCAGCAGGTAGTGGGCGAACTGGTTGGTGGCGGCGTTCAACGCCGCATAGCTCAGGCTATGGTCGCCCTCGATCAGCGCCGTCCGGGCGCCGAAGCGCCGGGCGGAGCGGTGGACCACATCGCCCAGGGCGATGCGGCCGATGCGCTCGCGCGCCTGTTCCGTTGCTGTGCTCATGTCTGTCTCCAATTGTCCGTTGCTCCAGACCCGCCGCCTGTCATGGCGGCGGGGATCGCCATCCCGTTGTGGCTCGCCGCGCTCAGTTCATCTTGGGCGGCGGCAGCAGATCGCTGGCGGGAATCCACTTGTCGCCAGCCACCTTCATGATGCGGATGCGGTCGTTGCTCAGGCGGTTGCTGGCGGAGACATTGAAGCCCGGGTTGCCCAGCGTGTCTTGCGGCAGCTTGGTCGACTCCATGGCGGCGTTGAAGGACTCGGCGGTCAGGTTGCGCCCGGCCTTGTCGGCGATGGTGGCGAAGGTGGTGTAGGCGTAGTAGCTGAACATCGAGTACACGCCCGGGTCTTCATTGAAGCGCTTCTTGTAGGCGGCAGCCCATTGCCGCACCGCCGGGTTTGCATCATCCGCATAGGGCAGCATGATGAAGGCCGCCGCATGCAGGCCTTCCATGGCCTTGCCGCCCAGCAATGGCACCTGGTGCGCGTAATTGGCCGAGGTGCCGGCGAAAACCGGGTTGAAGCCGATCTTGCGCGCTTCCTGGACCGAGGCGATGTACTCGCGCATCGTGGAGGCGTTGAACACCAGGTCGCAGTTGGCCGCCTTGAGCCGCGCCATCTGCGAGGAAAAATCGGTGGCGCCGCGCTTGTACGACACCTTCTCCACCAGGGTCATGTTCCTGGCCTTGAGATAGGCCTGCACGCCTTCCACCGACTCCCGCCCGTAGTCGTCGTCCTGGTACAGCGCGCCCACCCGCTGGTAGGGCTTCTGCTTGAAGAAGTAATCCATGATGGTGGTGGACATCAGGAAATTGGACGGCCCCAGCGCGATCTTGTACGGGCTGGCGGGCTCATACATGTCGCGCGCGGCGCTCTGCGGCATGAAGTTGAAGACCTTGCTTTGCACCAGGATCGGCAGCGTGGCCATATTGGGCGCGGTGCCCAGGTGGCCGATGATGGCGAACACGCCGTCCTGCGTGACCAGCTTCTGCGCCGCCAGCACGGCACGCTTGGGTTCGTAGCCGTTGTCTTCCACCACCACCCGCAGCTTGCGGCCCTGCACGCCGCCGCGGGCGTTGATTTCTTCCACGGCCATGGTCATGCCGTTGCGGGATTCCTTGCCGTAGTTGACGATCGGGCCGGACATATCGGTGATCAGGCCGAGCACGATTTCCTTGTCGGTGACGCCGCGGGTCTGCGCGCCCGCCCCGGCGCTTAGCGCCAGGGCAAGTGCGGCGATGGTGGTCTTCAGGATCATGGTTGTCTCCTTGTTTTATGGCGCTATGGATATAGGAACTGACGGACTGCCTTGGTCAATGCACGCTCTGCGGCGGCTTGGGTCCAGACTGGATCCGGCTTTGCCCGGCCAGCGGATCCGGCGATAACGAGATGGGCATGGCGGGACGGCCCTGCTCCGCCGTTGCAGGCGTATCGGCCGCGGCCGGCGGTGCCGACCAGCCGGACAAGTGCTGCCCGCCCCGCGCCAGTGCCGCCAGCAACGGCGAGATGTCCCAGTAGTCGTAAGGATTGCCGCGCAGCCGCGCATAGCGCTCCAGTCCCGCCACGATGCGCGGCAGGCCAATGCTGTCGGCCTGCCAGACCGGGCCGCCGAGGTAATCCGGAAAGCCATAGCCGGCGGTCCACACCATGTCGATGTCGCCGGGCCGGCACGCTACGCCCTCTTCCAGCAGCTTGGCGGCCTCGTTGATCAGGGGATAGAGCAGGCGCTCGACGATCTCGGCATCGGCGATATCCATGCGGCGGGCGATGCCGTGCGCGCGCCCCAGCGCGGCGCAGATGCGTTCCGCTTCGGGGTCGGGCACCGGTTGCCCATCCAGATACCGGTAATAGCCCGCGCCGCTCTTGCAGCCGAGCCGCCCCAGCATGAACAGCGTGCGCACCACCGCGCGGTAGGCGGGATCGGGCGGCAGCCCGCCGGCCTTGCCGTACTCCAGCACGATCTTGGCGCCCACGTCGATCCCGGCCAGGTCCAGCATGCGGCATGGGCCCATCGCCATGCCGTAGGCTTGCATCACGGCGTCGAGCCGCGCCGGGCTTACCCCTTCCATCAGCAGGAACTCGCTCTCGCGCAGGTAGGCTTCGGCCATGCGGTTGCCGATAAAGCCGAAGCACACGCCCGACACCACCGCCACCTTGCCGAGCCGCCGGGCCAGCTGCATGGCCGTCACCAGCACATCCGGCGCGGTGGCGCTGCCGCGCACCACCTCGATCAGCCGCCCGCCATTGGCCGGATTGCGGAAATGCACGCCGGCGAAATCGGCGGGCCGGCCGCTGGACTCGGCCAGCACTTCCACATCCAGCGTCGAGGTGTTGGTGGCGATGATCGCGCCGGGCTTGCAGATGCGCCCGAGCCGGGCGCACACATGCTGCTTGAGCGCCATGTCCTCGTCCACCGCCTCGATCACCAACTCGCAGCCGGCCAGCGCTGCATAGTCCAGGGTTCCCGCGATCAGGCCCATGCGCCTGGCGACCTGCTCCGGCTGTATCCGCCCCGCCGCCGCGCTGGCTTCGTACTGGGCGCGGACCGAGGCCAGGCCCCTCGCCAGCGCTGTGCCGCTGGCTTCCACCAGCGTCACCGGCAAGCCGGCATCCGCCAGGCTCATGGCGATGCGGCTGCCCATGGTGCCGGCGCCGACCACGCCTGCCGTGTGCAGCGCGCGCGGCGCCGCTCCCGCGGGCATGCCGGGCACGCGTGCCGCCTGCCGTTCGGCAAAGAACAGGTGCCGCAGCGCCCGCGATTCGGGCGAGGCCACGCAGGCGGTGAGCAAGGCTGCCTCCATCGCCTCGCCCTGCGCGAATGGCAGCGTCGCTGCCGCTTCCACCGCTTGCACGATGGCCGCGGCGGCGGGATAGTGCGCGCGCTGCTGCGTGGCATGTTGCATGGCTTGCGGGAAGAAGTCCTTGGACAGGCCAGCCACGGGTACGGATAGTGTGGACAGGCGTCGCGGCGGCGCCAGACGCTCAAGCAGGTCTTCCAGGAAGTTGAGGCCCGCGGCCAGCGGCTCCCCCTGCACCAGCGCGTCGACGATGCCGGCGGCCAGCGCCGCCTCGGCGTCGAGCAGGCGCCCGCTCAGCATCAGGTCCAGTGCCAGCGCTGCCCCGCAGGCGCGCGGCAGCCGCTGGGTACCGAGCGAGCCCGGCAGCAGCCCCAGCTTGATCTCCGGCAGCCCGATCCGCGTGCAGGGCAAGGCCACCCGGTAATGGCAGGCCAGCGCCAGTTCCAGCCCGCCGCCGAGCGCGGTGCCGTGCAGGGCCGCCACCACCAGCCGTTCGCTGGCTTCAATCCGCGCCAGGATGCGGTTGTAAGGCGCGGCGGAGAAATCCGGCGCGTCGAACTGGGCAATGTCGCCACCGGCCACGAAGGTCCGGCCCGCGCACCAGATCAGCAAGCCATCGAGGGAGGGATCGGCCTCGAAGGCGGCCACCCTGGCATCCAGCGCCGCTACCGTGGCCACCGAGAGCGCATTCACCGGCGGATGGTCGATGCACAGCAGGCCGATGCGGCCGTGCCGCACCAGGCTGACGGGAACCGCTTTGTCTGCATCGCTCATGGCGCCTCCTGTTGGGGCCGCTTGCGTTCAGGCCACCTTGGCCAGGTACATCGACTCGATCAGCGCGCTGTACTTGTCGTTGACCAGCTTGCGCTTGAGCTTCATGGTCGGGGTCAGTTCCTCGTCCTCGGCGCCGAGGCGGGTCTCGATGAGCCGGAACGCCTTGATCTGCTCGACCCGCGCAAACTGCTTGTTGACCTTGTCGATTTCCTGCCCCACCAGCGCGATCACTTCCTTGCTGCGGCACAGCGAGCCGTAGTCGGAGAAGTGCACGTCGTGCTCCTGCGCCCACTGTTCCACGTTGTCCTGGTCGATCATCACCAGGCAGCTCAGGTAGGGCCGGCGATCGCCGATGACGACGGCGTCGGTTACGTAAGGGCTGAACTTGAGCTGGTTCTCCCACTCGGACGGCGTGACGTTCTTGCCGCCGGCGGTGATGATCAGGTCCTTCATGCGGTCGGTGATATAGAAATAGCCCTGCCCGTCCACCCGGCCCACGTCGCCCGTGCGCAGCCAGCCGTCCACCATCGTTTCGGCGGTCTTGCCGGGCAGGTTCAGGTAGCCCATGAACACCTGCGGCCCGCGCACCAGCAACTCGCCCTCGTGGGAGATCTTCACCTCGGTATGCGGCAAGGCGATGCCGATGCTGCCCGGCCGCGTCCGTCCCGGCGGGTTGCAGGTGGCCGCGCCGGTGATCTCGGTCATGCCCCATAGCTCGTGCAGCACGATGCCCAGCGCCATATACCAGCGGATCAGGTCCGGCGAGATCGGCGCCGCGCCGGTCACGGCCAGTTGCACGCGGTTCAGCCCCATCATGCGGCGCACGTTACCCAGTACCAGCGTATCGGCGAGCCAGAGCTTCAGGCGCGCGCCGGGCGGCAGTGGCTTTGCCTGGCCGTCTTCGTGCACGCGGGCCCGTCCGGCGGCAATGGCCCAGTCATAGGCCCAGCGCTGCAGGCGGGTGGCCTCGCGTACCGCGATGGTGACGCTGGAATAGAGTTTCTCCCACACGCGCGGCACCGCCAGGAAAGCATCGGGCTGGATCTCGCGGATATTGTCGAAGATGGTGTCCGGGTTCTCGACGAAGTTGATGACGGCGCCGGACAGGATCGAGTAATACTCGCCGAAGATCCGCTCCGAGACGTGGCACAGCGGCAGGAAGGCCATGCGCTCGCCGATGGTGGTGGCGGGCAGGAACTCGCGCAGCGTCAGGCAGCTGCGCAGCGCATTGCGGTGCGACAGCATCGCGCCCTTGGGCCGTCCCGTGGTGCCCGATGTGTACACGAGCACCGCCAGCGCATCGGCACTGCCGGCGGACAGCCGTTGCGCCACCAGATCCGGCTCTCGCGCCCGCACCTGCCTGCCGAGTGCCAGCAGCGCGTCGAAGCTGAGCACGTCCGGGTCGTCGTAGCCGGCCAGCCCTTCCATGTCGTAGACCACCGCCTTGCGCAGCCGTGGCAGCCGCTCGCGCACTTCCAGGTATTTGTCGAGCTGCTCCTCGTTCTCCACGAAGAGCATCACGCTGCCGGAGTCGTGGCACAGGTATTCCACCTGCGCAGGCGAATCGGTGGGGTAGATGCCGCTTACCACGGCGCCGGCCGTCAAGGCGCCCAGGTCGCTCCACACCCATTCCCGGTTGGTGTTGGACAGCACCGACACCACCTCGCCCGGCTGCAGGCCCAGCTCGGCCAGGCCGGCGGCGACATCGGCCACGATCTCGCCCACTTCGCGCCAGCGGTAGCTGCGCCAGACGCCCAGATCCTTCTGCCGCATCATGACCGCGTCGCCGCGCTCGGCCACGCCATGCCAGAACATTTTCGGCAGGGTGTCGAATGCCGCTTCGGAAAGGGGCTTCATGGTGTGCGCTCTCGCCATTGCCATTGGTTGCTCTCGGAAAAACGGGTGATCGGTTTCGGTTGCAGAGGCCCTTGCCGCGTGCTAGCGCCAGGTCTTGCGCTTCTTCCAGCGGCGCTCGCCGCGCACGCCGCTGTCCTTCATGCCGAGGTAGAACTCCTTGATATCGTCCTTCTCGCGCAGCACGGCGCAGGTGTCCTCGGCCACGATACGGCCGTTCTCCAGCACGTAGCCGTAGTCCGCCGCGTTGAGCGCCATGTTGGCGTTCTGCTCCACCAGCAGAATGGTGGTGCCGCGCTCGCGGTTGATGCGCACCACGATGTCGAAGATGTCCTTGGTCAGCTTGGGCGACAGGCCAAGGCTCGGCTCGTCGAGCAGGATCAATTCGGGCGCCGCCATCAGCGCTCGCGAGATCGCCAGCATCTGCTGCTGGCCGCCCGACAGCAGGCCTGCGTCCTGGCCGGCGCGCTCGCGCAGCACCGGGAAGTAGCCGTAGACCGCCTCCATGTCGCGCGCCACGCCGTCGCGGTCGCGCCGCGTATAGGCGCCCATCAGCAGGTTGTCCCGTACCGACAGCAGCGGGAATACCTCGCGCCCCTCGGGCACATGGCTCAGACCGCGCCGCACGATCTGCGCCGGGTCCATCGCGGCAATGCTCTCGCCCTTGAAGGCGATGCTGCCGCGGGTCGGGTCGAGCACGCCGGAAATGGTCTTGAGGATGGTGGTCTTGCCGGCGCCGTTGGCGCCCAGCACGGTGGCGATGCTGCCGCGCTGCACCGCCAGGCTTACGCCGCGGATCGCCTTGACCGGCCCGTATGCGCTTTCCACGTTGGCCAGCGCCAGCACGGGGGCATCCTGGATCTTGCGCATCTTGTCCGWGCCTTCCATCAGGTTCATGCCGCCCTCCGCAGTGAGGCCACGTCGTCCACCGTGCCCAGGTAAGCCTCGATCACGCCGGGATGCGCCTGCACCTCGGCCGGCGTGCCCTGCGCCAGCACCTGGCCCTGGTTCATCGCCAGCACCCGGTCCGACACGCGTGATACCAGGCTCATGTCGTGCTCCACCATCAGCACGGTGATGCCCAGTTCGCTCTGGATGTCGCGGATCCACCAGGCCATGTCCTCGGTCTCTTCCACATTCAGTCCGGAGGACGGCTCGTCGAGCAGCAACAGGCGCGGGCCGCTGCACAGGGCGCGCGCCAGTTCCACCACCTTGCGCACGCCGTAAGGCAGGCCCGCCACCAGTGCATCGCGGTGTGCCTGCAGGTCCAGCAGCTCGATCATTTCTTCAGCCTTGTGGCGCGCGGCCAGTTCCGAACGGCGCGCTGCGGGCGTGAACAGCAGGTCGGCCCAGAACCCGGCGGCGCGATGCGTGTGATGGCCGATCAGCAGGTTCTGCAGCACCGTGGCGTGCTCGAACAGCTCGATATTCTGGAAAGTGCGCGCGATGCCCTGCGYGGCGATCGCGTGCGGCGGCAACTGTGTCAGCACCTCGCCTTGCCACAGGATCTCGCCGCTGGTGGGCGGATAGATGCGGCTGATCAGGTTGAACACCGTGGTCTTGCCGGCCCCGTTGGGGCCGATCAGTGTGAAGACCTCACCGCGCCGGACATCGAAGCTCACGCCGTTGAGCGCCAGCACGCCGCCAAAGCGGACCGACAGGTCGCGCACGCTGAGAAGAGTGTCTGTCATGGTGCCGGCCTCCTTATTTCAGGCGCTCGGAGCGCTGGAACGCCTTCTGGCGCCGGAACATGCCCTGGCGATAGAAGGGGAACAGTTCCAGGTAAGTACGGATCTTGCACCAGCGCCCATACAGCCCTAGCGGCTCGAACAGGACAAATGCCATCAGCACCGTCCCGTACACCAGCGCCTGCAGCCCGCTGGCCTGCGCGATGGCCGGCGGCAGGAAATCCTTGGCCAGCACGATCGTCTGCGGCATGACGATCAGGAAGATCGCACCGAGGAAGGCGCCGTGCACCGAGCCCAGGCCGCCCACCACCACCAGCAGCAACAGGTCGATCGACTGGGCGATGCCGAACTGCTCGGGCGAGATATAGCGCAGCTTGTGTGCGTAGAGCGCTCCCGCGATGCCGACCAGCGCGGCGGACAGCGCAAATGACAATGTCTTGTAGCGCGCCAGGTGAATACCCATGCTCTGCGCGGAGATCTCGGAATCGCGGATGGCGATGAACGCCCGCCCGGTGGCGCTGCGCAGCAGGTTGAGCACCGCCAGCGTAGCCAGCAGGCAAACCGCCAGCGCCAGGTAGTAGAACGCCACCGGCCCCTCCAGCACGTAGCTGAACAGTTGCGGCGCGGCCACCGGCAGCCCCGCATTGCCGCCGGTCACGCTGTCCCAGCGCGCCAGGACTTCCTCGACGATCAGCCCGAAGGCCAGCGTCGCGATGGCCAGGTAGATGCCCTTGACCCGCAGCGCCGGCAGCCCCACCACCACGCCCGCCAGCGCCGACAGCGCCCCCGCCGCCAGCAAGGCCGGCACGAAGGGCACGCCGTGGCTGGTCAGCCAGGCCTGCGCATATGCGCCAACGCCCAGGAATGCCGCATGCCCGATCGACAGCAGCCCGGTGTACCCGGACAGTACCATCAGGCCCAGCCCCGCAATGGCGTAGATCAGCACGAAGCCAAGCTGCGCGATCCAGTAGCTGCTGGCCCAGCCCGGCGCGATCAGCAGGCAAACCAGCAGCAAGCCATACCAGAACACGTGGCCGGAGTGCCTTGCCAGGCTGAGGTCCTGGCGATAGTCGGTCTTGAACAGGAATCGCATCGCGTTTCTACACCTTTTTACGCAGGTTCTCGCCGAACAGGCCGTTGGGCTTGATCACCAGCATGACCAGCACCACCACATAGGCCGCCACATCCTTGAAGCCTTCCGGCAGGTAGAAGCCCGCCAGCGACTCCACCACCCCAATCACCAGCCCACCCACGATCGCGCCCGGCAGGCTGCCGAAGCCACCAACCACCGCGGCGGGGAATGCCTTGAGGCCGAGCATGCCCATGCTGGCGTGGACAAAGGTGATGGGCGCCAGCAGCAGGCCGGCGATGGCCGCCACCGAAGCCGACAGCCCCCACACCAGCCCATTCAGCCGCCGTACCGGAATGCCCATGTAATAGGCGGCCAGCTGGTTCTGCGAGCTGGCCTGCATGGCCACGCCGATGCGGCTGTAGCGGAACACCAGGTACAGCACCACGCAGAGCGCGGCGGTGACGCCGATGACCGCCACCTGCTCCACGCTGAGCACCAGCCCGCCGGTGCGCCATACCATGCCCTGGTAAGGCACCGGCAGGGTATGCGTGCCGGCGCCGATGCCCGGCACCATGGTGATCAGGCCGCGCATCACGTAGCCCATGCCGATGGTGAGCATCACTACCGTGAACTGCGGCTGGCCGAGGATGGGGCGAATCGCCAGGCGTTCCACCAGCATGCCGAAGCCGGCCATGCCCGCCACCGTCAGCGGCACCGCCAGCAGCAGGGGCAGGCCGAGCATGGTCAGCACCACGCCGGCGAAGGCGCCGAGCATCATGAACTCGCCCTGGGCAAAGTTCACGGTCTCGGTGGCCTTGTAGATCAGCACAAAGCCCAGGGCGATCAGCGCGTAGATGCAGCCCAGCGCGATGCCCGAGATCGTCAATTGCAGGATCTCCAATCTTGTCTCCTGTGCCGGCCGCCCCTTGCCGCGCGCGGTGTGCGGGTGGCCGGGGTCGATCTCGGAATTGGGTGGGTCACGCGCGCCCGATGGCATCGGGCGCGGCACGTGCCGTCTTGCGCTTCGCCGTGTTGCGACTGATGCGACTGGTGCCACCGTAACAAAACTACCGGTGTGGCTCTTGTGTGGACTGGCTGTATATGGATTGGGGATTACCCATGGATAACGCGGCTGGCGCTGTGCGCCAGTTGCGGGCTGGCGGCTTCGCGTTCCCAAGGGGTTTGCCTGGATTCAAAGCGGGCTTGCCAGAAGTCGATGGTTGGTCCTGCCATTGGGTGCTCCTCTTCCTTTTGCGAGATATTCTCTCTGCGAAATTTCCTAGCCGAGTTCAGATGGTTCTGGTCTGGTGGGGCGAATGGGCCTTGTGCTTTGCGGGTTGGTCGTTGGTCGTTGATTCTTTGAGCGGCGTTGGTTTTTGGACCCAAGTGCGTACGACATCCCCCTGCGGGGGACGCCGGTCACTCTTCTTTGCTTCGGCAAAGAAGACTAACGAGAAGAAAGCCGACCCTGCCGGGGGCAGAGCAATCAGGCTATTGGGCGTCGGTGGTTTCGTCGTCAGGCCCAAGGTGCTGGCTGGCGGATCCCACCGGCCCAAAGGACGTCGCTTCTGCATGACCCATGGGTTACGTGGTACAGCCCCTGACCTCGTGTGCGGTGAGCGTTCGACCATCTGCCGTTACCGGTGCGCGCCATCACGACACATCGCCCGTCAATGGTTTCGTGGTGGGGCGGGCGCGGTGGTCACGGTCTTGGGCATATCAATCCGGTGCCACCGCGCCCACGACGGAACCGGTGCGCCTGCAACTTCGTGGCCGGCCACTACGCGAGCGACAGACGGCTTGAAGCAAGTGATGTCTGCTACCGGGGGCCGCACCACGAATCCCGGAAGCTGGCAGGATCGTGGCCAGTCAAGCCGGTACCGGCAGAAGCCCGCCGGCACTCCGGGCCGTACGACGAAATCATTGATATTCGAGAGCCTGATTGTTCTGCTCCCGGCAGGGTCGGCTTTCTTCTCGTTAGTCTTCTTTGCCGAAGCAAAGAAGAGTGACCGGCGTCCCCCGCAGGGGGATGTCGTACGCACTTGGGTCCAAAAACCAACGCCGCACAAAGAATCAGCGAAAGAAGCAGCAGACCCCCCCCACCATGGGCCACCCCCCCTACTCCAATCCCATCTCCCTCAACCGCACCTTCAACACCTTCCCCGTTGGATTACGCGGCAACGCCGCCACCACCCTCAACGCACGCGGCAGCTTGTAGCGCGCCAGCCGCGGCTCCGCGAAGGCCTGCAGTTCATCCAGCGTCAGGCTGGCCCCCGGCTTGAGCGCCGCCACGGCGACCACGTGCTCGCCCCAGCGCGGATCGGGCGCACCGATCACGGCGACTTCCGCAATGGCGGGATGCTCGTACAGCACGCTCTCCACCTCAGCCGGGTAGACGTTCTCGCCGCCGGTGATGACCATGTCCTTGAGGCGGTCGCAGACATAGTAGAAGCCTTCTTCGTCGGCATAGCCAACGTCGCCGGTACGGAACCAGCCGCCTTCGTAGAACGCTGCGGCGCTGGCGTCCGGGCGGTTCCAGTAGCCCTTCATGATATTGCCGCCACGCGCGCAGATCTCGCCGCGCGCGTGGGGTTCGGTCAACAGCCTGCCCTCGAAATCGCGGATGCTGACTTCAGTCAGCATGGCCGGCGTGCCACAGGAGCCGAGCTTGTCCTGCGCGCGCCCGGGGTCCAGGAAGGTGGTCGCGGCGGCGGTCTCGGTCAGCCCGTAGCCCTGGTTGACGGGGATGCCGCGCGCAACGAACAGCCGCAACAACGGCTCGGGCATGGGCGCGCCGCCCACCGAGATGCCCCGCAGGCTGGACAGATCGGCCCGTTCGAAATCCGGGTGCTGGCTGACAAACAGCAGCATGGCGGGCACGGCGAAGCTCACCGTCACGCGATGCTCGGCCACCGCCTGCATCACGCCGGCCGGATCGAAGCTGCGCTGCAGCACAAGGTGGCCGCCCGCCATCAGGATGGGCAAGCTCACGCAGCACATGCCGCCAACGTGAAACAGCGGAGCGAAGTTGAGCGCGACATCGCTGCTGGCGAGGTCGCTCATCATCATCACGTTCAGGTTATTGGCCCAGAAGTTGCCGTGCGTCAGCATGGCGCCCTTGGGATGGCCGGTGGTGCCCGAGGTGTACATCACCGCGGCCACTTCATCGGGGTGGGTGGAAGCCGGCGGCGGTGCGGCGTTGGCCTGCGTCATCAGCGGCACCAGTGCCTCCCAGCCCGGCGCCATGGTGCGCCGCAGGTAGCGCCGGCATTCCAGGCCCGCGCGCACCTCGTCGATCAGGCCGGCATGGTCTTCGTCGGCAAACAGCGTATGCACGCCGGCATCGTTGAGGATATACGCCAGTTCCGGGCCGGTCAGCCGGAAATTGAGCGGCACGAAGATGGCGCCCAGCCAGCCGCAGGCGAACTGCGTCACCAGGAACAGCGGATCGTTCAGGCCGAGGTAGCCCACGCGCTGGCCACGGCCTATGCCGCCGGCCGCCAGCACGGCAGCCATCCGTTCCACGTCCGCCACCAGTCCGGCGTAAGTCCAGGTCCGTCCCGCGCAGGTCAGCGCCGGGCGGTCCGGACTGCGCGCGGCGCGGCGGCGCAGCCATTCCGCCATGCCGGGCGCCAGCATGGCCGCGCTGTCGCTGTTGTCATGGATTGCGCCGGCAAGGGCCGGATGCAAGGACGATGCTGCGTTCATATTCGGCTCCCGTTCCTCAAATACCTGGCAACCGGCGCGCCCTTCCCTGCCCGGCGCCCGGATTACCCGTCGATTTGCCCGATCTGCTTCGCGGTCTACTTCCCCGTCCAGACCGGCTTGCGCTTCTCGTTGAAGGCGGCCAGCCCTTCGCGGGCATCTTCGGTCATGGCCAGCAGCGCGATCTGGCTTTCGGTATAGGCGATGCCCTCCGCGAAGCTCATCGACGCCATCGCCTGCATGGCGTACTTGCCGCGCCGTATCGCAGTGGGCGACTTGTCGGCCACGCGGGCGATCAGCCATTCGGTCCGGGCGTCCAGCTCGCCCGGCGCGGCCAGGTGGTTGACCAGCCCGGCGGCCTTGGCCTCGGCGGCGGAAAACGGCTCGCCGCTGATGCACCATTCGCGCACCAGCCGGGGTGGCGCCAGCGTCTGCAGCAGGCTCAGCACCTGCATCGGGAACACCCCTACCTTGACTTCGGGCAGGCCAAACAGCACGTTGTCGGCGGCCACCGCCATGTCCGTCATGCACAGCAGTCCCATGCCGCCTGCCATGCAGGTGCCGTTGATCCGCGCGATGCTGGGCAGCGTGGCCTGCTGCGCCTCGCGCAGCATGTCGGCGTAGTCCACATTAGGCCGCGACAGGTCGAAGGCAAAGCCCTTGCCCGGTTGCAGGTCGCCACCGGCGCAAAAGGCCTTGTCGCCGGCGCCGGTGAGTACGATGGCGCGGATGGCCGGATCGGCGTGAGCCGCCCGGTAGCCGGCGCGGATGCCATCCACCACTTCCTTGTTGATGGCGTTGCGCTTGTCGGGCCGGTTGATGGTGATCCAGAACGCGGCGCCGCGTTTTTCATGCAGGACGGCTGGGGTTTCCGATTCGCTCATGGTGCTCCGCCGGATAGGCTGTGTCTGTGTTCGGGAAAAGGAGAAGGAAGAGGCAGAGGCGGTTCAAGCGGCTGCCTTCACCGGCTCAGCCGGCGTCGCCGCGAACTCGATCTCCGCGATCACGCGCATGGCCGCGGCCTGGTCGCCGATCTGCACATGCACGGCGCCGACCCGCCCGGCAGCGGGCGCCACGTGGATATGCTCCATCTTCATGGCTTCCAGCGTCACCATGGGCTGGCCGGCTTCGACCTGGTCGCCGGCGGCAACCATGACATTGACCACCCGGCCGTTCATCGAGGCGCGCAGCTTGCCATCGCCGGCGGCTTCGCCGGCCCGCGCGGCCGCCGCCCGCGTATGGTCCTCGACGCGCAGCGGCGCGCCCTGGTATTGCAGCAGCAGCGTGTTGCCGTCGCGATGGAAGTCCGCGCTCTCGACCACGCCGTCGCAGCGGAACCGCACGGCATGCTCGCCCAGCGCAAGGGTCTCGAAGGCGAAACGTGTTTCGCCCATGGCGACTTCAAAGCGATTGCCGCCGCCGAACGCCAGCGTGGCCTGATGCTCCGCCCCGTCGAGCCGGTAGCGCAGGCCGATCGGCAGCGTCGGCGCCAGGCTGGCGGCGGGCGCTCCGGGCTGACGCTCGGGGGAAGTCTCGTACAGCAGCAGCGCGGCCAGCGCGGCCGCACGCCGGCGCAGCGGCGCGTCGGGCCGCAACAGCGCATCCTGGTGCTGGCCGATGAAGGCCGTGGTGGCTTCGCCCGCGGCAAAGGCCGGATGCGCCAGGCAGCGGCCCAGGAATACCTGGTTGGTGGTCACGCCGAGCGCCACCAGGTCTTCCAGTCCGCGGGACAGCTTGCGGCAGGCTTCGTCGCGCGTGCCGCCGTGGCTGACCAGCTTGGCGATCATGGAGTCGTAGTAAGGCGGAATCGCCGCGCCACTGCCCAGCGCATGCTCCACCCGCAAGGCGGCCGGCGCCTGCCACAACGCAATGGCGCCGCTTTGCGGCATGAAGCCCCGGTCGGCGTCTTCGGCGCACAGCCGCACTTCGATGGCGTGGCCGGAGAAGGTGACGTCTTCCTGCGCCAGCGGCAGCGGCTCGCCGGCGGCGATCCGCAATTGCAGCGCCACCAGGTCCAGGCCGGTGATCGCCTCCGTCACGGGATGCTCCACCTGCAGCCGCGTGTTCATTTCCATGAAGTAGTAATTACCGTCGCGGTCCAGCAGGAACTCCAGCGTGCCGGCGCCTTCATAGCCGATCGCCTTGACGGCGGCCACGGCGGTGGCGCCCATGCGGGCCCGCAACTCGGGGCTCACCGCCGGCGATGGCGCTTCCTCGATCAGCTTCTGGTGGCGCCGCTGCACCGAGCAGTCGCGCTCGCCCAGGTGGATGGCGTTGCCATAACGGTCGGCCAGGATCTGGATCTCGATATGGCGTGGTTCGATCACGGCCCGCTCCAGAATCACCTCCGGATCGCCGAAGGCGCCCTGCGCCTCCGAGCGCGCGCTACGCAGCAGTTCGGGGAACGACCGCGCATCGGGCACCAGCCGCATGCCGCGCCCGCCTCCGCCCGCCGTGGCCTTGATCATCACCGGAAAGCCGATGCGTCCGGCTTCGGCGCACAGGCGCGCTTCATCCTGGTCTTCGCCCTGGTAGCCGGGGATGCAGGGCACGCCGGCCGCCATCATCAGGCGCTTGGCGCCGGCCTTGTTGCCCATCGCCACGATGGACTCGGCGGACGGGCCGATAAACACCAGCCCCGCCTCGCGGCAGGCCCGCGCGAAGGCGGCGTTCTCGGCCAGGAAGCCGTAGCCGGGATGCACCGCATCGGCGCCGCAACGCCTGGCGGCCTCGATGATGGCGTCGATGCGCAGGTAGGATTGCGCCGGCTGCGCCTCGCCGATATGCACCGCCTGGCCGGCCTCGTGGACATGCCGCGCATCGGCGTCGGCGCTGGAGTAGACCGCCACCGTGCGGTAGCCCAGCGCGGTGGCGCTGCGCATCACGCGCAGGGCGATTTCGCCGCGATTGGCGATCAGGATCTTGTGGAATGGCGTGGGCTGCTTCATGGTGGCCTGTTCTGGTCTTTAGCTTTGAACGCTTACTTCGCCTGGGGAAACGTCCCCATGAACTTGCACAGGATCTGCATCATGACCTCGTCGGCGCCGCCGCCGATGGAGGTGAGCCGCCCGTCCCGGAAGATGCGCGAGATCGGGCTTTCCAGCACATAGCCCATGCCGCCCCAGAACTGCAGGCAGCGATCCGCTACCTCGCGCGACAGCCGGCCCGCCTTGAGCTTGGCCATGGTGGCCAGGCGCGTGGCATCCTCGCCCCGCACCATCATCTCCACGGCGCGCCAGCACAGCGCGTGCAGCGCTTCCACCTCGGTCTGCAGTTCGGCCAGGGTGTAGTGCACCCACTGGTTGTCCAGGATGGAGCGGCCAAAGGCCTTGCGCTCGCGGGTGTACTCGATGGTGAGGTCGATGGCCTTGGCGCACCGGCTGCATGAGCTCAGGGCACCCCACAGCCGCTCCACCTGGAACTGCTCCATCTGGTAGGTAAAGCCCATGCCTTCCTGGCCGATGCGGTAGCGCTGCGGCACGCGCACATCGTCGAAGTAAAGCTGCGCGGTATCGGACGAGTCCATGCCGATCTTGCGGATCTTCTTGGCCACCGAGACGCCCCGGGTCTTCATTGGCACCACGATCAGCGTCTTGTTGCGGTGCGGGGCCCCGTCCGACGTATTGGCCAGCACGCAGCAGAAATCCGCCTGGGTGCCGTTGGTGGTCCACATCTTGCCGCCGTTGATGATATAGTCGTCGCCGTCGCGCCGCGCCGTGGTCTTGATCGAGGCCACGTCGGAGCCGCTGCCCACCTCCGAGACGCCCAGGCAGGCCACGTACTCGCCGCGGATCGCGGGTGCCAGGAATTCGCGGCGCAACTCCGCGCTGCCGTGGTGGGCCAGGGCCGGCGTGGCCATGTCGGTCTGCACGCCGATGGCCATCGGCACGCCGCCGCAGTTGATATCGGACAGCGTCTCAGCCAGCACCGCGCTGTAGGAGTAATCGAGGCCCATGCCGCCATCCTCCTCCGGCTTGGACAGGCCCAGCAGGCCAAGCTCGCCCATCTTGCGGAAGACTTCATGCGCCGGGAAGATCTCGGCCTCTTCCCAGGCATCCACGTACGGATTGATCTGCTCGGCGATAAAGCGCTTGATGGTGGCGCGCAGCGCCTCGTGTTCGGGGGTGAGTTGCATGTCTCGGGTCTCCGTTCTCTGTTCTCTGTGTTCTTGTCTTATGTTCCGGATGGGGCCGTGGCCTTCAGGTCAGGGCCGCGCCACGGCGAATTGCATGGGTTGCGGTGTCCTGGCGTCGCCCTCGCGGCAGACGGCCAGCACATTGGCCAGCACCGCACGCGTATTGCGCGGGTCGATCACGCCATCGTCCAGCACATGGGCGCTGGTGACGAACACGCTCATCTGGCGGTCGAAGCGCTCCACGATGCCCTTCTGCAACGCCTCAAGCTGGTCGGAGTCAGCCTCCCCGCCTTTGCGCTTCATGGCGGCCTCCGTGACGATGGCCATGGTGCGGGCCGCCTGTTCGCCGCCCATCACCGCGGTCTTGGCATTGGGCCAGGAGAAGCAGAAGCGCGGATGGAAGCCCCGCCCGCACATGCCATAGTTGCCCGCGCCGAACGAGGCGCCGCAGTAGATGGTGATCTGCGGCACGGTGGCGTTGCTCACCGCCTGGATCATCTTGGAGCCGTGCTTGATCATGCCGGCTTCCTCGTAGCTGCGGCCCACCATGAAGCCGGTGGTGTTGTTCAGGTAGAGGATGGGCGTGCGCGACTGGCAGCAGGCCTGGATAAAGTGGGTGGCCTTGGTCGCGCCGGCGGGATCGATGGGGCCGTTGTTGGTGATGATGCCCAGCGGCCAGCCTTCGATCTTGATATGGCCGCACACGGTGGCGCCGCCATAGTTCTCGCCGAATTCAAGGAAGTCGGAATCGTCCGCAATGCGCGCGATCACCTCCTTCATGTCGACGGGGCGCTTGTGGTCCATCGGCATCACGCCGAGCAGTTCCTCGGCGTCGTAGCGCGGCGGCTTGAACGCGCGCGGCGCGGCGGCGGGCTGGTCGCGGTTCCAGTCGATCTTGCCCAGGATCTCGCGCGCAATCCGCAGCGCATCGCGATCGTCTTCGGCCAGGTAGTCGCCCAGGCCGGAAACCGAGGTATGCATCACCGCGCCGCCCAGCTCCTCCTCGGTGGCTACCTCGCCGGTGGCCGCCATCAGCAGCGGCGGCCCGGCCAGGAACGCGCGCGAACGGCCCCGCACCATGATGATGTAGTCCGACAAACCGGTCTGGTAGGCCCCGCCGGCGGTGGAGGAGCCATGCGTCACGGTCACCACCGGCAGGCCGGCCGCCGACAGGCGCGCCAGATTGCGGAACAGGTTGCCGCCGCGCACGAAATCCTCGACCTTGTAGGTCATCAGGTTGGCGCCGGCGCTCTCTACCAGTTGCACGTACGGCAGCTTGTTTTCGAGCGCGAGTTCTTGCGCGCGCAGTTGCTTGTCCAGCCCCTTGGGCTGCAAGGCGCCGGCGTTGATGCCGGCGTCCGAGGCGCTGATCATGCAGCGCAGGCCCGATACAAAGCCGATGCCGGCGATCAGGCCGCCGCCGGGTACGCTCTTGTCCAGGTCGGGGTTGTCCAGCCCCAGCCCGGCCAGCGACGACAGTTCGATGAACGGTGCGCCCGGGTCAAGCAGCAGCGCCAGGCGCTCGCGCGGCAGCAACTGCCCGCGCTTCTCGAAGCGCGCGCGCGATGCGGCTGACGTATTGGCGGCACGCTGTTCGAAGGCGCGGATACGTTCCAGCAGGGCTAGCATGCCGGCGCGGTTGGCCTGGAATGCTTCGCTGCCGGCGGAGAGTCTGGATTCGATATTTGCCATGTGGGTTTCACGTTGCTCGAGGCGGCAGTGCGCCGGTGTGAAGTCATGGTAGGGGTGGGAGGCGGTACGGTCTTGCGAGAACTGGCTGTGCTGCTTCGGGCCTTTGGGGGTGCGGTTTCAGAACCAGCGCAAACCGGCCAGCGGCCGCCATTCAGTCCGCGCGCAGCCGCACCCGGTACTTCGGCAGCAAGGCGCCGGGCGCATACGAAAGCTTGGTCTGCCGGAAGTTTTCCAACCCCAAGTCCTGCTCGAAATTCAGCCATGCCACCGGGCGGGCGAAGGCCGTGCAGAAATGGTGGAACATGTACTGGTAGATGCCCTTGAAAGCCACCAGGCCCTTGGCAAAGCGCATGGCGAAGACCGCCGGGCGGATCTCCTGCGCCAGCAAGAAGCCCACCGGTTGCCCGGCCACTTCGTACAAGAAGCCTTCCAGCCCCAGCGCACCGGCGTGCAGCAAAGCCTCGCCGCACGGCGCGTCATCGGCCTCGCCCTGGGCCTTGTGCCTGGCGTGCATCCATCCTTCGTGCACGGAGAGGGCTTTCCGGGCGAGTCCGGCGTGGTAGGGCCGCGCGGTGACGGCATGCGCGGCCAGCAGTTGCTTCATGAGGTTGCGCTTCTTGGCCAGGGTGGTACCGCGATAGCCCGCAAAGTTGGCGGCCGGATAGAGATAGTCGGCGTCGGCACGCGCTTCGTTCCCGGTGAAGACGGCGGGATCGAGGCGCGCCATCTGGGCCGAGGAAAGCGGATAGAAACAATGGTGCTCGCAAAGCAGCGCCTGCAGGACGTGGCGCGGCGCCGTGGCGAGATCGAACAGCGGCAGCGCGTGGCGCGCGCCGTCATAGGTCAGGCCGCTGATATGCGGATAGCGGCCGCCAAAGTACCGGTAGGCGTGGGCTTGCCGGAACAGATACAGGTTGGCGAAGGCGTGTTCGGACAGGCAGGTTTCGGCCGGGTCCACGCTGAGGGCACGCAGGGCCGAATCGATCCCGGCGGCCAGTGCCAGCGTGAGCGGTTCGCCGGCCGCCACGCACTGCGGTAGTGCGAACCCGTTCACTCCGCGGGCGCCGTGCGCAATACACGCGTGCCGGCGGCCGGTCCGGTGGCGGGTGGCCCCGCGAAGCACTGTGCCTGCGCCAGCCATCGTTGCGCCGGGCCCGGGCTGTACCGCAGCCGGGTGTCGTCCAGGTGGCGGCGCTGAGTGACCAGCAGGCAGAAATCCTCCGCGCTGCCGCGTACGAAATTGTCCGGCTGGGGTTCGTTCCAGGTCCATTGCCCGCCATCGGGCGCGCTGAGTTCCACGTACGGCGCCGGCCCCGGCACCGGCTCGCCGCGATTGACGAAGGTCCACCCATAGGTGGTGGCGCCGATATGCGCGATATGCTTCAGGCGGGCCGTGGGCGCGCGCGCCCGGCCCGCCGTGTCCCAGACATCCTGGCCATGCGCCCAGGTCTCCATCAGCCGCGCAGTGGCAAAGCTGCGTGCGCTCATGGGCGGCCCGTACCAGGGCAGGCGCGCTTTGGGATCGAGCGCGGCAAGGGTCTGCACCAGCCGCTCGTACACGGGCTGCCAATACGCCAGAAGTGCCGGCCCGTCGAGGTGGCCGTAGACTTCCCGCGCCACAGCGCTGATATGCCCGCCCGCCGCCATCAGCGTGTTGAGCGCCTGCGCGTCACGCAGGAAGGCTTCCGGATCGGTGGCGGACTGCAGCGCGGTCTGGTCGAAATAGCACAGGTGGGCAATCTCGTCCCACGCGCTCCAGTCATGGAAGGCGCTGGGCTGGCGCCATTGCGCGGGGCTGAGCGAGGCGGCAAGCGCGTGCAACTCGTTGTATTCGGCCAGCAGGTCCTGGCAGGTCTCTTTCATGGGGTGGTATCCCGCTGCCCTTGACGGGCTGATTGTCGTTGGCCGCCATTGTGACGCAAGGCGCCCCGGCGATCTTGCGCCAACTGGTCGCCGCCGGCCTACAGCGGGCGGCAGGCTGTCAGCGGCGGCAGCCCATGCAGCGCCAGCTTGCGCGAACCGGCAAAGATGTCCCGCGGCTTGAGGCCGTAGACACGGCGGATGGAATGGCTGAAATGGGTGGAATCCGGATAGCCCGTATCCAGCGCGACTTCCGCCAGGTTGGCCTCCTGCGTGACGTAGTGCAGCAGGCTGCGGGCGCGTTTCCAGGTACGGAAGGTGCGGAACGGCGTACCGACTTCCTCCTTGAACAGGTGCAGGAAACGCGAGAACGACAGGTTGGCATCGCGCGCATGATCGGTGGCCGCGCTGCGGCTCCCCGGATCGCTCTTGATTTGCCGCACCGCCGCATCGATACGGGGGTCGAGTGCGCGCGGCGGCAGCGGCTCCCCCAGCAACAGCGTATCCAGCAGGCGGGGATCCAGTTCCGGCCGGTGCATGCCGCGCAACTGGGCGATCAGGTCGCGCGCATGCTGGGCCAGGCGGGGCGCGGCCAGCGCGCCGCCGGGGCCGCGCAGCAGCGCGGGCAAGCCTGACATATCGACGGTCTCGGGCTCGATCAGGAAGCCGCAGAGAGTGCGGCTGTCCGACGCGATGCGGTGCGGCACATAGGGCGGCACGAATGCAATTTCGGCCGTCTCCCACCCACCCTGCGCAACGCTCAGGCGAAACGGCGCGTCCAGCGCCACATACAGCAGGATGGCGCCGATGGAGCGCACCGACGGCGCGCCAAGCAGGCCGACGTAGAGCACGCGGTCGGGGTCGATCCACATGAAACTTCCGCTCGGCCGGTCGCAGGACCGGGCCGGGGTATCCCGCTTGCATTCCAAGACTGGCGGCATCTGGTCTCACTGTTCGCGGCGCCGCGAGTGACTGACGGCTGGCACCTGGTTCGGCAAGAAGGCGCGGGCTCCGGCAGCCGCACCGCGGCTTCCCGCACCTCCAGCATCATGCCAGCGAAGCCGGCCGAACAGCGCTCCGATGGGGTTTATCCCGATGCCCGCATGGCCCGCGGACTGGCTCATGCTCCCAGTGCCCTGGCCAGCCCGGGCGGGACCCGCACCGGCATCGCCAGCAAGACCTGCCCCATCCCCTTGCCCAGCGGGTCGTTGCGCAGCGAGGCCATGCCGCCCCCGCCGAGCGCCTGCTCGCAGAGGAAGTTGAAGGCGCCGATGCCGGGCAGGAAATAGCGCGTCACCCTGCCCTTCACGTTATGGGCGAGGAACGCGGCCACCGCGGCCTCGCTGAGTTGCCCCGCGATCAGCGGCAGATAGGCGGCATCGCGCGCGATGATGCCGATGTTGGAGAAATCGCCCTTGTCGCCGCTGCGGCCATAGGCCAGCCTGATCAACGGGACTTCGACCCAGTCTCCGCCGGGCTCCGCCGGGGCGAACGCGGAGGATGCGGTGGCAGCCCCGTTTCCGGAGGCCGGGCTGGCCTGGGCTTCGTCTCCGGGGACGAACGCCGCCGGCAACGGCAGCGGCTGTTCGTCCAGCCAGACGGCGGGCCGGACCATCGTCTTTGGCACCAGGAAGGGAAACTGCTTGATGGCCAGGCTGACGGAAGGCCGCCCGCCCACCCCGGTGGTGCCGGGCGACCACGACGTGCCAGCCGGCGCGATCTCGCGGGCGAACAGTTCCAGCGCGCGCTTGTCCGGGTGGGCCACCGCCAGCCACATCACGGCCTCGAACAACGGCGGCTGCGGCACGTGCGGGCCAAAGGACGCGGCGGTGCCCAGCACGTCCAGCCGGGTCTCGGTGAAGTCCGGCAGCCCGGCCCGGGCCAGCAAGGCGCGGCTGCGCTCCAGGAAAGCCTCGCCGCTGCGCCGCGCCTTGCGCACGGCGTCGAAGCCGACGATGGTCAGTTGCGCCGAACAGCGGTAGCCGTCCGCATATGTGGCCGACACCTTGTAGCTGGCGGTAGGCGCGCGGCCCCTGGCGCCTTGCACCTCCACCAGGTCCGGGCCGGCCTGGCGCAGCGTGACGCCCGTGAAGTCGCAGATCACGTCGGGCAACAGGTAGGCGGCCGGATCGCCGATCTCGTACAGCATCTGCTCGCCGACCGTGGCGGGATTCACCAACCCTCCGGTGCCGGGCGGCTTGCCGACCAGGAAGGTGCCGTCGGAACGGCAGGTCACCACCGGATAACCGATGTTGGCCCAGTCCGGCACCTGCTCCCAGTCGGTGTGCAGGCCGCCGGTGGCCTGGCAGCCGCACTCGATGATGTGTCCAGCCAGGCTGCCCGCCGCCATCAGGTCGTACGCCCCCGGCTCCCAGCCGAACTCATGCATCAGCACGCCGAGCGTCACCGCGCTGTCCACGCAGCGCCCCGTGATCACGATATCGGCGCCGGCATCCAGCGCGGCCCGGATCGGCACGGCGCCCAGGTAGGCGTTGGCGGTCAGGATGCGCGCGGGCATGGCGGCGCCGGTCTGCATATCCCGCACGCCGGACTCCCGCAGCGCATCCAGCTGCGGCAGGAGGTCGTCGCCATCGACCACGGCCACCCGCACCGGCACGCCCAGTTCCTCGGCCAGCTTGCGCACCGCTGCCGCGCACGCGCGCGGGTTCACGCCGCCGGCATTGCCGACGATACGGATGCCCTGCGCGAGGGCAGGCTTGAGTACAGCGCGCAAGGCGCCGGTGACGAAGTCCAGCGCATAGCCGGCTTCCGGGTTCTTCAGCCGCGCGGCGGCCAGCAGCGACATGGTGAGTTCGGCCAGATAGTCGAACACCAGGTAATCGACCTCGCCCTTCTCCACCAACTGCACCGGTCCGATCCCGCTGTCGCCCCAGAAGCCCGAGGCGCCGCCGATACTTACGGTTTCCTTGCCCTGCCGATTTTGCTTGTTCATGGACGTGCTTTCCTCTTCCTTCCGCTAGCGATTGGCGTGTCGCCGATGCGTCGGCCTGTCATGTCGCATCGACCCTCGCCGGCACGATAGCCAGACGCTGCCGGCACGTCTTGCGTCAATTGGCTCCTGCCTGGCGGGCAACGCACGGCGCTCACCCCGCCGGATTCATATATGCACAGTGCTAATCGTTATTTCCAGAAAAGCGGCGCGGACTTTATATTCGACGGTTTTCGCCGGTCGGCGTGGCCGCTGGCGTCTCCTCATCCTCGCTGCCGGAGCATTGCCTTGAGTCACGTCCTTACGCTGGGCGACACCCTTTCCTGGCCCGCGCGCTACCTGCCGCGCAAGACCGCGCTGGTTGCCGGCATGGGCGCCAGCCGCCGCACCTGGACCTATGCCGAACTGGACGCGGAGGTGAACCGCCACGCCCACGCCCTGCTGTCGATCGGCGTCGGCCGCGGCGATGTGGTCGCGGCCTTCCTCTACAACACGCCGGCCTTCGTTTTCAGCATGCTGGCGGCGGCCCGGGTGGGCGCGATCTTCAACCCGGTCAACTACCGGCTGGCGGCGCAGGAACTGGCGTTCATCCTGGAAGACGGCAAGGCCAAAGCCCTGCTGTTCGAGCGGGAAGGTGCGGAGGTGGTGGAAAAAGCGGCCGGGCTGGCGCCCGGCACGACGCGCTGGATCTATGCCGATCCCGAACCCGCGCCGGCCTTCGCCACGCATCACCTGGACACGCTTGCCACAGGCCAGCCGCATGAGGCGCCGGGGATTGCCGTCGGGGAGAACGATCCCTGCATCCTGATGTACACCAGCGGCACCACCGGCCGGCCCAAGGGGGTTCTGCACACCCACCGCAGCAAGCTCGCACACAACGCGATGATGCATCAGGCGATGACGCTCTCCCGCGAGGACGTCGGCCTGTCGATCGCCCCGCTCAACCACACGGCGGAACTGCACACCAGCTTCCTGCCGCGCCTGCACCTGGGCGCCACGCAGGTGCTGCAGCGGCGCTTCGATGCGGGCGAAGCCTGGCAATTGGTGGAAGCGGAAAAAGTCACGCACTTTTTCGCCGCGCCGACGATGGTCGGCATGATGCTCAACCACCCGGAGGCCCACACGCGCGATTTGTCGTCGCTGCGGCTGGTCGAGTATGGCGGCGCATCGATGGCGCCGCACCTGATCCGCGAGTGGGACCGTACCGTCGGCGCCGGGCTGGTGCAGGTCTACGGCACCACCGAGATGGGACCCTGCATGTCGGTGCTGTATCCGCACGAGCAACTCAGCCACGCCGGCTCGGCCGGCCTGCCCTCGCTCAACCATGATCTGGTGGTAGCGGCCTTGCGCGAAGACGGCGCGCCTACCGATCCGGCCGAGCGTTGCGCGCCCGGCGAAGTCGGCGAGATCCTGGTGCGCGGGCCGTGCATGATGGCCGGCTACCTGAACCGTCCGGACGCCAACGCGCGCGCACTTGCTCACGGCTGGTACCACACCGGCGACCTCGGCAGCCTGGATGAAGACGGCTACCTGTGGGTGCGCGACCGTATCGACTACATGATCAACTCAGGGGCCGAGAATGTGTATCCGCGCGAGGTGGAGGATGCGCTGATCGAGCATCCGGCCGTGCTGGAAGTCGCCGTCATCGGCGAGGCCGACGCCACCTGGGGGCAGTTGGTCTGCGCCTACGTGGTGGCCAAGGCGGGGGCGCAAGCCAGCGCGGAAGTGCTCGACGGTTTCCTGGTGCACGGGGACCGGCTGGCCGCCTATAAGCGGYCGCGCCGGTATTACTTTGTGGATGCGCTGCCCAAGACCACGAGCGGGAAGATCCAGAAACACTTGCTGCGGGTGAAATGAAGATGGCGGGCCGCGGGCCCGCCACCTGTTTATCTCGCCGCCCCCGCGCCCACAGCCGCTTCGATCATGCCGATCAGCAGTTCCGCCGCGCCGGACAGGCTTCGGCCTCCCGGATAGACCAGCATCAGGGGCAGTGGCGCGGGAGACAGATAGTCCAGCGCCAGCGGCAGCAGGCTGCCTGCCGCCAACTCCGCGTGGACGGCCTCGTGCGTCGCGAACAGGACGGTATCGGTAGACATCGCCACTTCGCACAGCACCTCGACGTTGTCGCACTCCAGCCGCACTGGCAGCGCTTCGGGTCCATCCAGCCTGAATAGCGCCGCCACTTCCTCACGGGCGCGGGGCGGCAGCTTGGTCGTCGCCAGTCCGTATCCGGCCATCCTGCCCCGTATCTCATCGCCCGCCAGCGCGGCCAGGGGGTGGCCAGGATTGACGAAGAAGCCCATGCGCTGAGCCCGCAACGCGCGCACCTGGAAATCAGCCGGCGGCGGCAGGCTGTGCGTTACCGCGACCACGAAGTCGAGTTCGTCGCGCTGCAGCTTTTCCAGCAAGCGGCGCCAGCTCTCCGTCTCTACCCGTACCGAAAGCCCGGGATACTCGCGCGCCAGGCGGGTCAGCACCGGGCCCAGGAAAGCCGCCGCGGGGAACGAGCCCACGCCAAATTCAATAACGCCGCTTTCAAAGCCGCGCATGCGCTCGGCCTCGCGCTGCAGGGCGCGAAGGTCGCCGAGCATGCGCTGTGAGCGCGCCAGTACCATGCGGCCCGATTCGGTGGGCAGCAACCCGCTGGCGGCGCGGTCCACCAGCTGCAGGCCGAGGGTTTCTTCCAGCGTCTGGATGCTGCGCGTCAGCGCTGGCTGCGTCAGGTTCAGCCGGCGCGCCGCCCGCGAAAAACTCCGTTCTTCCACCAGCACGGCAAAGTGCTCCAGGCGTCGCAGGCTAAGCATATGCATTTAATTTATCGAAACGGCGATAAATATGCATTTGATTTGGCGGCAACGCAATACCTATACTCAGCACGCAGACCGGCCAGGGCGTCACTCGCGCCAACATCCAGAGCACAACGGCTGCGCCATCCAGACATGGAGAAGGAGACAAAATGAACCGCCCCAATCCCAGGCGACGCGCCCTGTCGCGCCTGTCAATCCCGGCGCTCGCCATCGCCGCGGGCATGCTGGGCAGCCCGATCGCAAGGGCGGCCGCAGCGACTGACTGGCCGCAGCCCGGCAAGCCCGTGCGCGTGGTCGTGCCATTTACTGCGGGCTCCGGCGGCGACGCCCTGCTGCGACTGATCGCCAAGCGTGCCTCGGAGCAGTCGGGCGCCAATATCATCATCGACAACAAGCCCGGTGCCGGCACCTTCATCGGCGCGCAGGATGTGGCGCGGGCCCCGGCGGACGGGCACACCCTGCTCTACACCATCGTCGTCACGCATACGCAGAATCCGCACCTGTACAGCAAGCTCCCGTACGACCCGTTCAAGGACTTCACCCCCGTGGTCCAGCTGGTGCGATCCGCTACCGTGCTGGTGGCCAACCGCAACGCGCCGTTTGGCAATGTGCGTGAGCTGGTCGCCTACGCGAAGCAGCATCCCGGCGAACTGAACTTCGCCTCGTACAGCCTCGGTTCCACCTCGCATCTGAATGGCGAGATCCTGCAGCAGCGCGCTGGCATCCAGATGGTCCACGTGCCATACAAGGGCACGGCCGACGCCACCCGCGCGGTGCTGGCCGGCGACGTGCAGGTCTACTTCGACGGCACCGCCACCGCCGTGGAGAACGCCCGCGCCGGCAAGGTCAAGCTGCTTGGCGTGGCCGCCGACAAGCGCCTGGCGGTGCTGCCCGAGCTGCCCACCATGGCGGAGCAAGGCGTGGAGGGACTCGACATCGTCGGCTGGCAAGGCCTGTTCGGCCCAGGCAACCTGCCCGCGCCAGTCGCGCAGAAGATCGCCGATACGTTCCGCGCCGCGGCGCAGGCGCCGGATATCGCCGAGATGATCCGCGCGCAGGGCAACGATCTCAGCGGCGCCGGGCCGGACGCCTTCAGGAAGATCGTTGCGCAGGACTACGACCGCTGGGGCGCGGTGATCAAACGGATCGGCTTGAAGCTCGATTAGCCGGCCATCCGCGCCCGTCCCCGGGGCCGCAATTTACTGCACTCTCATCAAGACAGAAGGAACAGATTCCATGCATGACTTAGTCATCCGCAGCGGCACCATCRTCGACGGCACCGGCCGCGAGAGCTTTCAGGGCGACCTCGCGATCGACGGCGGCATGATCAGCCAGGTTGGCGGCAAGGCGGGCTCCGCGCGGCGCGAGCTGGACGCAGCAGGCGCTCTCGTCACGCCCGGCTGGATTGACATCCACACGCACTACGACGGGCAAGCCACCTGGGATCCCTACCTTTCTCCGTCCACCGGCCACGGCGTCACCACGGCCGTGATGGGCAACTGCGGGGTCGGCTTCGCGCCGGTGCGCCCCGCCGACCGCGCCTGGCTGATCAAGGTCATGGAGGGCGTCGAAGATATTCCCGGTTCGGTGCTGTCCGAGGGCATCCAGTGGGACTGGGAGACCTTCCCGGAATATCTCGATGCGCTGGACCGTCGCCCCAAGGCGCTGGATATCGGCGCCCAGATTCCGCATGCCGCGCTGCGCGCCTACGTGATGGGCGATCGCGGCATTGATCACGACGAAGCCACGCCCGACGATCTCGACCAGATGTGCGAACTGGTACGCCAGGGCATGGACGCTGGCGCGTTGGGTTTCTCCACCTCGCGGACCTTCCTGCATAAGTACGATGAACGCAAGTACCCGCCCGGCACCTTCGTCACCGGAGAAGAAATCACCCGGCTCGGCCGCGTGCTGGGCGAGGCCGGGCACGGGGTCTTCCAGATGACGGCCAATCACGTGTCGATGGATAACGAGCTGCCCTGGCTGGAACGGCTGGCGCGCCACACTGGCCTGCCGGTGCTGTTCAACCTGCAGCAGACTGATCCGGCTCCGGACCTGTGGCGCGACCTGATGACCACGCTCGACCGCGCGCATGCCGAGGGGGTGCCATTGTATGGGGGCATCAGCGGCCGGCCGTTGGGCCTGCTGTTCTCCTGGCAAAGCAGCCTGCATCCCTTTATCGCCAGCCCGGCCTTTATCGAGCTCGCCGCCCTGTCCTTCGAGGCGCGCATTGCCCGCTTGCGCGACCCTGCGGTGCGTGCACGCATCCTGTCCGAGCCGCGCGCACGCATGGACCGCGGCATCGAATCCATGTTCGCCAACTACCCGCGCATTTTTCCGCTGGGCGAATCGCCGGACTACGAACCGGCGCCCGAGAAGAGCGTCGCCGCCATCGCCGCCAGCCGCGGCCAGGAGCCGCTTGCCATCATCTATGACCTGATGCTGGCCAACGACGGCAAGGCCATCCTCTACTACCCCAGCTTCAACTACTCCTACGGCACGCTCTCCCACCTGCACGAGATGCTTCAGCATCCGGCCACCGTCAACAGCCTGTCCGATGGTGGCGCGCATTGCGGCTATATCTGCGATGTCAGCATGCCAACCTTCATGCTGACCCACTGGGCCCGCGAGCGCAGCCGGGGCCCGCGGCTCGCGCTCGAAGCCATGGTCAAGCGCCAGTCTGCCGACACCGCGCGGCTTTACGGGATGACCGATCGCGGCACGCTGCTGCCCGGCATGAAGGCGGATGTGAACGTTATCGACTACGCGCGCCTGCGCCTGCATGCGCCGCGTATGGCTTTCGACCTGCCGGCCGGCGGGCGGCGGCTGGTGCAGGAAGCCGATGGCTATGTCGCTACGGTGGTGGCGGGCGTGCCGATTTTTGAGAACAAGGTGGCGACGGGGGCGTTGCCGGGGCGGCTGCTGCGGGGGCGGTGCGAGAGATGAGTCCATGCCGTCAGTCGCGGCGAAGATGACCAGATCGCCGGATTGATCTTGATTTGCTTCGTCATGCTATTTGCGTTCTGGCGGCTTCCCTTGTTCTGTAAATTTTCTGAATAAAATCAATTTTTTATAGCGATAACTTGATGTTTTACATTCTATCTGTCGGCCCTTCCGGCTTGTGATGGCCGTGCGGAGCTTGCCGCCAACAACCCGCCCCGCGATCCGTGGAAGATGCCAGCTCATGATTCATTTTTTATGTAATAAAATCAAATGCTTGAGGCTGTAAGCTCAAGTATTTTCCCGATTCTTCAGCCACGTCGGATCGCCTGATCGGGCGCATATTCCGCTAAACCTTGAAGCGCGGCCGCCGAACGGGCCTGAGCGGCCTTGCCCGGGCCGGACTCTGCCGGCCGGGCGCGCTAGCGGACCGCACCCCATCCGCCTCCGCCTCGGCGCGGGTCTCCAGCAACTGCCGATATTCCGCCAGCAGCCCATCCTGCTGCCTGACCCGCTCGTCCCTCATGGCCAGCGCATTGCCGAGTTGTGTGATTTCCTCGGCTTGCCGCCCCGCGCTGTCGGCGGCTTCAATCAGCTTCTGTTGCGCGGCCTTCCGCTGGCTCTCCAGCAACCGCTGCCCTTCCCTTGCCGCAACGCGCGCCGCGTCCAGTTCCAGCGCCATGCGCCGTTCATTGGCGCCAGAACGCTCTGCCATGGTTTCGCGTTCCTTGTCCCAGGCGGTGCGCTGGGCTGCGGTGTCGCGCAGCATCGCGTCCTTTTCTTCCTGTAAGCGCGCCAGCGTGGCCCGCAGCGTCTCGTTGTCGGCCTGCTGCGCCAGCAGCCTTGCTTCGGCGTGGGCAGCGCGTTCGCTGGCCTCGTCGCGCGCGCGGCCGAGTTCCGCCAGCGCGTTGTCCGCGGCTTCCAGCCTGGCTTGCAGGATGGCGCGTTCCTGGGCCAACGCTGCCTGCTCCGCTTCGAGTGCTTCCCGTGCTTGCGCCAGGGCGGCTTCCCGCGATGCGTAGCTTGCCGCCACTGCCGCCCTGGCCTCCGCCTGCGCGGCGTCCCACAGATAGCGGGCGGCCTGGTTGACCGGTTCCGGCAGGCCGGCCGGGGCTGCAAAGGCTTGCGGATCCTGCAATCGCGCGCCTAGCCCGGCGAACCATGCATCCAGGTGTGGACTGACGGTATTGGGCGAGCCTCGTCCCAGATGCAGCCGGATGCGTTCGATGGTGGGCCGCTGGCCAGCCAGCAGCAAGGCATCGGCGGCCTGCCAGACGTCTTGCTGGGTGATGGAGCGGGAGCGCGTTGCGGCGGGCATGTTGGCAATTTGCATGGTTGGGCAAGTTTTTCGGCGCCTCTTGGTCGCGCCACTTGGATAAGGCTCGATAAGGAATAGTTATCGCGCCTTATCCGTTCTTGGTGTATAATTTAATACAGCATACATCATATTTATTATGATTACTCGCAAATCGCAGCCGCTTCCGGGCAGTCCCGCCGAAAGCCAGCCCAAACGCCCCGAATCCTCCAGCCTGACGCCCGTTCATGCCGATTTTCCTGCGCCGCTTCACCCGTCCGAACTCGATCCGCTTGGCCGCCAGGCCGCCGAGGCGCTGTACCGCGAGGGAGAATCCGCCAACACCGTGGCCAGTTATCGTTCCGCCCTACGGTATTGGGCGGGCTGGTTCGCTCTGCGCTACGGCCAGCCGATCGCCCTTCCCTTGCTGCCGGCGGTCGTTATCCAGTTCGTGGTAGACCACGCCACCCGGTCCACGCCGCAGGGGCCGGCGAGTGCGTTGCCGCCGGCGATCGATGCCGCGCTGGTGGCGCGCGGGCTCAAGGCGCGCACCGGCCCGCCCGCGCTGGCTACGCTGATGCACCGGCTGGCGGTCATCGCCAAGGCGCACCGGCTGGAGAATGCGGATAACCCTTGCGCGGACCCTGCCGTGCGTGAACTGATGTCGCGCACGCGGCGCGCTTACGCGAAGCGTGGCGAACGCCCGGCGCGCAAGGCGGCGCTCACGCGCGAACCCCTGTCCCGCCTGCTGGCAACCTGCGACGATTCGCTGATCGGCCTGCGCGACCGTGCCCTGCTGCTGTTTGCCTGGTCAAGCGGCGGCCGGCGGCGTTCGGAGGTGGCGGGCGCTACGCTGGCCAACCTCACACGCATCGCACCCGGGGAGTTCGTCTATCAACTGGGCTGGTCGAAGACCAACCAGACCGGCGCGGATCTGCCGGACAACGACAAGCCGGTCATTGGCGCCGCGGGCGCGGCGCTGGAGGCGTGGCTGCAGGCGGCGGCGCTTGGCGAGGGCGCCATCTTCCGGCGTGTTCGCCGGGGGGGCCATGTTGGCGAGGCACTATCGGACGCCGCCGTGCGCAAAATCGTCAGGCAGCGTTGCGAGGCGGCAGGCCTGAGGGGTGACTTCTCGGCGCACTCGCTACGCTCAGGCTTTGTCACCGAGGCGGCTGCACGCCAGGTGCCGCTGGCAGAGACCATGGCCATGACCGGGCATACCAGCGTGGCTACGCTGGTGCGGTATTTCCGGGCGGCCGACGCGCGGCGCTCGATGGCGGCGGACCTGATCGGCGTGCCGGAACCCGGCCAGGAAGCGGGTCAAACCCAGGATGAAGGCGACAAGGACGCGCCGCGCTGAATTGCCGCCGGCCCGCTCCATGCGGAGGCAATGCCGCTGCTGGACAAGCCGGGCCAGCCGCATAAGAATATGGGCCGGATCGCGCACATCGCCAGATCCCTGAATGTCCTCGGCGGACCAAGCGCGTTTGATCACCCGCCGGCCTTTCGATGCGTTCAAGACGGCCGCGGTTTACAGCGGCATCTACGGGGGAATGCCATGCGGCAATGGTTTGTCCTGCTAGCGTTGGGCCTTTTCATGGGTACCGCCCATGCCGGCAAATGCGTAAGCGGCAACAAGACGCTTTATACCGATATAGCCTGCCCGCCGGGCTGRCAAGGCACCGTGCTGGGCGGCAACCTCTCACGCATCAGCCCGGAGCCGGCTACGGAAGCAGCCAACCAGCAGTTCCTGCAAAAGCGCCAGGCGGAGGAAAACGAATATCAGGCACGCATCGCACGCGAGCAGGCTGAGTCGGTGCGGACCGAGCTCAACCAGTGCCATTGGCTGGGCAACCAGATTCGCCAGCTGGACTACGACTACAGCGTCCGGCGCAACGCGCGTCTGCCCGAGCAGGAGGATTACCGCAGGCGCTATCGCGCGCTGCGCGACCAGCAGGCTCGGTTGCGGTGCTGATGCCCGTCTGATGCCCGCCTGAATTTGGATGCGGATCCGGACGAACCCGGCGATTCATTACAATCCGCGCCGAGCATGCCGTTATCCATCCAAGCGGCGTGCGTGCCGGAATGCGGCTTCCAACCTCCGGTACGCCTCTTGTCCCTTGCATCGGGGCCCAGGGCACCGTTCGGATTGCCGTCACCGGCGGAAGGACTCACGCTGTCGCACCTTTTCCCTTGCCAGACGCTGAACCCTTATGAAGTATCCCGCCATACCTGCCGACGAACCGCTTCGCCTGGAAACGCTCCGCTGCCTGAGTATCCTCGACACGGCCCCGGAGGAGCGCTTCGACCGCCTGACTCGCCTGGCCCGGCGCCTCTTCGGCGTTCCCATTGCGCTGGTCAGCCTGGTCGACGCCAACCGGCAGTGGTTCAAATCGTGTGCCGGCTTGTCCGAGACCGAATCGCCGCGGGAAATCTCCTTTTGCGGGCACGCGATCCTCGACGACGGCATCCTGATGGTGCCGGACGCGCTGCTGGACGAACGTTTTCACGATAACCCGATGGTGACCGGCCAACCGGGCATTCGCTTCTATGCGGGTTGCCCGCTGTCGGTCGCCAACGGCAGCAAGCTGGGCACACTGTGCCTGATCGACGTGCAGCCGCGAGAGTTCGGCGAAGAGGACCGCGCCTTGCTGCGCGACCTGGCACGGATGGCCGAACAGGAGCTTGCCGCGCTCCAGCTTGCCAATATGGACGAACTCACGCTGCTGTCCAACCGCCGTGGATTCTGCGCGCTGGCGCAACACGCGCTCAGCGTTTGCAGGCGGCTGGAAAAGTCTGCCACGCTGCTGTTCTTCGACCTGGATGGATTCAAGGCCATCAATGACCGCTTCGGTCACGCGGAGGGCGACCGTGCCCTGTCGGCATTCGCGGCGCAACTGCGCCACGCCCTGCGCGACTCGGACGTGGTTGGCCGGCTGGGCGGCGATGAGTTCGTGGCATTGCTCACCGGCGCCGATGCCACCGTGTGCGGCGCCACGCTGGCACGCCTGGAGGCTGAGATGGCGGCGTTCAACCGGCACGCCGCCCGTGGCTATGCCATCGAGTTCAGCGTGGGGGCCATCCAGTTCGAGCCGGCACGCCACGATGGCATCGCCGCGCTGCTTGCCGAGGCCGATGCCTCCATGTACGAAAACAAGGCTTTCCGGAAGGCAGGCCATCACCCGCAACCCATGGCGGAAGCCGCCCGGTTTCAGTGATTTCGCAAACAATCCATCAGGGATGCCCCCGAGTGTGCAGGGCTGCCGCCAGCCTTGCACACCTGCCTATACTGACTAGCGGGCCGCAAGGCGGCCCCCGCGCTCCAGGCCGTGAAGAACAGGAACGCGAAT
The DNA here is from genome assembly GCF_056399885.1 of Cupriavidus sp. 01L45. NCBI lineage: Bacteria > Pseudomonadati > Pseudomonadota > Betaproteobacteria > Burkholderiales > Burkholderiaceae > Cupriavidus > Cupriavidus sp. 01L45. The sequence continues at coordinate 17,633 of NZ_JBFTSG010000055.1, read as the reverse complement.
AGAAATGGGAATAGGAGAAGGGATATGCCACACGAACAGTTCCTCGCCAAGCAGGAAGATCGCCGCAGTGGACTGCGTGCGTTGCGTGCCGCTCTGTTGAAAGTGCACAAGGAAGTGATCGCACTGAATCGCACGGAGTACGAGCGCTTGCATGGCCCGATCCCGGCTGGACTGTTCGTGCAGGTTGTGACCGAGGAGACCTATTTTCGCTGGCTCGATCCGCTGTCACGCCTGATTATCGAGATCGACGAAGAGCTGGATGCGCCCGAGCACCACGATGAAACCTGCCGCGCGGTCGCCGCGGCCACCGAGAAGCTGTTCGGCCCCAACAGCGACCCGGCGTTTCGCGATCGCTACCAGCAAGCCCTGCAGGACGAGTCCGGCGTGATCGTCGCGCACGGGCAACTGATGAAGGTCGTCGCGCAGTTGCGGCAACTGGTCTAGGCACACCCGGCCCGGGCGGCGCGGCGCGCCGGTTATTTGCGAGGCCGGGCCGGGCTCCCATGGTCCACCGAAATCGGGTCGCTCGCGGGAAAGGTTTCCCTGAGCGCTTCGTCCAACTCGTCTTCCACATGGTCGTCCTTGCTGGCGGGCTCAGGTGCAACTTTGGGCGCTGGTGATGCCGGCGGAGCCGGGGCGGCGGGCTTGCTCATCGTCTGGTCCTGGATGGGGTGGACTTTGATCTTAGAAGGCTTTCGGGGGGGATGCCAATCCAGGGTGAGCACCGTGCCGGCCGACCTGGCCGGGCGCCAGGCCTCAGGTCGTGCGATAACGGTTGCGCACGTCGCTGATCAGGTCGCGGTTGCGCGGTGCGCCTTGGTACTGGCGCTCCACCGGTGCGCGGATATCGAAGCTCTGTTCCTGTTCCTGCAGCGCACCCGCGTGCTTTCTCCTGGCCACATCCTCACCCTTGCCGGTTTCCTCCAAGATGGCAAGGTCGTTGCGATCGGCCACGCTGTACCTTGGCCATGCATCGGTCCCCGCCAAGCCCTGCAGTGAAGTGGCTTATTAAGCGCTTTATCTACTGAGTGGCGCCAGCCACGGCAGCACCACTGGCTTCCCGGCGCTGTTCCGCCGGGCGCCGGGACCCGCCCTGGAGAAATATCTTCCGCTGAATCTTTGTCCCTCCCACCCCGCGGATACAGCCGCCTCGGCCCTCGCGTGACCGCAAGCGTGGTTTTGCCACGCCAGTCGTGCGCGAGTGAACGAGGCGAACTCCCCGACACACGGCAGAATAGCTTGTCGGCGCAGCACGAAACTCGAATTTCGAAAGACGTAACAGGCACCTTGCCCGCCCCGGAAATACATTGCAAACAAAGGGCGCGGGCAGCGCCTGCGTTGCCACGACCAGTCTTCGGCCATCCGGCCGACTTTTTTGTCGGAGTACCTCCTAGGGGAATGTAATGATCAATATGGACTCGGGTTGCCTGCAAACTAACCGTACCTCCCACGCTGCCTCGGTGGCCGCCTGGCCTGAATTCGTCACCCAGCGGGTCGCGGGCCACGAGGTCGAGCGGGTACAAAAGCGCTGGGGCGGCAGCCATTTGCTGCACGGCCGGCAACCCGGACCGGATGCCGTCCATTTTTCCAGCAATGACTACCTTTGCCTGCTTGGCGAAGAGAAGCTGGTCAGGGCCCAGACGGCCGCGATGCGCGGGCCGGAGAGCGAACTGCTGATGTCGGCGGTCTTCCAGTACGGCGACAATCCCACCAGCCGGCTCGAGCGCAAGCTGGCGGCATTCAGCGGCGCGGAGGACAGCATCCTGTGCCAGTCAGGCTGGGCGGCCAATGTAGGGCTGCTGCAAAGCATCGCCAATGAACGCACGCCGGTCTATCTCGACATGCTGGCCCATATGTCGCTATGGGAAGGCGTCCACGCGGCACGTGCGCGTGCCGTGCCGTTCATGCACAACGATGCCGAGCACGCCGAGCGCCAGATCCGCAAGGATGGCCCGGGCATCATCGTGGTGGATTCGGTTTACAGCACCAATGGCAGCCTTTGCCCGCTGGCAGATTTCGTGGAGGTGGCCGAGCGCACGGGCAGCRTGATCGTGGTCGACGAATCGCACTCGCTGGGCACCCATGGCCCGGCCGGCGCCGGGCTGGTAGCGCAGCTCGGCCTCTCGCGCCGGGTTCACTTCCAGACCGCCAGCCTGGCCAAGGCCTTCGGCGGCCGTGCCGGGCTGGTCACATGCCCGTCGTCGTTCAAGGGTTATTTCGCCGCGGAATCGCGCCCGGCCATTTTCAGCTCGGGCCTGCTGCAACATGAACTGGCCTGGTTCGACGCCGCCGCGGATTTCATTGCCGAGGCGGATGAACGCCGCACACAGTTGCACGTGGTCTCGACGCAGGTGCGCAATGCCTTGTCCGGGCTGGGCTACAACGTCTCGGCAGGTTCCGAGCAGATCATTGCGCTGGAATCCGGCACCGAGGAGCAAACCCTGGTGCTGCGCAATGCCCTGCAATCGCGCGGCATCTTTGGCGCCGTGTTCTGCGCGCCGGCCACGGCGCGCGACCGCGCCCTGATGCGTCTGACCATGCACGCCTGCCTGACCGCCGTGGAAATCGAGCGGCTGATCCAGGTGTGCGCGGAAATCCGCGATGAGGTGAACCTGGCGGGCTGGCGTTCCTCCCAGCGCAAGCCGCGCGCGGCCGTGGCACGGCCGCCGATGGCCAGGCAGTCCGTGCTGCACGAGACGCTGGAAGCGCTGCACGGCACGGCCTGAGCGCCGGCGAGAGGCCGCGGCCTTCAGCCAGCCGCGCCTTCGCCTTCGCGGCGCGGCGTGGCTGGCGGGAATTCGAGGACGAACTCCGTATATTCGTGCTCGACCGAACTGCAGTGGATACGGCCATCCCAGGCTTCAAGCGTCTCCCTGCAGAACGCCAGACCGATGCCCGTGCCCTCGTTGCGTGGATAGGTATGGAAGCGCTTGAAGATGGACGACAGTTCGCGCTCCGGCACGCCTGTGCCGGTGTCGCGGAAGATCAGGCGGTTGCGCCGGGTGCCTAGCTCCAGGCTCAGCCGGATCTCGCCGTGCCCTGCCCGCGCCAATGCATGCAGGGCATTCTTGAGCAGGTTGAACAGCACCATCACCATCAGCTTCTGGTCGGCGTGGATAGGGAAATCCGTCGTCAGGTCGGCATGCACAAGGTCGCGCTGGCCAGGTTCGAAGGGATAGCGCGCCAGCGCCTCTTCGATCGCCTGGCCCAGCGGGAAATGCTCGCTGGGCCCTTGTTGCGCCTTGACCCGCGCGTTGACCAGCAGCACGTCGATGCCGTGGTTCATGCGGTCGACTTCCATCTGGATGCGTGGCAAGGCATCCTTGAGCAAGCCGAAATGCGCACGCGGCAGGTTCAGCGAGTTCTCCGGCGTCTCATTTTCCTCGTAAAAGCGGATCAGGCCTGGCAGGTAGCGGCCCATGCCTAGCGCGGTCGAGCCGATGCTGCGGATTGGCGTGCGCAGTTCGTGGGCAACGGTGCCTAGCGCAATCGCCATGCCGTCGAGTTTTTCCTGGATCAGGATGCGCTGGTCTATCTTGAGCACGGCGATGGTGCAGATGGTGAAGCCGATGATCGGCAGTTCCATCGGCCAGTTCACCGCCAGCAGCGCCGCGGGGGGAGGGGTGACGTAGTTATAGACCAGCCAGGCCGCCGCCGTACCCAGCACCAGCGAGGTGGCGCCGCCCAGCCAGCCGCTGAAGTTGAACAGGATGATGACGGCAATCACGAGCGACTGGGACCAGACCAGGTTGCCGTGATTCATCAAATACATGTAGACGAAGAAGAACGACAACGCGTATGTCAACGTCAACCAAAAATGCACTGGCAGCCACTTCTTATCCCTCAAGTCGCGGCTTACGATCAGTGGCAGGCACATCACCATCGCCACCAGCCGCAGGGTCAGGCTTTCATACGGCTGGGGGAAGACGAATTTCCAGACCACGTAGAAGGTCGGAAACCCGATGAAGGCGAGCCAGCCCAGCAGACGGATGCGCTTGACCTGCGCCGGCTGGCGGATGTCTAGATGAACTTCCCTGGCAAGCACCCGGCGCAGGCGCATCGCGCTTTCACCGCAACTGCGTTGAATCTGGGCAAGCATGTTGAGAACCGGCTAATGGCTGTGGATGGTGGCGCTGAGACGAAAGTGTAGCCGGATAAATCGGTTAGCTTGCCGATTTTGTGCGCTTTTAGTTGCTCAGGCCCTTCTTCGCAGTCGGCCTGGCACCGGGGCTGGTCCAGCCTCAGCCTGCCGCGATCAGTCCAGCAGGTGCCCCATGCGCTCGCGCTTGGTCTCCAGGTATTTTTGGTTCTCGGCGTTGGACGGCACGATGTGGCGCATCTGTTCCACCACCGTGATGCCGGCGGCTTCCAGGGCCTGCTTCTTCTTGGGATTGTTGCTCATCAGCCGGATCGACTTGACGCCCCACTGATGCAGCAGGTCGGCGGCGAAGGCGTAGTTGCGGCTATCGATTTCCTGGCCCAGCGCCAGATTGGCGTCGACCGTGTCGAGCCCGCCGTCCTGCAGCGCATAGGCGCGGATCTTGTGGCCCAGGCCGATCCCGCGCCCTTCCTGTCCGCGCAGGTAGAGCAGGATGCCGCGCCCTTCTTCGGCGATTTTCTTCATCGCCAGGTCGAGTTGCTCGCCGCAGTCGCAGCGGCACGAGCCGAACACGTCGCCGGTCAGGCATTCGGAATGCAGGCGGGTCAACACGGCTTCGCCGGTGATATCGCCGACGCTCAGCGCCAGGTGTTCGGTGCCCGAAACGGCACCCTTGAAGGCGTGGGCGGTAAATTCGCCAAAGCGGGTCGGCAGGCGGGCGGAGCCGATCAGCTGGATCTCTGTGTCAGTCATGTCAGTCGGAGTTTGGCGCCGGCCTTGGTGGCACGGCATCGGGGCGCTTTGCAGCGTCTAGCCCGCTACGGTAGCACGAGCGGGGCCGGACCGCAGGCGGCGCGTGATTCGGCACTTGATCCGGTGCTCGAAGCAGCCATGCCTGTCCGCCTGGAAGTCCGCCTTGAACCTCCCGGCCGGCAAGCCGGCTCCACGCTGCGCGCCGGGCAGGAAACAAGCATAACGCTGCCGAGGCCAGGCTGCCGCGAGCGGCCTCAGCCAAGCTCGATTGGCTGCCCGTGCGGGGTGCGCCGGGCTGCGGCGATCCAGGCGTCGCGCCGGTCCAGCAGCGCGGCCTGGTCGACCAGGCCCTTGGCGGCGCTGATCTGTTCCAGCGCGGTCAGCCAGAACAGGTAGTAATGCTGGCCGGTGTCCGGGTCCCCGTTGGCCTGGGCATCACGGATGACCTGGGAGAGGCTGGCTGCCCATTCGGTCCAGGTGAAGGCGCCGCGTTCATGCAGCGCCAGCGTCATGGCGAAGGCCTGGGCTTCCCATGGCTCGCGGAAGACCGGGCCGGTGCTGTCGCACGGCAAGGCCGGCAACGCGGCGCGCATGGCTTGCAAGGTGGCCGGCGGCGCCGGCGGGGCGGCAATGGGCTCAGCCATGGGCAGCCTCCGCCGGATCCAGGTAAGGCTCCCAGCAATCCACGCTGACCGAAGCCGCGGTGGTATCGGCGCCCCACAGTTCGCTGGCGGTAAAGCGCACCGTATACAACCATTGCGGCTGGTCCCCGGCGCCGGCCGCGCTGGCATCGGGGAAGACATGGGCGCCATGCACCGCCACGATCTCGCCTTGCCGGCCACGGCAATAGCGCGGCAGCCGGGTATGGCCGGCGGGATGCATCTGACGGGTACGGACCCGCTCTCCAAGGTGGAAGCGCGCCTCCGCCGTGGCCGGCCGGGCACTGGGCGAGCCGCGTGCCAGGGCGGGCGCTACCTGCTCCGCTTCCAGGACGCGCGCCAGGGGGACCGGCGCCGCGCTGGAATGCCCGCTGGCGATCTCCCCGGCGTCGGCCAGGCCCGTCTTGAGCAGCAAGGCCTTGAGCCCTTCAAACCAGATCTCGAAGTAGCTGCTGCCCAGGTACCGCGCCGGCGGGAGGCTTTCGCGGGCCGCGCGCGAGGTATCGATGTTCCACTTGCCGACCGCGCCCATGGCCAGTGTCAGCGCCAGTACCCGGCGCTCCCATTCGGCGTGGAACGGCGGTTCGCCGGGTTCGGGGCGGACCGGGCCGAAGCCCTGCATGCCGCCAAGGTCTTGCGCGCCGTTCATGCCGGTTCCTTTGCCGTTGCCGGCGCCACCATGTCGGGTAGCAGCCCGGTGCCAATCATCGAATCGCGCGTGACCAGCGCGGCCAGCGCTTCCTCGCTCCAGCCATCCGTGCCCGCCGGACGCATGGGCAGCACCAGGTAGCGCAGTTCGGCTGTGGAGTCCCACACCTGTAGCTGCACCGCATCCGGCAGCGTGAAGCCGAAATCGCGCAGCACGCCGCGCGGATCGATCACCGCCCGGGCGCGGTACGGCGCCGACTTGTACCAGACCGGCGGCAGTCCAAGCACGGGCCAGGGATAGCAGGAGCACAAGGTGCACACCACCATATTGTGGGTCGCCGGCGTGTTCTCCAGCACGATCATGTGCTCGCCCTGGCGCCCGCTGAAGCCCAGCGAGGCGATCGCCGCAGTGGCGTCCGCCAGCAGCCAGGCCTTGTAGGCCGGGTCGCTCCAGGCCTTGGCTACCACCCGCGCGCCATTGCGCGGGCCAATCTGCTGCTCGTAGGTCTCGATCAAGATGTCCAGCGCGGCGGGGTCGACGTAACCCTTCTCCACCAGCAGCGATTCCAGCGCGCGCACACGCAGGTCCATCTCGGACAGCGTGCTGCCGCCGTGTTTATGGTCATGGTCATGCGCAGCGGTCGGTCTTTCCTGCGGGGAGTTCGGCGGGTGGGGAGGATCCTGGCGCATCGGCGTTGGGCTCGTTCTGGCTCTGACACTGCGGAACGGCCAGTATGGTCGCGCCTGCTGCACTTGGCAATCCGGCCGCTTATGGCTGCGCGGCGCCGGCCTCACGGGTGGCACGGCACCCTGTGACGCCGTCCCTTGCCGCCGCCTTGCGGGCGTCCCCCTGGTGTCCTGGTGTCTACACGCGGGCACGGCTTTTGCACGATTTTTGCGATCCCGCCCGCCACATGAGCCGTAGCGGACTGGCTTGGTTGCACGGCTCGCCCGCCAACATTGGCCAGCAAAAGGAACGACAGGCATTGCGCTCAGCAAGGGGAAAATCGTGGCGCGAACACTACATGCAGAATCTACCGATGAGAGCCCGGACTTCCTTGTAGTTCTTACAAGCTCTTGCAGGCGAACCTGCCATCATCAATATCACCGGCGCGTCTCCCGTGGATGCGCCGATGATCCCCGCCCATGACCCCGCGCGCACGCGTCCGGCCGTCTCGTTCGATACCCAATATCGCTGAGCTTGCCATGAACATTCTGCCCTCTCCAGAAGCCGCCAGGCGGCCCCTGATCCTCAATGTCGACGACAGCGACGGGCCTCGCTACGTCAAGGGCCGCATCCTGCAACGCGCGGGCTTCTCCGTGCTGGAGGCTGCGAGCGGGCAGGCCGCGCTGTCGCTGATCCGCCAGCACGCCCCGGACCTGGTGCTGCTGGATGTGAATCTGCCCGACATCAACGGGCTGGAAGTGTGCAGGCTGATCAAGAACGATCCCGAAACCGCCAGTACGCTGGTGCTGCAGACCTCCGCCGCGCTAACCGAGTCGCGCCACCGCGTGCAGGCGCTCGATGGTGGCGCCGACAGTTACCTGATCGAGCCGGTGGAAGCGGAGGAATTGGTGTCGAGCATCAAGGCCCTGCTGCGCATGCGCAAGGCCGAGGAAGCTTTCCGCCAGTCCTCGCAAGCCTTGCGCGAGAACGAGGAATTGTTCCGCCAGCTGGCCGAGAACCTTTCCGATGCGCTGTGGATCCTCGATCCGGCGGAGAGCCAGTTCCTGTACATGAGCCCGTCGTTTGCGCGGTTGTGGGGCCGTCCGATGGAGGAACTGAAGCACAACCCGCGCACCTGGCTGGACTGCGTGCAGGCCGAGGACCGCGAGCGCATGGAAGTGGCCTTCGGCGCGATGATGGCGGACGGCCGTATGGATGCCGAGTTCCGGCTGGTGCGGGGCGATGGCGAGGTGCGCGAAGTCCGCGCGCGCGCGTTCCCGGTCTCCAATACGGCGGGCGTCTTCTATCGCGTGGCCGGCATTTGCCAGGACATCACGCCGCAAAAGCGCGCCGAGCGCATGCTGCTGGAAGAAGACCACCGCAAGGACCATTTCCTGGCCATGCTGGCCCACGAACTGCGGAACCCGCTCGCGCCGATGCGCAGCGCGGTCGACCTGCTGATGCGGTGCGCGCCCACGCGCGAGGAGACCTTCAAGGCCCGCGACATCATCGCCCGCCAGCTGCATCACCTGACGCGGCTGGTCGACGACCTGCTCGATATCTCGCGCCTCACCCAGGGCCGCATTGTGCTGCGCAACGATATTGTCGAGTTGCGCACGGCGCTGAGCACCGCTGTGGAAGCCGTGCGGCCGCTGATCGACACGCGTGGCCACTCGCTGCGGCTGAGCGTACCGGAAGGACCGATGCCCGTGCGCGGAGACCTCGTGCGGCTGACCCAGATCTTCAGCAACCTGCTGCACAACGCCGCGCGCTATACGCAGCCGGACGGCCAGCTCGCGCTTGAGGTTACGTGCGACGGCAGCCTGCTTACCATCAAGGTGCGGGACAATGGACCCGGGCTGTCGCCGCAAGCGCTGCAGGCCATCTTCGATCCGGCCACGGCGCATCACGGCGACAAGCGTCCTGCCGCCGCCGGACAGGAAGGCATGGGTATCGGGCTCTCGCTGGTACAAAAGCTTGTCAATCTGCATGGCGGCAATGTCCATGCCGAGAGCGCCGGCCCTGGCCTTGGCTGCGCCTTCGTGGTGGAACTGCCCGCCCAGCCCTGGCAGAGCTGGCGGCCAGAAGTCGGCAAGCTCAGGTCCCGGCCGGGCACGCCGCGCACGGTGATGGTGGTGGACGACAACATCGACGCGCTGGAGGCCATAGCCCTTACGCTCGAAGCCATGGGGCACACGGTGGTGACCGCCATCGACGGTCCCGCCGCCATCGCGCGCGCGGCCAAGACCCGGCCCGACGTCATCTTGCTCGACCTCGGCATACCGGCCATGGACGGCTTCGAGATCGCCCGGCGCCTGCGGGCCATCCCGGAATTGCAGCATGTACGCCTGGTGGCGCTGACCGGCTACAGCCAGCCGGCGGACCGGCAGCGTACAACGCAGGCGGGTTTCGATCGCCACCTGGTCAAGCCGGTGGACCTGGAGGCGCTGTCGCGTATCCTGGATGAACCGGGGGAAGCCGGCTGAGCCCGAGCCTGAGCCAGGCGCTTGCCCCGCCCTTGCCTATCGACCGCGGCCCGGTTTACGCCGCTACCGGCCGTGCTACAGACCCCGGAGAGACCTATGCGGATTCAGTTCCACATCACGCCCGAACCCGATCAGGCGCCACCCGACCCCGACGTTCCACAACCGGCAGTGCCCGATCCCGATCCGCCGGCGCCGGTCAGCGACCCGCCTCCAGGGGATTTGCCAGCGCCCCCGCCGCAGCGCGCCTGAGTGGACGCAGAACACCGGGGCCCCGCCTGTGGCGGCCGTGGCTGCCTCTGCTGGAATCAGCGAATGACGGCCTGCGGGAGCCACCGGTTCGCCACGCAAGGCACAACGGCATGCAAATAAGACGATGCCCGCGCATGCGGGCACCATGCACTTTATGCCGAAGCCGGTAAAAACTGCGGGGTCCCGGCTAGATCAGCCCCGCTCCGCATGGACCGGGAAACTCACTGCGACGCATATGGATCTACCGTCCGTGGAGCACCCCTGTCCTTCCGCCACGATGTGCGCGCCCTGGGTTTCCACGAGCCGCCTTGCCAGCAGCAACGCGGTACCCTGGCGCGGCGCCGATGCGCCGCCTTCGGCGGGGCGCCTGCTGAAGAAGTCGGATAGCACGGCGATGCGCTCGTCCCTGCGGGCGTCGCTGGGAGCCCGGCTCTCGGTGATCCGCAGGCGGATGCGGCCGGCTTCCGGCTTCAGGTGTGCTTCGACGGTATCCGCGCTGCGCGCGTGGCGGATGCAATGCAGCAGCAGATATCGCAACAGCGGTTCGAGGCGGCGCGGGTCGGCATCGATCACAAATGCGTGGTTCGATGAGGTGCCATCCGGGCTGTCCACATCTACCGCCGCGAGGTTCACGGCACGCGCTTGCGCCATGGAGCGTGCCGCGTCCATGGCCGCTTCCAGCGCCGCCAGCAGATCCACGCGTTGCCATTGCGGCGGGCTGTCGTTCGTGAGCAGCGCGACGGCCTCTTCCATGTGTTCGATCAGGCCCAGCTGCTGCAGCATGCCGGTGCGGATACCGGCCAGCGCGCGCTGCGCCGGGGTGGGTGGCATGTCCAGCGAGTGGTCCAGCACATAGGCCCAACTCTGCACCCCGTTGAGCGCGGAGCGCAGGTCATGTGCGATCTGGCCGATCAGCGTGGCGACTTCGGCGCTGCTCTGGACCGGTTCCGGTGGCTCGCATGCATCATGCGTTTCATGCGCGTCGCGGGATGCGGGCTGGCCGGGTGCGCCGGGGTCTTCGGAGGAGTTGGGTTGCTGCGACATCGGTACCTTGTGCGGGCGGTGTGCTCACCCGGTTGCCATGCAATTAGCATACCGCGCGGTGAAACCGCCGCATGCGCGCGGACCAAAGCCGCAATCAGGCGCTTGTCCGGCAGGCTTGACGCGTGCCGGGCCAGGCCACGCACACCGCACGCTAGTTCGGCGCCGTGGTTCCGTTCTGCGCGGCGCCCGCGCCATTGGCTCGCAGCCACTCGGGTAGCTCGCCTTTCGAGGCATATTCTTCCAGGCGGTTATACAAGGTTTTCAGGCTGATGCCGAGGATCTCGGCGGCATGCTTCTTTACGCCGGAGCATTGCTCCAGCGTGGCAAAGATCAACTGGCGATCGGCGTCCGCCAGGGATATGCCCACCGGCACCGACACCATGGCGGTGGCGGCCGGGTTCGCCGCCGCCACCTGCAGCGGCACATGGGCATCGGCAATCAAGTCCCGGTCGGCCATGATGTAGGTCCGCTGCACGAAGTTGCGCAGCTCGCGCACATTGCCCGGCCACGCATGCAGCAACAGGCTGTCCAACAGTTCCGGGGCGAAGCGGCGCTGGGTGCCGTGCTCGCCGTTCATCTGTTCCAGCAGCGTATTGGCGATCTGCACCACATCGTCGCCACGCGCGCGCAGCGGCGGCAATTCGATCGGGAACACATTGAGCCGGTGATAGAGGTCGGCGCGCAGCTTGCCGTCGGCCACGGCTTCTTCCGGATTGCGGTTAGTGGCGGCCACCACGCGCACGTCGGCTTGCAGCTCGCGGTTGGTGCCGACCCGCATGAAGGCGCCGGATTCCAGCACGCGCAGCAGCTTGACCTGCAGTTCGATAGGCATCTCGGTGATTTCATCGAGAAAAAGCGTGCCGCCGTCGGCTCGCTCGAAGTAGCCCTTGTGCTGGCGCTCGGCGCCAGTGAAGCTGCCGCGCTCGTGGCCGAACATCTCGGATTCGATCAGCGCGGGAGAAATGGCGCCGCAGTTGACCGCCAGGAAAGGCTGACGCCGGCGGGCCGATAGCTCGTGGAGCGTCTGCGCGGCGAGTTCCTTGCCGGTGCCGCTCTCTCCCACCAGCAGCACGGTGGCCTCGGTAGGTGCAACCTTGCCAAGCTGGTCATAGACCACCTGCATGGCCTCCGAGCTGCCGAGCAGCCGGCCGAAACGGCCGTAGCGGCGCAACTCGCCGCGCAGCGAGTGGATCTCTGCCTTGAGGTCGCCCGTGGTGGCGATGCGTTTCAGGATGGTGCGCAGCCGTGTCACGTTGATCGGCTTGACCAGGTAGTCGGTTGCACCCCGGCGCAAGGCGTCGACAGCGGATTCCACGCTGGCGTAGCCTGTCATGAGGATCATTTCGACGCCTGCGGTGCCGACCTCGTTGAACAGGTCCATGCCGTTGCCGTCGGGCAGCTTCAGGTCGGCCAGCACGGCATCGGGCATCTGCCAGCCGATTTGCAGGCAGGCCTCGCGCAGATCGCCGGCAGTGGCCGATGTAAAGCCTTCAGTCGCCACGATCTCCGACAGTGCAGCACAGGTATTTTCATCGTCATCGACGATCAGAATGTGAGGCATATATTCCGTATCGGCAGCGTACAACGCCACCGGTGCGCCGCGGGGACCGCGCGCAATCCGGGTGCGTCGTTCCGGCATGTTCCATGCGGGCGACGGCAAACACAACGCGGGCCCTATGTCTGAACATACGGCTAGCATGCGTCTCGGGGCCAAGGGTGAATCCGGGGATACGTCTTATTCTAGGCAGGCTTCACCGGCAGCGGTACCCGTGTCTGTCTGACAACTTCACGCGCGGATCGGACCAAATGCACGAAAGCGTGCCAGCCGATCAAAACAGTGGCTTCAGGTCAACGCAGGCGATAGGATTAGCCTGAACCCTCCCTTGGTTGCCGATGACAAGCTGCGACCCCCCTGCCCCTTCCCCTCGTCCTGCCGCGCCGGCCAGCGGTGCGCCGCGCCGTGGCGCTATCCCGGGCGGGCCCACGGCGTTGCTGTGGCAGAGTTCTTCGCCCGTGATGCGGCAACTCCTGGCGCAGATCGACCGCGTGGCCGCTACCGAGGTCACGATGCTGGCGGTTGGCGAGAGCGGCACCGGCAAGGAACTGGTGGCGCGTGCCGTGCACGAGCGCGGCGCCCGCCGGGCCGGGCCGTTCGTCGCGGTCAATTGCGGCGCGATTCCCGCCACGCTGATCGAGTCGGAATTGTTCGGCCACGAGAAAGGCGGTTTTACCGGCGCCATCCAGCAAAAGGCCGGGTACTTCGAGCAGGCCCGCGGCGGCACGCTGTTCCTCGACGAAGTCACGGAGATGGCGCCCGACATGCAGATCAAGCTGCTGCGGGTGCTGGAGACGCGCACCTTCCACCGCGTGGGCGGCGACGCGCAGATCGTGTGCGACGTGAGGATTCTCGCCGCCACCAACCGCGACCCGGTCGAAGCCGTGCGCGCCGGCCAGTTGCGCGAAGACCTGCTTTACCGGCTCGCCGTGTTTCCCTTGCACATTCCGCCGCTGCGCGAGCGCGGCGAGGACATCGCGCAACTGGCCAGGCACTTCCTTGCGGAATTCAATGCCATGGAGGGGACGGAAAAGACCTTCTCTTCCACCGCCCTGGAACGCCTGCGGCATTACGGCTGGCCCGGCAACGTGCGCGAACTGAAGAACACCATCTACCGTGCCTTTATCCTGGCCGACCGTGTCGTCGATATCGCCAACCCCAATCTCTCTACCCAGCCGCCCCGCCCCGCGACGCTGAACGGTTTCGTCAACGTGCGCATCGGGACGTCGCTGGCCGACGCCCAGCGCGAAATCATCCTCGCCACGCTGGCGCGCTTCGACGGCGACAAGCGGCAGGCAGCCCAATCGCTGGGCATCAGTCTCAAGACGCTGTACAACCGGCTCGACGCGTACCGCGCGGGTTGATTCGCCTGCCTGCCTGTGGCACGGCTGTTGTCTGCACCGTGAGAAGCACTCACCTCGCGTCTGGCGATCCCCCCGGAAGAGGGGCAGCCGCGCGGCACTGGACTGCGCACACTTGTTCGCAATGTCCGGCATGGTCTCGACGATAGAATCAGCCTATGAAGGAAAAACAAGAAACCTGTCCTCTTTGCGGCACTGAGGCCAAAGCCCAGCCCCGTCGCGGCAGCTACGGGCAGTGGGTGCGGTTCGAGTGCCATAACCCGGAGTGCGGCCCCGCCGAAATCAGCACCGGTGCCCGCCGCATGCTGCGCGAGCCCACCCGCAAGGCCGAGCTCCGCGCTCTCGCCCGCTCCAGCCGCGAGCACGGCAAGTTGCCACGCCTGGGTTACGACGGCCCGCGCGGCGAGATCTACGTAGAGTTTGATTGAGCCGGCCTGCCCAGGCTGCTTTGATTCTGCTGGTGCGCCGTCCGGCGTGCCGGGCCAGGCTTTCGATGTCTGGGACGTCCACTTCATCCTGGAGGGCAAGGTTCCAGGTGCACGGCAGTTCGCACTCTCGTCTCTATGATGCCGAATACGGTACTTTTCACCGGATCTACCGGGCTGCAGCCGAGGAACCGTGGCAAAAATTTCCCTTGCCCGGTCCCATGGTGGCCTGGTCGCGCCGCCGCTTTCCGTTTGGCCGCGCATCGTCCGCGGGCTGGCTTTCCTTGTGATCCCCCATTACATTCCAAACAGTTTGTGAGCGTGCCGCGACCGACGGCAACGTTCCCGGCCTGACGAGGGAAGCCTATGGGAATCACCACCGACGACCTGCTGGCCCTGGCTTGCGCCAGCGTCCTGACAGTGACCGTCGTCGCCATGCATTACGAGGCCCTGCGCTTGTTGTCGGGGATGAATCCCCGCCGCTGGACCGGGCGCGTCAATGTGGGCGTGCTGATCGTATGCATCATCGTTGCCCATATCCTGGAGGCCCTGGTGTTCGCGGTAGGGTACTGGTTGTCGGGCTCTGCGCTCGGACTGGGCGGGCTGTCCGGCCCGGGCCCGATCGCGCCCATCGTGTACTTTTATTTCTCGCTGGAAACCTTCACCACGCAGAGCCTCGGAGACATCTCGCCGGTCGGGGCCACGCGCCTGATCGCCAGTATCGAGCCGCTGGTGGGCCTGATCCTGATCGGCTGGTCGACCTCATTCACGTACATCATCATGCGGCGAGACTGGCAGACTGGCACCTCGAAACAGGCCGCACAGGCCGAGGTATAGCCGCCGGACACTAGAGAATCGGCGCGAACAGGGATGCCACATGCATCGCCACCCTGCGCAGCCTGGGCCCGCCGATGTACTCGTTGCGGTCGATCCGCCGCGCCAGCGCGAAATCCTGTTCCAGCATTTGCGCCACGCTGGCGGCGAAACCGCGGTCTGCGGTCATCACCATCAACTCGAAATTCAGCCGGAACGAGCGATTGTCGAGATTGGCGCTGCCCACCGCCGCGGCCTCGTCGTCGATCAGGATGACCTTCTGGTGCAGGAAACCCGGCTGGTAGCGATAGATCTTGACGCCGGCGCAGATGGCCTGGTAGGCGTACAGCGTCGAGGCGGCGAAGACCACCAGATGGTCGCGCCGCGCCGGCAACAGGATGCGGACATCCACCCCGCGCAGCACCGCCAGCCGCAGTACGGCGAATACCGCCTCGTCCGGCACGAAGTACGGGCTGGTGATCCACACCCGCCAGCGCGCCGCCTGGATCGCCTCGACGAAGAACAGGGAGCAAGTTTCCTGCGCGTCGGCCGGGCCTGACGGAACCACCTGGCAGGTCATGGCGCCGGCGGCGGCGGCCGGCGGCGGCAGCAGCACCGGAACTTCGCGCGCGGCCCAGTACCAGTCCTCGGCAAACACCATCTGGATATCGAGCACGGCGCTGCCGCGGATCTCGATATGGGTATCGCGCCACGGCGCCAGCGGCGGTTGCAGGCCCATGTACTCGTCGCCGACGTTATGCCCGCCGGTAAACGCGCATTCGCCGTCCACCACCACGACTTTGCGATGGTTGCGGAAGTTCAGCTGGAAACGATTGACGAAGCCCTTGCGCGTGGCAAAGGCGCGCGCCTCGACCCCCGCCGCCAGCAGGCGCTTGACATAGCTGCCCGGCAGCGCATGCGAGCCGATGCTGTCGTAAAGGAAATACACCTTGACACCCGCGGCGGCCCGCTCGCACAGCAAGCGCTGCAACGCCTGGCCCAGGTCATCGTCATGGACGATAAAAAACTGCACGATGACTACCTTCTTCGCGGCGGCAATGGCAGCGAAGATCGCRGCGAAGGTTGCCTCGCCGTTGACCAGCAGCCGCACGGCGTTGTTGGCCAGGCATGGCATGCCGGTCAGCCGGGGCAAGGCGCGCAGGCAAGCCTGGGACGGCGAATGCACCACGCAGGCATCGCGCGCCTCGCGCTCGCCGGCATCCATGTCGTGCGTCACCTCGCGCAGCCGGTCGTTGTTGAAGCGGCGCGCATTGACGTAGCCGGCAAAGTTGCTGCTGCCCAGGATCAGGTACGGAATCAGGGTGAAGTACGGCATCATCACCAGCGAGCCCGCCCACGCAATGGCGCCGGGGGCGGTGCGCACCGTCATCACCGCATGCAGGGCGGCGATGACGCCGAGGATATGAAACACCAGCACGATCGCCGCGATTAGGGATGGGCTGAGCATGGTCGTCGGATTTAGATTTCGCCCGGCGGCGCCGGATCACGATGGCTAGCATTCTGGCATAGGCACGGCCCGAGGGCATTGCCTGCTGGTGCGGCAGGCAGGATTTCTTCGCAAGGGGTAAGCTCTCAGGCTTTCGCACCCGGCCTCCCCTCGCCGCATCAAGGAAGAATGCAATGTCAGAGTTCAAGATGGAATACCGGCGCCTGGGCGCCAGCAACCTGAAGGTATCGGCGCTGTGCCTGGGCACCATGATGTTCGCCGACCAGACCGACGAAGCCGAGGCTGGCCGCATCGTGGACAGCGCCCGCGCGCACGGCGTCAACTTCATCGACACCGCGGATGTCTACAGCAAGGGGGGCTCCGAGCGCATGGTGGGCAAGCTGCTGGCCGCCGACCGCCATGACTGGATCCTGGCCAGCAAGCTCGGCAACCCGATGCAGGCCGCGCCCAATCATTCGCATTACTCGCGCGTGTGGATCCTGCGCGAGGCGGAGGAAAGCCTGCGCCGCCTGGGGACCGATTACCTCGACATCCTCTACCTCCATCGCGACTACGCGGGTGAAAACCTCGAGGAACCCGTGCGCGCGATGGGAGATCTGGTTCGCGCGGGGAAGATCCGGTACTGGGCGGTGTCGAACTTCCGCGGCTGGCGTATCGCCGAGATCGCGCGGCTGTGCGACCAGTTGGGCGTGCCGCGTCCGGTTGTCTGCCAGCCCTATTACAACCTGCTCAATCGCATGCCCGAGGTGGAAATCCTGCCGGCCTGCCAGCATTTCGGACTCGGCGTGGTGCCTTACAGCCCGATTGCGCGTGGCGTGCTGACCGGCAAGTACCTGCCGGGCCAGCAACCGCCGCAGGATTCGCGCGCGGGCCGCGCCGATCGCCGCATGATGGAGACTGAATTCCGCGAGGAATCGCTGGTGATCGCGCAGACACTGAAGACGCACGCCGAGGCGCGCGGACTGAAGCTGGGGCAGTTCGCTACGGCGTGGGTGCTGGCTAATCCTATTGTCAGTTCGGTGATTGCGGGGCCGAGGACGCTGGCGCAGTTCGAGGATTATTTTGGGGCGGTGGGGGTGGGGGTTTCGGGGGAGGAGGAGGTGTTGGTGGATGGGTTGGTCAGGCCGGGGCATGCTTCTACGCATGGGTATAACGATCCGAATTATCCGTTGGTTGGGCGGCCGGTTAGGTAGGTGGGTTTAACTTTGGGTTTAATGTTGGCTGCTTGACGTCAAGGGCCTTGGCGTCCAAGTCCAAATCAAGGTCTTCAAAGTCAAAGTCAAAGTCAAAGGCAGTTTCACCTCCCCTGCGGGGAGGCGACCTACTTTCTTGTCTTGCCAAGAAAGTAGGCAAAGAAGGCGCGCCGGATGGGGCGACACCCCCTCGGGATCCGGCGAAAAGAGCGG